>NZ_AXAC01000024.1 GCF_000472665.1 Acetobacterium malicum subsp. dehalogenans DSM 11527 | reverse complement strand
CTGTTAGGCTATGTGATTATGGATAATCACTACCATTTGATTATCGAGACAAAAGAAATGCCGTTGAATAAAATCATGCAGAAAGTTAATAATTCCTACAGCAAAAACTACAATAAAAGACATAATCGTACGGATCACGTTTTTGGCGGCAGATATAAAGGTATTCTGATAAACGATGACAAATATCTTTTTACCNTACTCAGATACATTCACGCAAATCCGGTCAGAGCGAAGATGCATCACAATATGGCTGACTATGGCTGGAGCAGTGATCAGTTCTATCGCAATAACATTAAAAAGCAGGTGCATATTGATAAGATTTTAAAGATGTTTTCTGAAAACCGGACAGTGGCCTTGGTCGAATATAAAAATTTTATGGAACAGAAAGAAGACATTGTTAAGCTGAAAGATTTTTATGAAGCAGGTGCGGTTATTGGTGAAGNGGAACAGAAAAATGACAACCCTTCGGGAAGCTGCCNGTACAATGAGACCTTAGATGAAATTTTAAGACGTGTGGTTGCCAATGAAGAAGCATTTCAATTGATTAAGTCAGGATCAAGACAAAGATGCTTAAGTGACGATAAGATTTCTTATGTCAAAGCGGCGGTGGAACAGGGATACACCTTTAAAGAAATTGGTAAGAATATTGGGATATCCGCTGTCGCTGCCAATAAAATGTTAATAAGATGACTAATAGGGGGAGAAAGTGCTGGACACCTACTTATCCACAGATTTTAGTGCCAGACACTACTTCACTACTTTATAAACTTATTTGCATTTTGAATTTGATGTAGTAAAATAGTGTTGCAGGATGAATTTTATCAAGTTTGTTAATGGAAGTAATTGATGGGGAGAAAACCAAGGGTTGAATTTCAGGGAGCCATCTACCATGTGATCAAGCGGGGAAACAATCGGGACTATATCTTTCAGGAAAGAGAAGATAAAGAAGATTTTTTAAAATGCCTGGAAGCTGCCAATGAGGAAGATACCTTAGCTAATAAAATGAGCCTTAGGAATTCCCATGCTGAGTCAATTTACCATAATGATAGCTTGAACTAAAGGTAGAATTATCATATAATAATAGCATAATAATTAATGAAAGATGAGGAGGGAAAGATGATTATAAAATCTTCTACAGCATTAAGAAACGATTATGGAAAAATATCTACGCTTGCTCATGAAACGGACGAACCAATTTATATTACAAAAAATGGCGAAGGTGATATTGTGGTAATGAGTATCGAAGCTTTTGAAAAAAGAGAACAAATATTGAAATTACGTTCAAAAATTATGGCTGCAGAATTATCAAGAATAGCAGGAGAACAAACAATTACCTTAAGTGAAATGCGAAAAGCAATCGAGGAAAAATTTGATGTCGAATTATAAGGTGGAATTGCTTGCACCGGCAAAGAAAGAACTTGAGGAAATTGCAGAATATCATTTATTAGAGGTCGGTGTAAACTCAGCACGCAGAATTGTCGAAAAGATATTTAAGGCACTGGATCGACTTGAGGAATTCCCGTTATCCTGCCCACTGGTGCCTGATGAAGAACTAAAAAGTCAAAACTATCGAATTCTGGTTTGTGATCAATATATATGTATTTATCGGCTGTTGGGCGAAACGGTGTTTGTTTACCATATCGCATCTGGGGCAATAGAATATTCCAAGCTATTTAAGTAAAGAGTACATAAATGGATCGAGGCTGATCTTTAAAACAGCCTTCCTAATATTATCCTGATGCGGATATATGGGAAGACGGTTTAAATCGAGAAAGAGAGATTTCAAACAGCAACAAGATCTTATGGAAGGGCGTTTCTGATATGGGAAAAATGACGGTTTACCACGGTGGCAATATGATCGTTAAGAATCCAAAGATCATAGAAGGAAAAAACTCAAAAGACTTTGGACGTGGATTCTACTGTAAAATTATCAGGGAACGGGGGGGGACGTTGGGCAAAGCGTTACGATAGACCGATAGTAAGTATTTATACTGTAAGAATGAATACCTGCCTGAATATTCTTGAGTTTAAGGAAATGACGGATGCGCGGCTTGATTTTATAATTGACTCCCGGAATGGAACAGCACATGACTATGACATTGTTCATTGGCGCAATGGCAAACGACCAGATTTACAACTATATTGCCGACTACATTGATGGTGTTATCACTCGGGATCAGTTCTGGTCATTAGCAAAGTTTAAATATCCGACACACCAAATCAATTTTTGCTCTATTGAAGCACTGATGTGTCTTGAAGTTGTATCTGCAGAGGAGGGTTCCTGATGATCGGAAGAGAAAGTCAAGAAGCAAATAATCTGTTTTTTACATGTAGTTTAATTGAATACATCGCCAGAAAAACTAAAAACAAACGGTCTGTCACCGTCGATGCTCTCGGCCGAACTGCAGTTGAAAAGATTTATAATTTGGCGGATATTTACCACAGTGACAATATCGAAACCGTCAGTGATGACTTTATCGATAAATCCAATATCACAATTGGTTCTTATGACAATATTTCAGCTGCTAAATATGCAGTGCCAAGCTATTGGGATATTGGTAAGGTGTATAAGCGTGTGATTCTCGGCATTGCAACAGAAAAAGGTCTACCCGTCGTGGATGCCCTATTTGAAGCCTATCATTCTTTTGTCAGTGAAAAAATAGATGATTACAACAGCAGTTTCTACTATGAAGCTCCCCAAAATATTTTGAACGCTTTTTTGGATGGGAAAATTGAATAAGGAATAGGTGCCTGATAGTGCGCCAAGATAAGGGCGTTTCATATAGTGGGTGGGATTCCCACTGAGCAAGGTTTAGCAAACCACTCATAGCGAGTCTTGGACACCAACGAGTAACTGATGGTGTTAAGCGTAGACAGTTAGGTAGTAGGCGGTAAGCATTATGTTGAAGGGATTGAGCATCGAAATACTTATTGTCACCTGGGGGCTGCTTTCTTAGGGGCGGGACAACGGTTCAACAAATGAACAAAGAAATGATTGATTCGTTGTATTCAAAACGAATTAGAAATTCATTGGGACAGCTTGTTTCACCACGTCAGGATTTATCATTCAAACAACTTAAAATATTCTATGAAGAGAATGGGTTTGATTTAAACGATAAATTTCTGAATAATTTAGAATTATATACGGAAAATAATAAGTTTAATTACGCTGCTTATTTGCTGGCTGATGAAAATGGAATTTCTATGAAAGTTGCAAAATATTCGGGTACAGATAAAGTAGATTTAATTGAAAATGCGGAATTTGGATATTGCTCACTGATAAAAGCTACGGAGAGCGTTCTTAACAAGTTAGAAATTGAGAATATTACAAAGACTAAAATCACTTCAACCGTTCGTAAAGAAATGCGTCTTGTTGACCCAACGGCACTTAGAGAAGCTGTTATTAATGCTATAATTCACAATGAATATACAAATGGAATACCACCTGTTTTTGAAATATTTGCTGACAGATTTGTGATAACCTCGTCAGGAGGACTACCTCAAGAACTTAACCAAGCTGAATTCTTTGATGGCATTTCGGCACCACGGAACAAGGAATTAATGCGAGTATTTAAAGACGTTAAACTCGTTGAACAGCTCGGCTCTGGGGTTCAGAGAATATTGAAAATGTACGATAGAAGCATTTTTAAATTTAGCCCAAATTTTTTAAAGGTAAGCTTTCCAAGGGAGAATGTCGGGGAGAATGCTTTTAAGCTGAACAGCACTCAAAAGAGCATTATTAATCTAGTCAAGTTAGATAAGCACATGACTCAGGCAGATCTTAGCAAACAGCTGAATAAATCAGTCAGAACGATTGAAAGAAACATGAAAAAACTGCAAGAAGCTAAAATAATTGCCCGCATTGGGTCCAGTACTACAGGTCATTGGGAGGTTCTCGAATGATAGGAATGATAGAACAGAAAGTGGGAGCACAAGAGAAAGATCTATGTGAGCATCTTCGAATTGAGGCAAGAACTTAGCTATACAGTGTAAATGATAGTATGAGGAGCCGTGTGCGTTAATTGCGCCAGCACAGTTCTGTGAGGAGCGCAAAGCCAATCACTTTCCGTGAGAGGCCTGCGTTTACTCGACCCAATTTATCCATTTCCGGCAAAGTTTATCATCGAGAACGAAAGAGTTTATGCAGAAAACAGCAATAAAGCGCATTTTTATTCGACGGAAAATCCGACGGGATCGAGGGAATAGCAGTCGATTGGCGGGACTGCCTGAGTGCCTGAAAGTGCGCCAAGATAAGGGCGTGATGATTGGTCACATAATTCATGTACACTGGATTCCCGAAATTTATTACGATAGAGGATCAATCCCCAAGGCTTCATAAAGTTCCTTACTTCGCGCACTGCGGTGCGCGCAGTAAAAAAACAAACCTGCTTGTCTTTTACTGCGTATACTATTTAGAAAAAATCAATATTAAAATTGAGGGTGAATCAATGGAGAATAAAATTAAGTTATCACAAAGAGCAAATGTTTTCCTTGCAAAAAAAAAGCTGGTTCAGAATATATACATCGGCGCAAAACTGGAAGGTTCAAATATTACATTTCCTGAAACACAAACAATTCTTAATGGAGTCAACGTATCGAATGTAACGCTCGATGATATTCAAACGGTTTTAAACTTACGGGATGCCTGGCGTTATATGCTAGCTCACATCGATGAACCTGTTGATCTTGACTATATTTGCAAAGTTAATGAATATGTTGCCAGAAACGAAAGTCTTGAGTGGGGTGTCCTTCGATATGGTCAAGTTGGAATTTCAGGAACGGATTATCAACCACCAATCCCTAAGGTTGATCAGGTAAAACAGAGATTGTCTGAAATTATAAATCCAGCAGCTTCCGCAACAGAACAGGCGCTCAATTATTTTCTTTACGGAACCCGTTCTCAACTTTTCTGGGATGGCAATAAGCGTAGTAGCCTATTAATAGCAAATAAAATCCTAATTCAAAAAGGTGCAGGCATTTTGCTGATCAGCGATCAAAATCTACTTCGTTTCAATCAGGAACTGGTTGATTATTATAATACTGGAGAAGG
This sequence comes from Acetobacterium malicum subsp. dehalogenans DSM 11527, assembly GCF_000472665.1. GTDB lineage: Bacteria > Bacillota > Clostridia > Eubacteriales > Eubacteriaceae > Acetobacterium > Acetobacterium malicum. The sequence continues at coordinate 76,556 of NZ_AXAC01000024.1, read as the reverse complement.
AAAAAATTTAAAAAGATTTTTATACGAGGTCTGCATTGAGGGGATGGAAATGGAAAATCAAGCAGATTCATCACCTGAACAACAGGAAGGACTAGAAATTTAACTTCGCGCACTGCGGTGCGTGAAGTTAAAAGAAGCAAAAATAATTGCCCGCATTGGTTCCGATACAACCGGATATTGGGAGATTCTCGAATGATTGAACAGAAGGTGGGAACACTGAGGGGTGGTTTAGAATCTGCTGAAAAAAACGCGCAAATTAAAGAGGTGATAATCGGCCTAACAGTGATATTGATCTAGCCATCTTTAGTAAAAGCAGTTCCAATCTGGAAGTGGCCAATTTCAATCAAGAAGAAATAGCCGATGAAATATGCGATCGAATCATAAATACCCATTTTCAGGAGCTCAAAGCTCTTTCACAACGTTTGCAGCAGTAATTTGGGGGAGTGTTGATTATTCAGTTATTGACAAAACGAAGCAATCCGACTAAAATAAAATCAGATATTATTTTAGTCGGATTTTTTATTTAAAAGAATGAGGTGATAGCGATGTATATTAAACGCGCAGCGGAAGACGCAGTCAAGCAGATTATTCAGACTTTTCCGGTTCTTTTGGTAACGGGGCCCAGACAGGTGGGGAAATCAACAATGCTTCAAAATCTGGCTGAAAGTAATCGACAAATCGTTACTCTCGATGATCCGGATGTCCGTTATTTGGCCAAGAACGATCCGGCCCTGTTTATGCAGCGGTATACAGCACCGGTTCTGATTGATGAAATCCAATATGCACCAGAGTTGCTGCCTTATATTAAAATGGAAGTGGATCGAAACAAAAAAAACGGCGAATATTGGCTGACCGGTTCCCAGGCGTTTCATCTGATGAAAGATGTCAGCGAGTCGCTTGCTGGCCGGGTGGGTATTGTCAATCTTCTTGGTTTATCTAACAGCGAAGTATCGGGTGTAGCGTCGGAAGTTTTTTCGACTGATCCCAAGCAACTGATGAGACGAATGGAGACCACCAAAAAGCAAGGGTTGAATGAAATATTTGAACGAATCTTCAAAGGATCGATGCCACGTTTGTATGCCGAAGATAATGTAGACTGGGAAACCTACTATCGCTCCTACGTCGAGACCTATCTACAGCGTGATATCAGAGATCTGACCCAGGTGGCCAATGAAATGTCTTTTTATCACTTCATGACAGTTGTGGCAGCAAGAACGGGTAAACCGGTTGTTTATGAAGAGATTGCCAGCGAGTCGGGAATTTCCGCTCCGACGGCAAAGAAATGGCTTTCCATTTTGGTTTCCTCTCATATTATTGCGATGGTACAACCTTATCACAACAATGTTTTAAAACGAGTCACGAAAATGCCGTTACTCCATTTTCTTGACACCGGTCTCTGTGCCTACCTGCTTAAGTGGGGCAATCCTCAGGCCCTGGAAAAGGGGCCGATGGCGGGGGCCTTTTTTGAGAGCTACACATTCTCTGAAATTTACAAGAGCTTCTTGAATGCCGCAAAGGAGCCGCCGATCTACTACTATCGCGATAAAGATAAGAAAGAAATTGATTTGTTGATTCTGGAAAATGGAATACTCTATCCCATCGAAATTAAAAAAGCTGCTTCGCCAGGCAAAACGGCGATTAAGCATTTTGATGTCTTGAAGCCAGTAACAGAGCCGGAAAAGTTCGGCAGTCTGGCACAGCTGAAAATTGAAGTGGGAACAGGCAGTGTCATTTGCATGGCGAACGATCTATTGCCAATCAACGAAAAGAATTGGTATGTACCTGTCTGGCTGATTTAGAATAAACTCTATATTTGCATCTTGCGAGCAATGGTGTATACTGATTGTCAAGACACTTTGATTGACGGAATGATTGACGGTACCTGCCACCAACTTATCAACTTATAAATTGTCTGACAAAATAATTGAACTGAGAAAGGAAATGGAGCAAAATAGTGAGCTGGAAATTTTGGAAGCAGGAGCAGCCGCTTCAGAATGATAAACTTGACTGTATTTCTGACGGTCTGAATCAGCTGTTGGCAGCACCGAATGAACAGCCGTTTGAGCGGCTGGAGGAGCGAATTCAGGAAAATGCTGAGCTGATCAATCGGCTATCGCGATTACAATATAAAATGGGCCAGGATTTAATCAACAAGGTGACGCCAATCTATGAAAATCTTGGCGATCTAACACAGCTTTGCCAGAAAGGGCAGGCGAGTACCGAGCTGGCCATCCGGGAAAACAGCAACCGGATGCTGGTGTCAACCCTGATCGAATCGATCGATACCATCGATGGGGTGCTGCAGAACAGCCGGGAAAACATTCCCGATGAATGGCAGGCCTTCTTAAGCGCCCTGCAGGGTTCGGAGTTGGAAGGGTTGGCAAAGGTGGGAATTCGTGAGCTTGAACTCCTGGGATCAAGTTTTAACCCGATCTTCGCCGAAGCGGTGGAGGTCAGAACAATTGCTGAACTGGCAGATCAGAATAAAGTACGGCAACCCTATGAGGTGATCGAAGTCATTCGTCGGGGGTTTATTGATGGTGAAGGAAAAGTGATCCGAAAAGCTCAGGTAATGACACTCAGTAACAGCAACGAATAATAAAAGAAAGAGACAGTAACTATGAATAATGAGTTAACGAGAAAGCGCCCCATTGTGGGAATCGATTTGGGCACAACCAATTCGTCAGTTGCCTATATCAATGCCAACGGTGAACCGGAAATTATTCCTTCATTTAAAGGTGAAAAATTAATTCCCTCAGTCATCATGATTGGCTTAAATAATCAGGTCGTCGTCGGACAGGATGCCAAAGATGCGGTCATTGCGATGCCGGAACGAACACTGACAGCAATCAAACGGAAGATGGGCCAAAAATCCGAACTGACGATTGCCGATCGTCGGCTGCTGCCAGAGGAAGCCTCGGCCGTTATTTTAAAAGAACTGAAAAAGTATGCCGATGCCGCCATGGGTGAAGGTGAAAAGGAAGCCGTTATTACGGTGCCGGCTTACTTTACTGATGAACAGCGCCGGGCGACTAAACAGGCCGGTGAAATTGCCGGGTTTGTGGTGGAGCGGATTATCAATGAACCAACAGCCGCTGCGTTGGCTTATGGACTCAACAACCTCAAGAAAAAGGCCAATATTCTGGTTTATGATTTGGGTGGTGGCACCTTTGATGTTTCAGTTGTTGAGATGATGAAGGGCATTCTGGAGGTAAAAGCTTCGGCAGGTAACAATTTTCTGGGCGGTGAAGATTTCGACTGGAAGCTGGTTGATTTTCTGGCTGAGTATATGATTGATACCGATGGCATTGATCCCCGAACCAGCATTCAGGCCAGGTATATCTTAAAAACCGAGGCTGAAAAAATAAAAATACAGCTTTCTAAAAAAGCGGTGGTTGAGATTGCCATTCCTATCGTTGTGGTCAAGGATCATAAGCCGTTGGGAATCTATACCCAAATCACCCGCGATCAATTCGAAGCGATGATTAAGGGGTATCTTGATGAAACGATGCTACTGGTAAAAAAAGCCCTGGACGATGCCCAATTGGATGTTTCTGAAATTCGCGATGTATTGCTTGTCGGCGGTTCCACAGCGATTCCTAAAGTCGGGCAGTTGCTACAGGAATACTTTAATAAAAAACCGAAAAAAGAGATCCATCCGGACGAGGCGGTTGCCTTGGGGGCGGCGGTTCAGGCTGGTATTAAGTCGGGTCTGCTGCTTAAACAGCAGTTAATTGCCACTGATGTTGCGCCTTTTGCGATGGGCATTGCGGTTTTAAAGGTTGATGACGATGACCAGCTGAAACCCGGCGGCTTTCAAAAGATTATTGACCGAAACACCACCATTCCAGTCCGCAAGACCGAACCATTCACCACCTGCGGTGATGGACAGAGCACCGTTTCGATTGAAGTGTTTCAGGGGGAAGACGAATGGGTCGAACACAATCATTTTCTGGGCGAATTTCAAGTCGACGGGATTCCACCAGCACCAGCCGGGATGGAAGGTATTAATGTCAGCTTTTTTTATAATATTAACGGCATTCTGGAAGTAACCGCCGAATTGGAGTCGACGGGAAAGAAAGTTATTGTCAACATGCAAGATGAGCTGCAACGGGACTCGATGGAGGTCTTTCGAGCAAGTGTCAAGAAAATTGAAGCTCTGCTGGAAACAAAAACAGCAGAGCACCAGAGCAATCAAGCTCAGATCAGTTTTATCGATGCATTTGATTTTCAAGCGCAGGGGGATTTTGGCTACCCAGGGCTGGAAAATCAGGATCTGGAAACCCTGAAACAGGAGCTTAAGCAGCTCAAAACGGATTTGTTAGCTAAGATAACCCCGGTCGAAGATCAGGTGCTTCAGTTAATTGATGCGGCTATGGCCACACAGGAAAGAAGCGCTGTTGTTGAAGCGATTGAAGAAGCAACCGACTTGCTGATTAAACTGGATTTGGATTAGGGAGCGGCAGGATGTTTAAAAAAGGTGTTTTTGACCGACAAAAAAGGAACCGGCTGGAAGATTACTACAAGATTCTGGGAACAACTGCCAAGGCTGGTCCGGAAAAAATTAAAGAGCGATATTTTGAAAAAGTAAGAGCGTTTCCACCGGAAACCCACCCGGAAGAATTTCAGCAGATCAGAAAGGCCTATGAAACGCTGAAAAATCCCGACGAGCGGCGAAAATATGATGTGCTGAGAAAATTTGGGCCAAAAATTGAAAAAGAAATGAACAATGCCATGATTCAGGTCATGACCGGGGATGATAAGAGGGCTCATCAAACATTGTCGAAAATAATCGAAATGGATCCGGATAATATCCAGGGGTATTTAATTAAGGCAGAGTTGTACCTGGCCCAGGGTAAATTGACGGATTTCGAAAAATATTTCCAAAAAGCAATTGAGAAGTTAAACCCGGAAGATTGTGAAGACTTTTCCTTTTTAAAGCTTAAATTGCTGGTGGATCATGGTTTTCTGGAAGTGGCGCTGAAGGAGATGATCCGCTCAAAAGTACAATATCCGGCATCGACAACGCAGTTTGATCAAATTGCTATTCCAATTTATAAGGGCTTGCGGGATTATGAAAATCTGTGGCAGGTTACTTCTAAGTTAGTGCCACCAATCAAAGAAAGTGAACCCGATCACATCTATCTGATGATTGACTGGCTAATTGCGGGACTGGAACTCGAGAAGAAGACGGAAATCAACCACATTATCAGTCGCATGAAAAAACTGCTCCGCTTGATTGAGGATCAGGAAGAGCAGGCTTATTTAACAAGTGTTTTTGTTGATGAATATGGTGCTTATCATGACGCAGGGCGTTTTGAAGACGCAATGGCGTTTATCGAGCTGGCCTTGTTTATCGATAAAAATGACAGAGATCTGCAAGCGTTAAAAAAAGAACTGGTGCCATTGGTAGCGCTGGATAGCGGGATTCGACGTCTGGATCGTGATTGCTATCTGATTCCCTATGTAAAAGTTGTTGCATTGAAACATTTTTATGAAAGCTGCGATGTCGAACCGGAAGAAGGGTTTAGCGAGGATTATTATCAAACAATTGCGGAATATAAAGATTGTAATGAAGAGATTGCCTGGGCAATTATGCAGATCAAAAAAAGATATCCCGCTGTCTATAAAGCGTTTCAAAGCGAGTGGGAAACCTTGTTTGCAAAACACACTGCCGGTTTGAATCGTGAAGCCAAGCGGAGCCTGAGATAAGTGTTGCAAGACCATCGGAAATCAGAACAACCGATCTCCGACATCATTTCCCTCGGCCAGATTCAGGAGCGACACATAAATATTAACGACAATCTGAAACAACTCCGGCGGGATTTCCTGGCCCATCTGGAGCTTCGACAGCAGGGTCGCAGCGGAGTCATCGTGATAGATGGGGATGCCGTTTTGTTCAGCAACATTTAAAATATTCTGGGCGACAAAACCTGTCCCGGCGGCAACAATCACGGGGGAATTGTTTTTCTCGGGATCATAGCGCAGGGCTGTTACCTTGAGCGGTTTGTCCGGATCGCTGGCGTTATTTTTTTTTATCTGGCCGTCCTGAATATGGACGGCCTTTTTAATTGTTTTTTTATCCTTAGATGGAGACATCGAGACCTACCTTTCTGAAAGCCAGTTTAGGGAAACGTTGCAGGATGGTCTGGCTTTGTATGTATTCACCGACACCATAACCGGTCAGGGAATAGCCCTGCTCCTCGACAATCGTTTTTAACTGTTCTCTGGTGGCTTTTAATGTTTCAACCAGCGGCGCCGGTGATTTGATATTTAGGGTAATATTTTTATCTCTGGCCAGCAGCTCCACCTCAAAGTTTCCATATCGATCGGATTGAATCGTAAAGAAAATATCGGTGGCGTTTTCGGCGTTCCCTTTTTCACCTTTTTTGGCAGTGGGGTCTTTGTCCACAAAAAATTCGCCGTAAGAGTTTTCATCCAGAAACCGCAAGGGAATCAGAAAGTGCATGATCGTAAAGATCGGACTTTCATTTCGCACCATCGTTTCTAATAAATTCTGGGCCGAATTGATAATTTTGTTGGAATTTTTTTCATCCAGGGCCTGCTCCAACAGTTGGGCCAGCGCAACCTTTTCGCCTTCGCCGGGATTACGTGAAGATGATTCCAATCGCTCCGATAAAATTTCGGCTTCTTTGGCGTGCAGAAAAAGCTGGTTCTTCATATCGACAATCTCGGCATCGGTCAAGCTGGAAAGCGGTTTTAAAGCCTGGGAAAACCGCATCACCGTAGATTCCAGCAGCTCAGGATTCCCTTTGTCATAGCGGACAATATGATCGATAATGGTTGCCACGGATTGATAGGTTTTATCGCTATAAGCCTGAGATTGTAAAATTTGACGAAGGGCTGGAATGGTCTCGTTTTTGAGTAGCTGCTGAATTTCCTGATAGTTAAGATTTTTAGTGCCTAACAAGGTTTCGATTCGTGACAAGCGCTGTTCTAATTGATCACCTAGTTTACCATTCTGGGCGGCCTTCAAATTGATGATATTTTGTAGCTCTTGAGTGGGTTGCGTTTTTTTTGTGGTCGCGGATTCTAAGTTAAGCAATCTGTTAATGTCTAATTCATCGGAGGCGGATTTGTTGATCAGTCCTTTATTGTTCAGCGCTGTTTGATCGTTTGACTTACTTAAAACCGCTTCCAGTTTTATCAGCTGCTGTTCAAGTAAGGCCCGTTCTTTAGACGGAAGTGTCATCAGTAAGCGGCTGGTTTCTAAAAAGATACCATTAAGGGTCTGATTTCGATTGATATAGGCATCATAATGCCTGAGAATCGACACGATCGCATCTTTTAACTGGGGGTACCCTTCCAGTTTAGCCAGTGATCGCAGACTATCAAAAAAAGATCCTTTAAAGACGGAATCGGTTTTATCCCGCAACAGGAGCTCACTTAAAAGATCCTGAGAGTTGATAAAAAGACCGTCCAATAGTTCCTTGGGAAGGGCACCGGCTGAAGATTCAAAAAGCTGAGAGATCAGCACCAGTTTACGCAACGCATCGGCCTCGGCGGTGGTGCTGTTCATCAGCGGTTTTAGAATTTCTTTTTGTAAATTCTGGAACAGCGTTTCGCGGAAGCTCTCCTTTTGGTAGTTTTCTGAAACAGGTTCTATTTTGACAGCGTTATCAAGGTTATTGATGTCAAAAAGTGAATCGGTGGGGGTGTGTTTACTTGGTATATCGTTGACTTTTGGGGTGGATACGGTTGAGGTGATTTTGATACTATCCAACAGAGAGCTCCTTTCTATTTGTGCTAAGATAAATTTGCGGGTAAACGAATGGTGATCATACGTTACTTAATGTTTAGATTATACTGTATTAGCAAAAGATAATCAATCATTTCAGAATTGATTTTAAAAGTAGATCAGAATCGATCAAGTTTTGTTTAGTATTTTAGATAGTTCTAAGGAATCTCCTGATTTTGTCGATATAATAAAAGATGAATAATTTAATGCTCGGAATTTAGATGAAAATTACATCGCTTAGGCTGATAAAGTCCTGTAACTTGGGGTATATTATAAGAGATAAAAAAATAAAGTGCATTTAATACAAAAAGCCGATATAATAAAATAAGATAAAAATTTCGTGTATATAAAGGATGGACAAAATGAGTAATTATGATTCTGGAAATGATTCCATTTTAGAGATGTATATTTTTGAATCGGAAACACTGCTTGATCAATTAGAGGAAATTTTACTTCAATCTGAAGACAATGCGGAACTGACACCGGATGACATTAATGAAATCTTCCGGATTATGCATACCATAAAAGGCTCTTCAGCGATGATGGAATTTGATATGCTGGCCCATTCCTCACATAAGTTGGAGGATCTGTTTTTCGTAATTCGGGAAAACGGAATCAAGCAGGAGGACTTCGGGGATTTGATGGATCTAGTTCTCAACTTCTCGACATTTTTAAAAGGTGAAGTTGAGAAAATAAAAAATAACGAAACCCTGTTGGATGAAAATGAAGAATTAATTGTCGAAACAGATGCGTTTTTAAATCGGATCAAAGGATTATCGCAGGATCCCGCTGTAAAAGCGCAGGCAGAAATCATCGGATCTTCGGATGATGATGCATCAACAGTGTTGGAAACGACAGTTGAAGATGATTTGTTTGGTGATATGAGTTTTGATGAGCTTGTCAATGACGATAGTGAGCTATCTGAAGAACCTGCTGACTTCGTTTTGACCAATGAAAAACCGAATGTTTATTGCATCCATACCCGCTTTAATGAAGACTCGCAAATGGAAAACATCCGCGCGTTTATGCTGGTTAACAAACTGGAATCTATCGGCAAGGTATCAAAAACGATTCCGGAGCAATTGAATAATAATCCGGAAGCGGCTGGGATTATCTTGAAGAATGGTTTCTATTGTCATGTTGAAACAAAGGCCGACAAACAGACGATCGAAAATATCGCTTTAAGTATTCTATCGGTTAAAAGCATTGAATTTCTCGATTGTTCCCAGGAAGAAGTTGCGGAACTGGAAATTGAGGCAAAACCTGAGGTTGCTGAGATCGGTAAAAAAGCGCCGGAAAAAGTCAATGATGCGAATAAGCAAAAAAATAACGTCCAAAATCTTATCAGCGTCGATCTGAATAAGCTGGATACGCTGATGAATCTGATTGGTGAGATCGTTATTACCGAATCGATGGTCTTTGGCAGCGTTGGGATGGAAGGCAAACGGGATGAGAGTTTTGAAAAAGCCTCGACCCAATTGCAGAAACTGACCGATGAATTACAGGACATCGTCATGTCGATCCGGATGATTCCAATTGCTGGTACCTTCAAAAAAATGCAACGGATTGTTCGAGACGTTGGCAAAAAGCTGAAAAAAGAAGTTGAATTCATCACGATGGGTGAAAGTACCGAGGTTGACAAAACCATCATCGATGGAATTGCCGATCCGCTGATGCATCTGGTGCGAAATGCCATGGATCATGGCCTTGAAAGTGCTGAAGAACGAATTGCTGTCGGGAAAAACCCGGTTGGCAAGGTCATTCTATCAGCTCAGAATGTTGGTGGCGATATTATTATTTCGGTCAGTGATGATGGCAAAGGTCTCGATCCGGCAGGGATACTGGAAAAAGCCAAAGAGAAAAAATTGTTGGTCAAACCAGAAGAAGAATATTCCGAAAAAGAAATTCTCAATCTGATCATGGCCCCAGGTTTCTCTACCAAAGAAACGGTTACTGAGTTTTCGGGACGTGGAGTTGGGATGGATGTGGTCAAGAAGAACATCGAAAAGGTTGGCGGATCGATTTCCATCGAAAGTGAAAAAGGATCGGGTACCAATATTTTCCTGAAAATTCCTTTGACTTTATCGATTATTTCCGGGATGGAAGTTCTGGTTGGGGAAGACATTTATGAAATCCCGATCAGCAATATTCGGGAAACATTTAAGATTACTTCCAACCAGTTGATTAAAGATCCGGACAACAACGAAATGGTTATGATTCGTGGGGTATGTTATCCACTGATTCGCCTTCATGATATTTTTGAAGATAAAAAGTGCGAAACGCATATTGAAGATGGTATTTTAATGCTGGTGGATTCTGGCGATACATTTGCCTGCCTGTTTATGGATGATCTGATTAAGAAACATCAGATCGTTGTTAAGCCGATTCCCAAGTACCTGAATCATTATTCAATTAAAAACTCAGGGATTGCCGGTTGTACGATTTTAGGAAATGGCAGCATCAGTCTGATTGTTGATATCCCGGCTATTTTAGACCACTACTAGAATAAATTTAAGATTAGTTTAAAGATAAACTTATGAGGTAAGAAAATGATAAAACTTAAGGAAGACGAATTTCAGGCGATCACAACCTACGTGCATTCCAACTACGGTGTTGATTTACGAAAAAAGCGACACCTGATTGAGGGGCGCTTGAGTCACTATGTTTCCCAACTGGGTTATGACAACTATATGGATTATTTTGAGTATGTAAAAAACGATAAAAAGAACGATGAAATCAGTGTGCTCATTAATAAGCTGACCACCAATCATACCTATTTTTTACGGGAAAGCGAACATTTTGATTTCTACAAACAACAGGTTCTTCCTTGGGTGGACGAAACAACCAAAACCAAAGATCTGCGGGTTTGGAGTGCTGGCTGCTCTTCGGGCCAGGAACCCTATACGCTGGCCATGATTACCCATGATTATTTAGGCAGTAAGGTAAACTCATGGGAGAGTACCATCCTGGCATCTGACATTTCAGACAAGGTCTTAATGACTGCTAAATCCGGGGTTTACTCCAAGGAAGAGCTCTCTAAGATTCCCATGGAATGGAAGCGGAAATATTTTATGGATTACGATGAAGAGTATTTGTCGGTTACGGACCCGATCAGAAAAGGGGTCGCTTATCGAAACTTTAATCTGCTGGCCCGGTTCCAGTTTAAAAAACCCTTTCATGCGATATTTTGCCGAAATGTGATGATTTATTTTGATAAACCCACAAAAAACGACGTTGTTCAGAAATTTTATGATGCGTTGCTGCCGGGGGGCTACTTTTTCATTGGACAAAGTGAGTCGCTGGCATCGGTTGATCATTCTTTTAAATATGTAAAACCGTCTATTTATCAAAAAGAAGGCTAAAGTTTTTTTGACAGGGGACGATATATCATGTAACGAACAAAAAAACGATAAAAAACTAAAACTATAACAGAAAAATAAAGTGATTAAAAAATTAAGTTTGGAGGGATAGAAAATGGCAACTTCAGTAAATTCATCAACAAGTACATTATCAACGTTGTCAGCCAAAACCGGAATGGCTGGCTTGGTTTCTGGCCTGGATACGGATTCTTTGGTCGAAAGCCTGACAAGTGCCAGTCGTTCGAAGATTACGAAACAAGAGCAGAATATACAAAAATTGGAATGGAAGCAAACATCATATCGTAACGTTTCAAAAATTCTTAAAGAATTTCAAAGTAAGTATCTGGATGTATTATCGACTACAAATTTCAGAAGTGCGGCGATGTTTAGTTCAGTCAGCGCAACTTCTTCCTCAACAAAGGTTGCGGCATCTACTACGAGTGCGGCATCAGCGGGATCGATAACGATTAATGCCATTACTCAATTGGCGACTAATCAGACAATAAAGAGTGACGAAGGTGTATCCAAACCCTTAAGTGGCACCTTAAATCAGGCGTCATTGCTAACCGGCATTGATGTAACGAACAGCAAATCATTTTTGATGAAACTGGATGGTACTGTTAAAACGATTACCCTCGATCAGGCCTTTGTTAATGCAGTTGGGGGCTCGTCCTTTAAAGAAGCACTGCAAGCAAAAATAACAACTGCCTTTGGGAAAAAAGATGCAACGAATCCATTGGTCGAGGTTGATTTAGCGGGAGATCAACTATCTTTTAATGCGACAGAGGGCTCAACTTTGTCAATCCATGCATTAAACGATGATACCGCAACGTTGGGCTACCTGGGACTGGAAGACAAGCAGTCCAATAAAATGACCACAAGTATGTCGCTGGAAGATTTGAAGTTTACCAATGCGCTTGTTCCGGGAGCTGACGGAAAAGTGAAACTTACCATCAATTCAATTGATTTTGAATTTGCTAAAACTGAGAGTTTATCGTCTGTTATGAGTAAAATAAATGCCAGCGAAGCTGGCGTGAACCTGACCTATTCATCCATTAGCGATCAGTTTACCATGACTGCCAAAAACAGTGGCGCAGGCGATAACATTAACATCACAGAAACCCCGGGAAATGGGAATCTGATGACGGCACTTGGTTTGACAACCGGCGTTGGCGGTACCGGGGCAACTGAAACACTCGGTAAAAATGCCATACTGTCGGTTAATGGCAAGGAGATAATCAGAACATCAAATACAGTTGATGTCGATGGAGTGAAACTTGAGCTCAAGGAATTATCAGCCGATGCGATTACAGTGACCTCTAAGGCTGATGCAACCAGCCTGAAAGAAAAAATTACAAACTTCGTTAATGACTATAATAGTATGATTGAAACCATGAACAAATTGGTGAAGGAAGATTATGACGCTAAGTATCCGCCGTTGACCGAAGAACAAAAGGCAGATATGAGCGAAAAAGAAATTGAAGCATGGGAAAAGAAGGCAAAGGTTGGGCTTTTACGGAGTGATCCGCTGATAAAAGGTATTGCTAGCCAGATGCAGACAATGATATATGGAAGTGCTGTAAAAGGTGGAATCAGCCTATATGATCTTGGTATTACATCTGCTGGTTATGCTGAAAATGGCAAGTTGAAAATCGATGAGGATAAGCTCACCGAAGCCATTGAAACAAAGGGAAATGCCATTCAGGAATTATTTACGACGGCCGACACTGGTTTGGCGCAACAACTGAATAATATTATTAACAGTGCAGCTAAAACATCCGGCGTTAAAGGAACGCGAGGCTCTTTAATTGAAATGGCTGGTTATGACTCGACGCTATCTAATACAGAAAATAGCATTTATGATAATATAACAAAAACAAATAAGAGCATCAACGATTTAAAAACGAAATTAAAGGACCAGGAAACTTACTATTGGAATAAGTTTTCAGCTTTGGAAACTGCTTTGCAGCAATTGAATAACCAAAGTTCAATTCTTACACAATTTTCATCTGGGGCATAAGCGAGATCGGTATCATTGATAGAAAGGAGGAATTGTCATGCAATATGCAAATGCTTATCAGGAGTCCAAAAGATATGCCATTGAAAGTTTATCAAAAGGCGAAGTGGTGGTGAAACTTTTTGAAGAAGCCACAAAACAACTGAAAATGGCCATACTGTTTACTGAGCGTGAAGAAAACGTGAAAGCTTTTAATGCTATCGGAAAATGTCAAAAGATTATTTCTTCTTTAAATCTGTCTTTGGATATGCAATATCCGATTTCTATTGAGCTTAATGAAATGTATGGGTTTATCCATACAAAGCTAGGCGAGGTTGGTGTAAGTCGGGATCTTCAACTGATGAATGATCTTTGGTCTTTAATCAGAGATTTGAAAGATTCTTTTAAAGAAGCCGAAAAAATAAATAATTCAATAAAACCTCGAGGACTTTAAAATGAATGAACAGCCATCCGAATTTTGTCAGGAAAAAATTCAAATTTTAAAAGACTATGTGGAAAAGGGCGAAGAGATTATCAGTAAGATTGAAGACTGGGAATCGCTTGCTGCTATACTGGAAGAACGGGATGAACTGATTGTTAAACTACAAAAGCTGGAATTGAAAATTTGTGAAAATGGCAGTGGTAATGGCTGCAGTTTGGAACAGAAAAATCAGATCGATAATCTGGTGAAATTGATTCTTGATCTTGATAAAAACTGTATTCATCTGATTAAAGCCGAACAGCAGAAGACCCTGCAGGAATTAAAGAAAAACCAACAGAATCAGAAAGTGGCCGATTATGAAATCAGTTTGACGCCAAGCTATGGGACATTTCTGGATGCAAAAAAATAAATAGTGTGCAATACCTTAAAAAAAGCAGCCATGGTTGCTTTTTTTTGCGTGACGCAATATAATAAGTTACATTGATAAAACGATAATATTATGATATTGATTTATTGTCTTTAAGCTTGGTTGTTCAACAAATAATTAGTGAAAATTCAAAAATAATTAAAGAAAACTAACTTAATTCCAACTAAAATAGCGCATAAATCTATTTGTTGTTTTTTAGAACTTATGGTATTATGGTAATATGCAATATTATTGTAATATACGATTTAAAAATGACTTACAAGAAGGTTTGGTTTTAACAAAAGTATGAAATAATAAACAATATAATTCAGGCTGGCAATCAGACCAGCATAAAGAAAGAAGGAGGATACAATGATTGGTGATTCAATAACCTCTGCCTTATATCAAAAAGCCCTGGATGGCACCTGGCAAAGACAAAAGGCTACCAGCAATAACATTGCTAATTCAGAAACACCGAGTTATAAAGCGATTAAAGTCAATTTTGAAGATTCATTAAAAGCTGAGATCAACAAACTTCAAACGACTTCCAAGTCGAGTAGTACCGGTTTTCTTGATAAAATGGAGAGTATTCAATCCATTGAGGATTCCCAAATCAGTGTTTACGAAGGCGCCACGTCCAGCCGGTTGGATGAAAACAACGTCGATCTGGAATCGGAAAACATTGATATGTCAAAGTCGGTATTGCAGTATTACTATCTGGTTCGGGGTGTTACCGATTCCTATTCAAGATTAAAATATGGAATTAATGGAGGGAAATAGCAATGAGTTTCTTAAGTTCTTTTAATATTTCAGGATCTGGTATGACGGCGCAAAAGTATCGATTGGATATTATCGCCCAAAACATTGCCAATGCCCAGGTTACCAGAACCGAAGATGGGGAACCCTATCGTCGAAAAATGACGGTTTTGAGTAGTGTCAGTACCGGAACCTTTCAGGATGCCCTAAAAACAGCCACTGGTGTGGTTCAAAAAGATGGGGTCCAGGTTGAGGCCGTTATCGATGACCCATCGGCGTTAGTGCCGGTTTATGATCCAACCCATCCTGATGCCAATGCTGAGGGCTATGTCATGTATCCCAATGTGAACACGGCTCAGGAAATGACTGATGCCATGGGCGCCAGCCGGGCTTATGAAGCCAATGTAACGGCGTTTAATGCCACAAAATCAATTGTGCTAAAGGCCCTGGAAATTGGCCGATAAAAGGAGAAAATTATGTTTATAGTACCCATGAATTCAATTATTGGCACAACAGGGATTAGCTCCGTTGCCGGAAATGCCGCAAATGCGGCAACAGCTGCGGAAACCGGTGTTGCCGGAGATTTTAAAAATGTCTTGCAGGACGTTATTAATAATGTGGAAGAAACGGAAGCAGCAACTAAGGTTGATGCCTACAATCTTTCAATTGGCAATATGGATGATATGCACACCATGATGATTAATACCGCCAAAGCAGATGTTGCATTGCAAACCATGGTTCAACTTCGCAATAAGGTGTTAGAGGCTTATCAGACCGTTATGAACACAGGCTTGTAAACTTGAGTGTGGCGAAACAATATCTAAGACTGGCTGAGGATATCGATCAGAAAAATTCGTTTAATGATCAGTATCCCTTGTTTGAATGCACAGATTTAAGAAAGATCACTGACATAAAATATTTTGGATGGATGAAAAAAGACGATGAATGAGAAAATTAAGGGCGTTTTAGAAAAAATAAAAAACTTCTGGACCGGAACATCCAAAAAAGTCAAAATCTTGATGATTGGCGGGGTGGTCCTGGTTTTATTGGCGTCCATCGGCCTGACAGCACTATTAAATTACAAAGAATACGTTCCCCTTTTTGAAGATCTGACTCAGGCTGAAACCACTGAAATCATGGCGGCGCTGACTGAGATGGAGGCGGATGTCAAGCTTGATGCCGGTGGCAACATTATGGTCCCGAAAGAGGATGAGGCACAGATCCGGATGGAGCTGGCAACCGCGGGTTACCCTAAAAATGGCTTGAGCTATTATGTTATCCAGGATAATAGCAGCATGCTTTCCACTGATTACGAGCGAAAACAGTATGAAAACATGCAATTACAGGAACGGATTGGGGCCAGTATTAAAACCCTGGATGGGGTTAGTGACGCTATTGTAACCATTTCGGTGCCGACTGAGAATGTTTTTTATTTGCAGGAAACGGAAGCGACCACCGCATCGGTGATCATTCATTTAGAAACAGGGAGTACCTTATCAAAAGAACAGATTTCGGGAATCCAGAATCTGGTCGCTAAGTCCGTGGCTGGTCTGACCACCGATAATATCGCCTTAACCGATGGTAACGGAAATGATCTGGTTAATAATTTGGCTGCTGCCAATGGTGGCGAGTCCAAGATGAAACTGACCAAGGCGATTGAAAATGATCTTACCCAAAAAGTGAATAACGTCTTAGATGGACCTTATGATCCTGATCAATATAAGGTATCCGTAACGGCAACGCTTAACACCGATGCCGTTAAACAGGAAGCAACAGTTTATACACCGTCACCGGATGGTGATAATTCCGGTGTCATTAATCAGGAGTCCTCCAGTCTGGCCATTTCCAATGAAGACGGAACCGTGGGCGGAGTTGCTGGAACGACTGGGAATACGGATGTCACAACCTATGCCCAGAATGCCTTAACGAATGGTGGAATTGTCACTGGGATTAATGAAAACACCACCTACTCCGTGAGTCAGGAAATAACCCAAACCGAAAAACTGGATCCTGCCATTGAAACCGTGTCGATTGGGATTGCCATTAATGATCCGGCAATGACCCCGGTAGCCCGGGAAAACCTGGTCCAACTGGTGGCTTTTGCGGCTGGGGTAACTCCCCAGAGCGTTACCGTCCGTAACTTTGAATTTGTTCAGGCGGAAGAAGAACCCGTCGCAGAGCCAATCTTTACCACCGAACGCTTACTGGTATTTGGCGGGATCGGCGCTGGTGTACTGTTGCTGTTGCTGATACTGCTGTTTGTTTTGACCCGCGGTAAAAAGAAAAAGGCTGATGGTAAGGACAAGAAAAAGAAGCGGGGCAAACGCGGGAAAGGTGCAGAAGAAGCTTTTGTTACCGATGAAGATGCCGAAACAGATGAATTGTTTGGGGCTCTGGCAGCAGAGCGTTTAGACTCGATTGAACCGATTCATCCCCTTAAAGACGATAAAAAGGAAAAAATTAAAGAGTTTGCAACCACAAATCCAGAAATTGCGGCTCAGTTATTTAAATCATGGCTGAAAAATGAAAGTGAATAATACGCATGAAGGATGTCGACGAATATGGATGTTAGTTTAACACCAAGACAAAAAGCAGCCCAGGTGGTTATTTCGCTGGGTGCAGATATTGCTTCCAGCATTTATAAGCATTTGCAGGAAGACGAAATTGAAATTTTAACCTACGAGATCACCCGTCAGGAAAGTGTTCCTCCAGAGGTGGCAGATCAGGTTATTGACGAATTTTATGGTCTTTGTGTGGCCCAGAAGGTCTACATCGAAGGTGGTGTTAATTATGCCCGAAATGTCCTGGAAAAAGCGTTTGGGGTACAGCAAGGCAGCGCGCTGTTAGAGCGGGTAACCAAAACCCTGCGGACAAAAGCCTTTGAGTTTATTCGTAAGGCAGATTATAAAAATTTAATGAACATGATTATGAACGAACATCCCCAGACGATTGCCCTGGTTTTGTCCTATGCCCGGGCCGATCAGGCATCAGCGATTATTTCTGAATTACCCAAGAGCATTCGGGTCGAAGTAGTCGAGCGGATTGCCCGGATGGACCGGACCTCACCTGAGATTATCAGACAGGTGGAAACTATTCTGGAACGTAAATTTGAGTCAGTTGTATCCTTCGATTTACTTGAAGTTGGTGGGATCAACTATATTGCTGAAATTATGAACAACATTGATCGTGGTACTGAAAAATACATCTTTGACGAGCTTAGTAAAAACGACGCCAAACTGTCTGAAGAAATCAGAAAACGGATGTTTGTATTTGAAGATATCGTTATTCTTGACTCGATGTCGATTCAACGCTTTTTACAGGAAGTTGATACCAAAGAAATGTCAATTGCTCTTAAGGGGGCAAACAAAGGTGTTGCGGATGTTATTTTCGCTAATATGTCCCAGCGGATGGGTGAAACGGTCAAAAGCGAAATGGAATTCCTGCATAATGTCAGGGTTCGAGATGTAGAAGAAGCACAACAGAAGATCGTTTCGGTTATCAGAAGACTGGAAGAAGAAGGCGAAATTGTAACATCTAAGGGTGGAAAGGACGAGATCATTGTCTAGTATTGTAAAAGCTAAATGGGTTTCTCAAATAACGGCACCAGTTGTTCTGCCGGTTGCACATCAGCCTGAAACAGAAACTGACAACGAAGGTCACGTCATTCATAATGAAGAAATAGCTGAAAATAGAATCGACCATGATGAAAGCGTCGAAGCGATGCATGCGGCCAATGAGCTGATGAAGGAAGCGATCAGAGCCAGTCAGGAGATTAAAGAAAAATCTCAGGAAACCGGTTATCAGGAAGGCTTTTCCCAGGGCTATGCGACAGGACATGAAGAAGGCTTGCAAGATGGTACCCAGGAAGGTTTTCAGGCGGGCCTTAAAGAAGGTCTGAATGAAGGCCTGGCTCAGGCGGCAGCGGAAATAGAAAATAAACTACGGGAAATAGACGAAATCCTTGAACAAATCAATCTTGAACGGCAGCGGGCACTTGACAATCAGGAACAGGAGTTACTGGACATCGCTTTTGAAATTGCCAAAAAAATAATGAAACATCAGGTTCAGGAAGATCGGGATCTGTTTTTAAAGTTCTTTGATGAGGTGATTCACGGGGATGAAGAGAATCTGAAAATCTATTTATCTGAAAATCAAAAAACCCTGGATCTTCATATCAATAAGGAAATGTCAGAAAAACTGAAAAAACTGGCAAAAAAATCAAAGGTGATCATCCTTAAGGACGAGGATAAGATCATGGTGGAAACCAATGATTCGGTCATTGATATGAGTCTGCCGGTGCAATTGGATCAATTGGAGAAAGCCATCGAACAGAGTTCGTAACTGGAGGCGAAAATGAATACATCTGAGATTTGCAAAGCCATTCAACGGGCAGAAACCTATCATTATTTCGGGAAGATTGAAAAAGTCGTCGGCATGATGATTGAGTCGGTCGGCCCGGAATGCAGTATTGGTGATTTGTGTAAGATTTTTGATCAGAATGCCGACCGTTTTATTTTGGCTGAGGTAGTCGGATTTCGGGGCAATAAGGTGTTATTAATGCCCTACGAAGAACCGGAAGGGATTAGCTTTGGCAATATTGTCGAACCCACCGGCTCATCCCTGAAAATCGGGGTATCAGATGATATGATTGGTCGGGTTGTTAATGCTATGGGCGAACCCATTGATGGGGGCGGACCGATCGAAAACACAACCCCCTACGAGATTCAAAGTGCTGGGGCAAATCCCTTTTCACGGCCATGTATTGACGATATCCTGGAATTTGGGGTAAAGGCAATAGATGGTTTATTGACGATTGGCAAGGGCCAGAGAATGGGAATCTTTGCTGGTAGCGGGGTCGGGAAAAGTACCCTGATGGGGATGATCGCCAGGAATGTCAAAGCCCAGGTTAATGTAATTGCCCTGGTTGGCGAGCGAGGCCGGGAGGTCCGCCAGTTTCTCGAAAATGATTTAGGCCAGGAAGGCCTGGAACGGTCAGTAATTGTGGTTGCCACCTCAGATCAGCCGCCGATGCAGCGGATGAAATGTGCCTTAACAGCGACCACCATTGCCGAGTATTTCAAGGATCAGGGCAATGATGTCTTACTGATGATGGATTCCTTAACCCGGTTTGCCATGGCCCAGCGGGAAATCGGTCTGGCTACCGGTGAGCCGCCCGTAGCTCGGGGTTATACCCCCTCGATCTATGCCATGATGCCAAAACTGCTGGAACGCAGTGGAAATTTCGAAACCGGCTCCATAACCGGCATTTATACAGTTCTGGTTGAAGGGGATGATATGAACGAACCAGTTGCTGACACGGTTCGCGGGATCATTGACGGCCATATTGTGCTGTCCCGTAAGATTGCCGCCAGAAACCACTATCCGGCCATTGATGTACTTAATAGTGTCAGCCGGCTGATGTCCAACATTGTCAGCAAAGACCAGATGGAGGCAGCGTCTTCGATGCGTAATATGATGTCGGTGTACGATACCAACTACGATCTGGTCAGCATTGGCGCCTACAAAAGCGGAACCAATCCGTCACTGGATATTGCCATTAAAAAAATCGGCGGTATTAATAAATTTTTACAGCAAAAGGTTGACGAAAAGTGTTTCTATGATAACAGCGTTGAAGCCATGAAGAAGGCCGTCTTATGAAAAAGTTCCAATTCCATTTAGGAAAGCTGCTTTCCTATAAAGATCAAAATCTGGAAAATGAAATGATGATATTGGGTGGGCTGACCAGGCAGTTAAGCGATGAAATGGATAAACAACTGGATCTGGAAGATCAGCAGGATAAATGTCAAAAAAACTATGAGCGGGATATGGCGGCTTCAATCACGCCGACGGCCTGTCAGGTTTATATTCATTATATGTCCTTTTTGAAAGAACAGATCAAAATCGTTGAGAAAAGAATTGATGAAATTACCGAAAAAATCGACATTCAGATTGAAGTGGTAAAGAACTTGAAACTGGAAACCCGATCGCTGGAAATCGTCAAAGAAAATCGATACGATGAATATAAAAAGGAAATTGTTAAAGAAAACGAAAAAGAGATGGAAGAGTTTATTACCACCAGCAAAATTATGAAGGATGGATCCTGATCTTTAGGAAAAGTCAAATCAGAGAAAGAGGTGTTAAGATGAGATACAATACAATCATAGTGGGGGCCGGACCAGCCGGTTTGGCCGCCGGGATCTACGCTGCCCGAGGTGCCCTGAAAGTGCTGATTATAGAAAAAGGTGGCATTGGTGGACAGATTGCGACCAGCTGGGAAATCGAAAACTACCCAGGTTCTCCGCCCGATAGTACCGGACCGGGATTAACTGAGCGGATGCGGCAACAATGCGAAGAATTCGGTGTGGAGTTTGCGACGCGAACCTACATCAGGTTCCAACAGACCGAAACGGGATTCATCGTCGAAACGGATTCCGGAAATCTTGAGACGCAAACCATCATTATGGCAACCGGAGCAGAACCGAAACTGATTGGCTGCAAAGGAGAACGCGAACTCCGCGGAATGGGAGTCTCCTATTGTGCCACCTGTGATGCGAATTTTTTCAAAGGCTTGAAGGTCGCTGTCATTGGTGGCGGCGATACCGCTTTGGAAGAAGCTTTGTATCTGACCAAATTCGCCAGTGAAATTATCATTATTCATCGTCGGGATGAACTCCGGGGCGCCAAAATTCTGCAGCAGCGCATTCAGGAAAATGATAAAATATCGATGATGCTCAGTTGTGTGGTTGAAGAAATTAAGGGCAACGGGCTGGTGGAAGGGATCATGGTTAAAAATGTTGTTACCAACGAAGTGATCGAAGTTCCGATTGACGGCGTTTTCGTTTTTGTCGGTCAGAAACCGAATTCAGAAGCCTTTGTGGGCCAGCTGGAACGGGATGCCCGGGATTATCTGATTACCGATGATGAAATGCGCACCAACATCCCGGGGATCTTTGCTGCGGGTGATATCCGCCGTAAATCCTTGCGACAGGTGGTTACCGCTACTGCCGATGGTGCTATTGCAGCAGTAAATGTGATCAAATACATTGAAGAACTTAAGTAGATTGTGATATGATTAGGACTAACGAAAGTTGGTGTGAGGTTGTCGATAAACTACCGTGCCGACCAATTGTTAATCTGTTGTTCGCCGCGCCATGCGAAATCCGCTTTGCTCCTTTCGCATTGGTCGCGGGCAGTCGCCAACTACAAGCAAGCTTGTGATTGGCTCGTTGCCTTCGCGAAAATCGGACAGGCGATGCCGTGTCCGCTCCGATGCGTACAACATGATGTAACAATTGTCGGTACTGGGTTATCTTTTTTGACAGTCTGGGACTAACGAAAGTTAGTCTTTTTTTGATTCAGAAATAAAATAATCAGGTGAAAAATGAATATCAAATTTGATTTAAATATAACCCAAACCCAAAAATTGATTATGACCCAGGAAATGCGGCAATCGATTGAGATTCTGCAGCTGACCGCGATGGAACTTAATGGTTTGATCGAAACTGAAATTATGGAAAATCCGGTACTGGAATTTAATGAGGTGTCAATTAAAGAAGTGGTACCCGTTAATGAAGATGGCGGACCGCTCAAGGGGGAATTGGTTAAAGAAGAGCCCGTTGTTGAGCAGCCGCCTAAGGAGGAAATCCAGTGGGACGAATATTTTCACAGCATGGAAAATTCTGACTATCGCGGCCAGACTCAGTCAAGTGGTGATACCGATGACGAATACGGTTTTGAAAAGTTTACTTCTCAGGAGAAAACCCTTTACGAATATCTGCATTTTCAATTTAACATGTTGGAAAAAAACCTCAGTGAAACGGAAAAACGAATCGGCGAGTATTTGATTGACTGTATCGATGACAACGGTTACCTGATTGTCGACATGGA
The DNA here is from genome assembly GCF_000472665.1 of Acetobacterium malicum subsp. dehalogenans DSM 11527. GTDB lineage: Bacteria > Bacillota > Clostridia > Eubacteriales > Eubacteriaceae > Acetobacterium > Acetobacterium malicum. The sequence continues at coordinate 53,951 of NZ_AXAC01000024.1, read as the reverse complement.
CTATGTCGGAAACATTTTAGAAGTCGATGAAGAAAGCATTCAGAAAATGATTAAGATCATCCAGGGTTTTGATCCCAGTGGGGTAGGATGTCGAAATATTGAAGAGTGTTTACTGATTCAATTGCGTCAGATGGGGTATGATGATGAAGAAGTGTTTATGGACATTGTCAGAAATCACCTGATCGATCTGGCCGATAACCAGTTTAAGCGGATCGCTCAGGATACCGGCTTATCAATTGAGGATGTCTATGAATTCAAAGAGGTGATTAAAACGCTGGAACCAAAACCCGGCCGGGAATTTTCCTGTTCGGAACGGGTGTCCTACGTGATCCCGGATGGGAGCATCGAAATTGTCAATGATGAGCTGGTGGTGAAAGTCAATGATGTATCGGCACCCCGGTTACGGATCAATAATTACTATAAGGGGCTGCTCAAAAACCCGGATAAAAATGATGAAACCAAACTTTATCTTGAGAAAAAATTGGACAGTGCCGCTTTTCTGATCAAAAGCATTGAACAGCGACGCGATACCATCAAAAAAGTCATTACTGCCATTGCCGAGTCCCAGCGGGGGTTTTTCTTTGAAGGGGTGGGGGATCTGCGGCCGTTAACCCTCAAAACAATTGCTGAGACGATTGAGGTCCATGAATCTACCGTCAGCCGGGCGATTCGGGGAAAATATATCCAAACCCCCAAGGGCACCTTTGCCCTGAAGTTTTTCTTTAAGCGGGGATATACTCAGGGTGAAGAGGATCGTTCTTCTGACGCCATCAAACGCTATATTAAGGAATTAATCGAACAAGAAGACAAGAAAAAGCCACTGAGTGATCAGAAATTGTCAGAATTATTGCAGGAAAAAAATCTCGATGTGGCCAGGCGCACCGTTGCCAAATATCGTGAAGCACTTTTGATCCAGCCCTCCTCCAAACGAAAAGAGTACCGGTAGACCGTTGACCAAAGACTAATCACAGCCAAATGCCTGTAGATCCGAGAAAATCGGGCTGGGATTTTCTTTTAGTTTTTGGTCTTTTTTAACTTGTTTTTAAATTTAAAATGGGGTATAATGATTTTGTCCCACCGGGACAAAAGTGAGCATGTATCCGAAAGAAGGGTGATTCTGTGTCAAATCAATTAAAAATCAGTAAAGAAGTCATTGAACTTCAACAGCTTGTCGCTCCGGAAGTGAATCGTCTCATTGAAATGCGTTACAATATTTTGTCAACCATTAGCAGTGAGCAGCCCATCGGACGGAGAAATCTTGCCTTTGTTCTGGACATGAGTGAACGTCAGGTCCGCAATGAGATCGATTTTTTTCAAACTCAAAAACTGGTTTCGGTGGAACGGCAGGGTGTTGTCATTACCGATGCCGGTAAGGAAGCACTGATCCAGCTAAAGGGTCTGCTGTATACCTATAACGGTCTTGAACAATTGGAAAAAGAACTGATGGATCGTCTCCATCTCAAACGGGTCATTATTTGTCCCGGCGATATGGATATGAATTATGAAGTCCTGCGATTCATGGGACGTTCCGGGGCAAAATATGTTTTATCGGTGATGAAATATAAGGACACCCTGGCATTGACCGGCGGAAGCTGTACCGCTGCTGTTGCCGATGAAATGCGGGAAGCCTTTTATCCCGATGTTTATGTCATCCCGGCCCGGGGCGGGATCGGAAAAAGCCATTCCACCCAGGCCAACAACGTGGTCGCCGAAATGGGCCTGAAGCTTCATTCCAATTATGAGCTCCTCCATTTACCGGATAATATCGATCAGCGATTATTGGAAGCATTAAAAGATTATCCTGAGATAAAAAGGGTATTCAATAAAATGGACAACATCGATATCTTTATCTTCGGATTGGGTCGGGCTGATGTGCTGGCCGACTGGCGGAATCTGGCCACCGCCGACAAGCGAAAAATTCTGGAACAGGGCGCTGTGGCGGAAGCCTTTGGGCATTACTTTGATATTAATGGCCAGGTTATTTCACCATCCAGTACCATTGGCATCGGGATTGATAATTTTAAGAAAATACCGCATGTTATAGCCGTTGCCGGCGGGGTCACCAAAGCGGAATCAATTATTGCGGTTAGTCGGATTCGTGAGAATATTGTCTTGATCACCGATGAAAGCGCCGCCAGAGAAATATTAAGAAAATTGCAAACCATGTCAGACACAAAATAGCGCGTGGCTGACTGAGTATAAATTTTAGTAAACATTATTTTAAGGAGGCAGATAATATGTCTGTAAAAGTAGCAATTAATGGTTTTGGAAGAATTGGTCGTTTAGCATTCAGATTAATGGCAGATAACCCAGCATTTGATGTCGTGGCTATCAATGATTTAACCGATGCAAAAACCTTAGCGTACCTGTTAAAATATGATAGCGCCCAGGGAAAATTTAAGCAAGATGCCATCGAAGTTAAAGACGATACCATTGTCGTTGATGGCAAAGCAATCAAAATTTTTGCTGAAAGAGATCCTGAAAACCTGCCATGGGGAAGTATTGGCGTCGATGTCGTGATCGAATCGACTGGTTTCTTCACTGATAAAGACGGCGCGGGCAAACACATTAAGGCCGGTGCAAAAAAAGTTATTGTTTCTGCTCCTGCCAAAGGTGATGTTAAAACCATCGTATTCAATGTAAACGAAAATATTCTCGATGGCACTGAAACAGTCATCAGCGGGGCTTCTTGCACCACTAACTGTTTAGCTCCAGTTGCAAAGGTATTAAACGACAGCTTTGGGTTAGTCAGTGGTTTAATGACGACTGTACATGCCTACACCAATGACCAGGCCACCCTGGATGCGCCTCATAAAGACTTACGACGAGGCCGTACCGCCGCTCAAAATATCGTTCCTACTTCCACAGGTGCGGCTGCCGCAGTTGGCAAGGTCTTACCGGCCCTGAATGGTAAACTGGACGGATTTGCATTGCGTGTGCCAGTGATTACCGGCTCGCTGGTTGATTTAACCTGTGTGCTGGAAAAAGACGTTACCGCCGATGAAATCAATGCTGCCGTTAAAGCAGCAGCCAATGAAACACTGGGATACAACGAAGAACAGGTCGTTTCCACCGATATCATCGGGATGTCCTTCGGTTCTTTATTCGATGCCACTTTAACCCGGGTTATGAATGTCGAAGGCGGAAAACAACAGGTTAAGATCATCGCCTGGTACGACAATGAAATGTCTTACACGGCCCAATTAGTCCGTTTGGCAGAGTATGTCGCCACTAAATTTTAGTCAACCCAAACAGCATAAATAAATAATAAAATAACGACACAAGACTTTTCAGAAGCTTATGCAAAAACATTGCAAAGGCTTCTGAAATTGTTTATAAGAAAAAACAAAAGCAGTACCGAAAATTGTTACATCATGTTATATGCATCAGATTAACAATTACTCGGCACGGTATACTTACGATAACTGAATTTATAACCGAGAGGATAAGAAGATGAGTAAAAAAACGGTATCTGATATTGATTTAAAAGGAAAAAAAGTTTTAATGCGGGCCGACTTTAATGTGCCATTGGATGAAAACGGCGTCATTACCGATGAAACCCGGATCACCGCGGCTTTGCCAACAATTAACTATATTCTGGAACAGGGGGCTTCATTGATTTTAATGTCCCATATGGGCCGCCCTAAAAACCAGCCGAATCCTAAATATTCCCTGGAACCAGTGGCAAAGAAGCTGTCTGAATTACTGAAAAAAGAAGTGATCTTCAATGATGACGGAGCAGTCACCGGATCGCTGACTGTTGCAGCTGCAGCGGGACTGAAACCAGGTGATGTGCTGTTACTTCAAAATACCCGTTTCCGGGGCGAAGAGGAGAAAAATGACCAGGGCTTTTCAAAAGAACTGGCTGAACTGGGTGATGTTTTTGTTAATGATGCCTTTGGAACTGCTCACCGGGCCCATGCCTCAACGGTCGGGATTGCCGAATTCTTACCTGGCGTTTCAGGTTTCCTGATCCAGAAAGAATTGGATTTTATGGGCAAAGCCCTGGAAAATCCGGAACGCCCCTTTGTAGCGATTCTGGGTGGATCAAAGGTATCAGACAAAATTGGCGTGATCAACAATCTACTGGAAAAGGTCGATACCCTGATCATCGGCGGTGGTATGGCCTTTACCTTCCTGAAAGCCCAGGGCTATGAAATTGGAAAATCCTTGCTGGAAGAAGATAAAATGGAGCTGGCCAATGAGTTAGTCGCAAAAGCCAAGGCCAAAGGGGTTAACCTACTATTGCCAGTGGATGTGGTGGCCGCCGAAACCTTTGCCGCTGACGCGCCATTTGTGGTTGTCGATATCAATGCCATTCCCGCCAATTCGTTGGGACTGGATATCGGTCCGGTAACCGCGGCAACCTTTGCCAAAGCCATTCTGGGTGCTAAAACAGTGATCTGGAACGGCCCCATGGGCGTATTTGAAATGGCCGCCTTTGCCAAAGGAACGGAAGCAGTGGCAAAAGCCATGTCGGATTCTGATGCCATTACCATCATCGGCGGTGGAGATTCGGCCGCCGCAGTTAAAATCCTCGGCTACGAAGAGGGTATGAGCCATATTTCCACCGGCGGCGGCGCGTCACTGGAATTCCTCGAAGGAAAAAAACTGCCCGGTATTGAAATATTACAGGATAAATAAACAAATAGGTAATTAACAAACTGCCGTGAGCTTCGCTGCCGGTTTGCGCTAAACAATTTCTACACTGTACGTCGTACAGTCTATCGACTGTTCGCCTACACGTTACTAAATTGTTTGCGGAAACCGACATCAAAGCAATATTTGTTTGATTCTTTAAATTACATATGGCTTAAATAATCAAATCTAAGGAGAATACGATGCGAAAACCAATTATTGCCGGAAACTGGAAAATGAATAATGATGTTTTTGAAACTGAAAAATTGATGAATACCCTGTTGCCATTGGTGGCTGGGGCCGAAGCTGAAGTGGTTTTTTGTCCCACCTATCTGGGTCTGCAAAAAGCCGTGGAAATGGCAAAAAATTCCAATGTTGGTATCGGCGCTCAAAATATGCACTTTGAAAAAAATGGCGCCTTCACCGGCGAAATTTCCGGAGAAATGCTGCAGGCCGTTGGCGTCAAATATGTCTTGATTGGCCACTCCGAAAGACGGGAGTATTTTAACGAAACCGATGAAACCGTCAATAAAAAAGCCATCAAAGCCCTGACCCTGGGGATTACCCCGATCGTATGCTGTGGTGAAACCCTGGAAGAAAGAGAAAGCGGCAAAGCTGAAGCCAAGGTTGTTGGTCAGATGGAAGCCGGATTAAAAGGAATTGAAGACATCACTAAAGTGGTCGTTGCCTACGAACCAATCTGGGCCATCGGCACGGGCAAAACAGCCAGCAAAGAAGAAGCCAACGAAGCCTGCGGCTGGGTCCGCCAAACCATCGCTAAAATGTTCGGCGAAGATGCCGCCCAAAAAGTCCGGGTTCAATACGGCGGTTCCGTCAACCCCGAAAATATCAAGGATCTGATGGCCATGGACAATATCGACGGCGCCCTTGTCGGAGGCGCCTCCCTGAAACCGACTTTTTCGGAGATTGCAAAGTTTTAACTCAGGGATAATAGTAAGAATAAAAGAAAGAAGATGAAGTGAGTACCGACAATTGTTACATCATGTTGTACGCATCGGAGCGGACACGGCAAAGCCTGTCCGATGCCGCGGCGAACAACAGATTAACAATTGGTCGGTACGGTTCTCACAATAGCCTAAAATATTTTGACCGAAAGGTGTGATCATATGAATAAAAATTTAACTGCCCTGATTATTCTGGATGGCTACGGCTTTACCAGATGTACCGAGGGCAATGCCGTTGAACAGGCCCAAACACCGTTTCTTGATGCCATTTCACAGGACAATCCCCATACTCTGATTACCGCCAGTGGCCTTGGTGTTGGCCTGCCCGAAGGTCAGATGGGCAATTCCGAGGTTGGCCATTTAAATCTGGGGGCTGGCCGGATCGTCTATCAGGAGCTGACCCGGATTACTAAATCCATCGAAGATGGCGATTTTTTTACCAACCTGGCCTTTCTGGCGGGGATTCGTTCAGCTAAGGAAAATGACGGCGCCCTGCACCTGATGGGCTTATTGTCCGATGGCGGTGTTCACAGCCATGAATGCCATCTTTACGCGTTACTGAACTTGGCTAAAAAACAGGGCTTAAAACGGGTCTATGTCCATTGTCTGATGGATGGCCGGGATACCGCTCCTGATAGCGGGATTGGTCACATCAGATCTTTGGAAGCTAAAATGGCGCAACTGGGAGTGGGGAAAATCGCCACCGTCATGGGACGTTACTATGCCATGGATCGTGACAACCGTTGGGATCGGGTTGAAAAAGCCTATGATGCCATGACAATGGGTGCCGGCAATCATGCCGCGTCGGCCCTGCAAGTTATGGAAGAAACCTATGCGGCTAAAATTACCGATGAATTCGTGCTGCCAACCATCATCGATACGGCCGAAGATAAAGCGATCAAGTCAAATGACACAATAATCTTTTTTAATTTCCGTCCCGACCGGGCCAGGGAATTAACGCGAGCTTTTATCGATCCTGAGTTTAAGGAATTCGAACGAAAAACTGGTTTTTTAGGTTTAAATTTTGTGACGATGACGCAATATGATAAATCCTTTGAAAATGTCGCAATTGCCTATAAACCGGTGACTATCGACAACACTCTGGGCGAATATCTCAGTAATCTGGGTATCCCTCAACTGCGGATTGCTGAAACCGAAAAGTATGCCCACGTGACCTACTTCTTTAATGGTGGACTAGAAAAGCAATACCCCATGGAAGACAGGATTCTGGTACCCTCGCCCCACGTGGCAACCTATGATTTACAGCCGGAGATGAGTGCTTATGAGGTGGCTGATAAAGCTGTCGCCGCCGTTGAAAGTGACAAATATCAGCTGATGATCCTTAATTTTGCCAATGCCGATATGGTCGGCCACACCGGCATTTTCGAAGCAGCCGAGCAAGCTGTTCAGGTGGTCGATGCGTGTGCTAAAAAAGTCATCACCGCTATTCTGGCAAAAGGTGGCAAGGTGATTGTTACAGCCGATCATGGCAATGCCGAAAAAATGATCGATTACGAAACCCATATGCCTTTTACCGCCCATACCTCCAACCAGGTCAAATGCATTCTCCTTGGTGATGGCAATGTGACGCTGAGAGATGATGGCCGTCTGGCCGATGTAGCCCCCACTTTGCTGGAGCTGATGGGACTGCCCAAACCGGTCGAAATGACAGGTGAAACGTTGATTAAGGGTGAATAAAGCAAAAATACAAAAACTGTGACCGTTTACATAGGAAAAGTCTCCATCGAGACTTTTTTTATGATTGAAAATGTTTTTTGGTTATGATATTATAACGTGCACGATTATTTACGGAGGTGATACTAATGAAAGAAGCTTTACTGGTCGTTTTAATAATTTCCAGCCTAGTTCTTGTTGCCGCGATACTTTTGTCGCCGGGAAAAACAGCAGGGATGTCAGGAGCCATCGCAGGTGGTGCTGAGACCTTATTTGGAAAGAAAAAAGCAAAGGGATTTGAAGGTGTTTTAGAAAAAGCAACTAAAATCTCAGGCGTTTTATTCATGTTGTCGGCATTCGTTTATTCAATCGTATCATAACAGGCATCTGAATTAGAGAGATGCAAAAACTTACAGGGGGAAATTGAGAATGGAATTATTGTTTCTGGCTCCAGCTATTGGAGTCGTGGCGTTGCTTGTTGCGCTTATTTTTGCAAAACGCGTAACTGCAGTTGACGCCGGTACAGACAGAATGAAAGAAATCGCGGGATATATCCACGAAGGTGCCATGGCATTCTTAAAACGTGAATATAAAATGATCGCAATCTTTGTGGCTGTCTTATTTGTTATTTTAACCGTTACACCTGGTTTAGGCTTAACAACCGCAATATGTTTCCTGGTTGGGGCTATTTTTTCAATCCTGGCCGGATTTTTCGGTATGCAGGTTGCGACTAAAGCCAACGTCAGAACGGCTAATGCAGCTCAGCAAAGCGGAATGAACAAAGCACTTTCAGTGGCTTTTTCCGGCGGCGCGGTTATGGGTATGTGTGTTGTTGGTCTGGGTTTGCTGGGCGTCAGTGTCCTGTACTTATTATTTGGTGATGTTACCATTGTAACTGGTTTTGGTCTGGGTGCATCTTCGATTGCGCTGTTCGGTCGTGTTGGTGGCGGGATCTACACCAAAGCTGCTGATGTTGGAGCTGACCTGGTTGGTAAAGTTGAAGCCGGTATTCCTGAAGATGATCCGCGTAATCCTGCTGTTATCGCTGATAACGTTGGTGACAACGTTGGCGATGTTGCCGGTATGGGTTCGGATTTATTCGAGTCTTATGTTGGTTCAATAATCTCAGCCATTACCTTAGGCGTACTTGTTCTTGATGGTTATGATGGGATCTTATTCCCAATGCTTTTAGCAGCAGTGGGTATTTTTGCCTCAATCATCGGATCTTTCTTTGTTCGTGGTAAAGAAGGTTCAAACCCGCAACGCGCGCTGGACATGGGAACCTATGTCAGCGGTATTCTGGTTGTGATTGCTTCTTTCTTCCTGTCTAACTACTTTACTGGCGGATATTCGGCATTTATTGCGATTGTGGCCGGTTTGGCAGTCGGGATTGTTATTGGTAAATTAACGGAGTACTATACTTCAGAACATTATAAACCGGTTCAACACATTGCCCAGCAATCAGAAACCGGTGCCGCAACCACAATTATCAGCGGTTTGGCTGTCGGGATGAAATCAACCATGTTCCCAATTTTAGCGATGTCAGTAGCAATTTTTGTTGCTTACGCAGCTTTTGGCCTTTTTGGTATTGCTTTAGCAGCAGTTGGGATGCTTTCTACCTGTGGAATGACCATTGCGGTAGATGCTTACGGCCCAATTGCCGATAACGCTGGCGGAATTGCTGAAATGGCAGAAATGCCTAAAGAAGTCCGTGAAATCACTGATAAGTTGGATGCCGTTGGTAACACCACCGCAGCCATCGGTAAAGGTTTTGCGATTGGTTCTGCGGCTTTAACTGCTTTAGCTTTATTTGCATCTTATGCTGAAGTTGTTGGTCTGGATAGTATTGATATCTTAAATCCTAACGTTATCATCGGGATGTTTATCGGTGGGATGTTACCATTCCTGTTCTCAGCCTTAACCATGGAAGCAGTTGGTTCTGCGGCTAATGAAATGATCGAAGAAGTGCGTCGTCAATTCCGGGAATTCCCAGGAATTATGGAAGGCACGCAAAAACCGGATTATGCCAAATGCGTGGATATTTCTACCGCTGCAGCGCTCCGTCAAATGATCGTTCCTGGTTTAATGGCAGTTGTTGCTCCTTTAGCAATGGGTCTGATTCTTGGTGCTGATGCACTGGGTGGACTTTTAGCAGGTGCTCTGGTTACCGGGGTATTAATGGCCATCTTTATGGCAAATGCCGGTGGTGCCTGGGATAATGCCAAAAAATTCATTGAAGGCGGTGCTCATGGCGGAAAAGGCAGTGATGCCCATAAAGCGGCCGTTGTCGGCGATACCGTTGGTGATCCCTTCAAGGATACTTCCGGACCTTCTATTAATATTCTGATCAAACTGATGACCATCGTATCATTGGTATTTGCGCCATTGTTCTTAATCTAAGTAGAGTTTTAATCATTTAGTTTAATTTGATTTAATAAAATAATTAAATTAATTTATGCAGAAAGACCTGAATGCACACGCGGCATTCAGGTCTCTTTTTGTCGTTGGGGTTGAGATTAGGCCGGCAAAAATCGGGTATCCAGTAATCAAAAGGGCTTTATCAAAAACTTAAATAAATCTGAGTTCAAATATAAAATGCGATGCAATATATATAAAATGGTTGACTGAATAATATTATAGAATTATAATTTATATAAAAGGAGTGATGATATGATAAAAAGTGTATACAGTTTAATGCTATTCGATGAGATAGTTGAAAAAATAGACCAGATTGCTTATGAAAATAATACGAACCGCTCCCAATTGATCAATGATATATTGGCTGAAAAAATCGGGCTGGTAACACCGGAACAGAAAATCCAAAAAATTCTTGAACAGCTGGATGAAAATTTCAGTGACACCCTGTCGGTGAGCCAGATTAATAAGAATTCCAGTATTCAATTTGGCAAAAGCCTCAAATACAAGTATCGGCCCAAGGTGCGCTACAGTTACGAATTTATCAGTAGCAAGCGGGGTAAATATGCGGTGCTGAAAATCAGTTCCCGAACTAAATCTGAAAATCTGAATGATCATTTTGATGAATTTTTCAAGCTGATAGCCGGTATCGAAAAAGATCAGCGAGCGGATCATGGAGATTTAGCAGAAAATCTGACCAATCACAAATTTGTCCGAGCCTTTGAAGATGAAGGTGAGTTGACCCAGGACATCGAAACCGTCACTGATAACCTGACCCGTTACTTAAAAATGATCGACCGGGCCATGAATGTTTATTTTTCGAAAGTCGATGAAGCAGAAGCAAACGATCTGCTCAACGTCCTGGAAACCATTTATCGGGAGGATTACAAGAAAAACAATCCCGATTAGTTACACAAACGTAAGGCTAGTGCTCAAATACCGTACCGACCAATTATTAATCTGTTGTTTGCTGCTGGATCGGACAGGCTACGCCGTGTTCGCCCCGATGCAAACAACATGATGTAATAATTGTCGGTACTGCGTTTATCTTGAAAATGTGTTTATGATACTAACAAAACAAAAAAAATGAAATCTAATTATATTTAAAAACGAGGTACAATTATGGATATGAATTTATTCACCCAAAAATCATTAGAAGCAATCAAAACGGCGGAGCTGATCGCCGGAGAGTACAACCACATGGAAATCGAGCCGGAACATCTGTTGATGGGGCTGATTACCCAGGAAAATGGCGTGGTCGGTCGGATCTTTGACCGGCTGGGCAAGAACTCCCACACCATTGCTGAAGAACTGCGCCGGGAAATCGGCAGGAAACCCAGCGTTTCCGGACCGGGGCGGGAACAGGGAAAGGTCTATGTCAGCGCCGACACCGACAAGGTCTTGAACGAATCTTATAAAGAAGCAAAAAAACTGGATGACCAGTATATCTCGGTGGAATGTATTTTACTGGCGCTATTCAGTCTCGGAAAAAAATCCAAGGCGGTAGAAATCCTGGAACGTTATGGCATTAATAAAAAAGATGTCGAAAATGTCTTAAAAGAAGTCCGCGGCGGACAGCGGGTGGTCAATGACCATCCCGAGGTTACTTATGAGGCGCTCAGTCAATACGGTCACGACCTTGTTCAGGATGCCATTGATAATAAACTGGATCCGGTCATTGGCCGGGATGCTGAAATTCGTCATGCGATCCGGATCTTAAGCCGGAAAACCAAAAATAACCCAGTCCTGATCGGTGAACCGGGGGTTGGTAAAACCGCCATCGTCGAAGGGCTGGCGATGCGAATCGTGGCTGGTGACGTACCGGAAGGTCTCAAGGACAAGCGGATCATTGCTTTGGATCTGGGTGCCCTGGTGGCCGGAGCCAAATACCGGGGCGAGTTTGAAGAACGACTCAAAGCGGTGTTGAAAGAAGTGGTCGACAGCAACGGCGAAATTGTCCTGTTTATTGACGAGCTTCATAACATCGTCGGCGCCGGCAAAACTGAAGGGGCCATGGATGCCGGCAATATGCTAAAACCAATGCTGGCAAGAGGTGAACTCCATTGTATCGGTGCTACCACGCTGGATGAATACCGCCAGTATATTGAAAAAGACCCGGCCCTGGAACGGCGTTTCCAACCGGTGCTGGTTGATGAACCGACAGTGGAAGACACCATTTCGATTCTCCGGGGCTTAAAGGACACCTATGAACGTTACCACGGCGTTCAGATTCTGGATACTGCCCTGGTAGCTGCGGCGACCCTGTCCAACCGCTATATCTCAGACCGGTTCCTGCCGGATAAAGCCATCGACCTGATTGACGAAGCTTGTGCTAAGATCCGTACCGAAATGGACTCCATGCCCGAAGAAATGGACGAGGTCCGGCGAAAAATGATGCAGTTGGAAATTGAAGAAGTAGCACTGAAAAAAGAAAAGGATACCCTCAGTAAGGAACGGCTGGAACGGCTTCAGAAAGAATTGGCTGAATATAAGGAACGTTTCAACACCATGAGTATGCAATGGGAAAATGAAAAGCAGTCCGCGGATACCCTAAAATCTTTGCAGGAAGAATTGAACCAGCTTACCTACGAACGGGAAAAAGCAATCCGGGAAGGGGACTACCGCAAGGCCTCCGAATTGGAATATGGCTTAATTCCCGAAAAAACCGCCAAAATCGAAGCGATCAAACGCAAAGCTGATGAAAAAGGCGATGAAGACAGTCTCAAACGGGAAAAGGTCACCGAAGAAGAAATCGCTGAGATTATCTCCGACTGGACCAACATTCCCTTAAGCAAGCTGGTCTCCGGTGAGCGGGAAAAACTGCTGGCGCTGGAAGACACCTTAAAACAACGGGTAATCGGACAGGAAGAGCCGATCCTCAAAGTGGTTGACGCGATTATTCGATCCCGGGCTGGTATCAAAAACCCCAACAGTCCGATTGGCAGCTTTCTGTTCCTGGGCCCCACCGGGGTTGGGAAAACGGAGCTGGCTAAAGCCGTGGCCGCAACCCTCTTTGATTCGGAAGAAAATATGATCCGCATCGACATGAGCGAGTACATGGAAAAATTCTCGGTCTCCCGTCTAATCGGGGCACCTCCGGGGTATGTTGGCTATGAAGAAGGGGGACAGTTGACCGAAGCCGTCCGCCGTAAACCATACGCTGTCATCCTACTGGACGAAATAGAAAAAGCCCATAAGGATGTCTTCAATATCCTGTTGCAGATTCTTGATGATGGCCGGATTACTGATTCCCAGGGACGGACCGTCGATTTTAAAAATACCATCATCATCATGACCTCCAATATTGGTTCCGAATATCTGCTGGAAGGGATCAATGCCTTTGGCGAAATTACCGAAAAAACCGAAGCCGCCGTAATGGAATTGTTAAAGAATTATTTCCGGCCGGAGTTTTTAAACCGGATTGATGAAGTCGTCCTGTATAAACCACTGAATAAGGAAGCCATTCGTAAAATTGTCACGCTGCTGTTAAAAGATCTGCAGAAACGGCTGGAAGAACGCCGCATCACGGTTACCTTGACCCAACAGGCCATCGATGCTGTCATCGATATGGGTTTTGACCCGGCCTATGGCGCCCGGCCGCTGAAACGCTATTTACAGAAACATATCGAAACCATGGTTGGCAGAGAAATCATCAAGGGCAATGTCCACGAAGGACAGGCCATTACCATTGATGTAGACCCCAACGGCGATTTTTATATGGCCTGAACTTAGAATTTTAAAGCGCCCAACTTATAAGTTGGGCGCTTTTTCTATTCACAGATGGATTAATTGAAATAGTTATAGAATGGAACAAAAAATTACTGATTTCATTAAGGGTTTGTAAAAATAACAAAATATTTACGAGAATAGTATCTACTCTGGACTGTATTTTTCAGATGATAACGAATTCATCGTTTCGATTATTTGATATAATAATAACGAAATAAATTTATTTTCGGAGGTAGAAAATGCAAAAAATAATTATGTCTCCCAGCCGTTATGTTCAAGGTGCCGGAGAAGTTGGTAAATTACCGGAACATGTAGGAAAATTTGGAACATCTGCGTTGGTATTGATGAGCGGAACCATGATGCGGACCAAAGCGGACGAATTGAAAGCCAGTTTTGAAGCGGCGGGAATTAAATTTACACCCGAAAAATTTAACGGCGAATGCTCAAAGGTCGAAATCGCCCGGTTGCAGGAAATCGTCAAAGCGGAAGGTTGCGACGTGGTTGTTGGTATCGGTGGCGGAAAAACTTTGGATACCGCCAAAGCTACCGCTCACTATGAAAAACTGCCGGTTGTGATTGCACCATCCATCGCATCCACCGATGCGCCCTGCTCGGCTTTATCGGTTATCTACACCGAAGACGGTGTTTTTGATGAGTATTTAGTCCTGCCTAAAAATCCTGAAATTGTGGTGATGGATACCGACATTATCAAAGCGGCTCCGGCCAGATTATTTGTGGCTGGGATGGGCGATGCTTTGGCTACCTATTTTGAAGCTCAGGCGACGGTAGATTCTAACGGAACCACGATGTCAGGCGCTCATCCAACCCGATCGGCGTTGGCTCTGGCACGATTATGTTATGATATTTTAATCGAAGACGGCTTAAAAGCTAAGTTGGCCGTCGAAGCAGCTACCTGTACGCCAGCGGTTGAAAATGTTATTGAAGCCAATACCTACCTCAGTGGCGTTGGTTTTGAAAGTGGCGGTCTGGCGGCCTGTCATGCCATCCATAACGGCTTAACTGTATTATCTGAATGCCACCATATGTATCACGGCGAAAAAGTAGCTTTTGGAACCCTGGTTCAGTTGGTGATGGAAAACCGATCCATGGAAGATATCGAAGAAGTGATTGATTTCTGTCTATCAGTTGGCCTGCCAATTACTCTGGGCGAATTGGGCTGTACCGAACCAACCCCGGAAAAAATCATGGCGGTGGCAGTAGCGGCTGCCGATCCTGGCGAAACTATTCATAACATGCCATTTGATGTCGACGCTGACACCGTTTATGCCGCTATTATGGCAGCTGATGCGCTGGGCCGTCTGTATCTGTGTGACTAAGACTATATGTAAAATATTAAAGGCCAGCATCCTAATCGAAAGAAAAGGATACTGGCCTTTTTAGTTAACTTTTTATACCAGCGGATCAAACAGTTCCCGGGTTTTTTTCAGCATCTCCCGGATCGGCAGATTGTAAGGACAGCGGGGTTCGCATTCGCCACATTGGACACAATCAGAGGCATTGGCGGCAAAACTGCGATAGCGGTCCAGTGCCCATTCTTCCAGATCGTAGCGGCGGTAATAACCCTCGACAATAAATTGCATTGGGATATCAATTCCCTGGGGACAGGGCGCACAATAGCCGCAGCGGCGGCAGAAGGTTTTACCAAGTGCTTTAGCATCGGCTTCCAGGGTCTGGCGTTCGTCATCAGACAAAGGCACGAAGTCATTGCCGACTTTGGTGTTTTTCAACACCTGCTTAACAGAATCCATGCCAGGAATCAGGACCGAAATATTGGGATTTTCGGCGACCCATCGCAGGGCGAAGTTGGCGTGGATAAAAGCCCCGCCGGCCAGCGGTTTCATAATAATGACACCGACATTTTTTTGTTTGGCTTTTTCAAAGAGGGGTGCTCCTCGATTTTCAACAATATTATATGGAAATTGAATGGTTTCGAATTTATCTTCATCCAGAGCCCGGTCCAACACCTCATAACTGTGGGAGGTAATGCCGATATGGTTAATCAATCCCTGCTTTTTACATTCGACTAATGCTTCATAACCGCCACCTGGGCCCATTATGGTTTCGTAGGCAGCCATGGTTTTGGCATTATGGAACTGATATAAATCAATGGTAGCAGTCTGTAATTCAGCCAGACTGGTTTTAACATCAGCCATGACCTCGTCATAACTGAGCTTGGGGGTCTTAGTGGCCAGATAAAAATGTTCCCGGCCCCACTGTTTCAGGGCTTCCCCAATCATTTCTTCACTATTGGTGTAAGCTCTGGCAGTGTCAATGAAATTAACTCCTTCTTCAATAAGATTTTCAACAATTTCGTCGACTTCCCATTGGTTACAGCGTTGAATTGGAATACCACCAAACCCAATAAGGGACACTTCTAATCCGGTTTTTCCCAGTATTCGCGTTTCCATTTTACACCTCTTCTTTACTTGATTTTGCTTATTTTAACATATCGAATAAAAAAAGTCACCTCTTATGAGGGATTGGTCAGAAGATTCACTGAATTTCAACTTTCTTTCAGATTGAGGGGCGAACATCAATTGACACTCGAATCACTAATGGTGTAAAATGAAAATAGACTGAAAGTACTATCGTCGCTAAACTACCGTACCGACCAATTGTTAATCCGTTGTATGCTGCAAGCTCGGACACGCTATCGCCGTGTCCGCCTTGATGCATACAACATGATGTAACAATTGTCGGTACTGGGTTATCTTTTTGAATTATCTTAACATGTTAAAAAAGTAGTAAGAAAGAAGGTAAAAATTATGAGTATTCGTTTTGATCTCTCTTATGCAAATATAGACCCCAGTGAGTTTGAAAATCGATTTGACCAGTTGGCCAAAGCCAATGATGAATTGATGAATAAGACCGGGGTTGGCAACGACTTTCTGGGGTGGGTTGACTATCCGGTTAAATATGATCAGGCCGAGTTTGCCCGGATCAAACAGGCGGCAAAAAAAATCCAGGACCGCTGTGATGCGTTGGTGGTCATCGGGATTGGCGGATCTTATCTGGGCGCCAAAGCGGTAATCTCAGCCCTGACCAGCCCTTTTTTTAATGAAGAACCCCGATCGGTAAGAAAGGCCCCTAAAATATATTTTGCCGGCCAGAATATCAGTGGGAAATATCTGGAGAAGCTGCTGGCTTTGCTTAAGGATCAGGAGGTTTGTGTCAATGTCATTTCAAAATCCGGCACGACCACAGAACCGGCCATGGCCTTTCGTTTTTTAAAAAAATTTCTGGAAGAAAAATATGGCAAAGATGGGGCCAGGGAGCGAATCTTTGTGACAACTGATGTGGCCAGAGGAGCACTGAAGTTCATGGCCGATGAAGAAGGCTATGAAACCTTTGTAATTCCCGATGATATTGGCGGTCGTTACTCAGTTTACACTGCCGTAGGTTTATTGCCCATCGCAGTGGCGGGAATAGACATTGATGCTCTGATGGATGGAGCGAAGTCCGGTTATGAGGATTATAACAAACCCAAGTTTGAAAAAAATCCCTGTTTTCAGTATGCACTGTACCGAAATGTGCTATACAACCGCGGCAAGAACATTGAGATTTTAGTCGATTATGATCCATCGCTGGAATATCTGGCAGAGTGGTGGAAACAATTATTCGGTGAAAGTGATGGCAAAGACGGCAAGGGTCTTTTTCCGGCCTCGGCACATTTCTCCACCGATCTCCATTCGCTGGGACAGATGATTCAGGATGGTCCTAAAAATCATTTTGAAACGGTGCTTGTCATCGAGGACGACCAATCGGTGATCAAGGTGTTTCGGGATGAAAAGAATCTCGAAGGTCTGAATTACCTCACCGGTTGGGAAATCGATGCGGTGAATGAAAAAGCCTTTATGGGCACGCTGCTGGCACATGTTGATGGCGGGGTTCCCAATGGCATTATTCATCTCAAAAAATTGGATGCCTTCCATATTGGCAAACTGATCTATTTCTTCGAAAAAGCCTGCGGATTAAACGGCTATCTGCTGGGGGTCAATCCCTTTGATCAGCCGGGGGTGGAAGCCTATAAAAAGAACATGTTTGCCCTGCTTCATAAATCGGGCTATGAAGAATTAACGGCGGAGTTGGAAGAACGGTTATAAAGATTTCAAGTACCTTATTGAACTTAATAAATTTGTCCATAAAAAAACTGAAATCGGCCCAGGCTGATTTCAGTTTTTTTATGGGTTCGGAGCGCACTGATTTTATCATCAAAACTGGTTCGCGATGCTTATCCAGGAGGGGTTATTTAGAAATATTTTCGAAATTGAGCCCGCCACAGGTGATGTCGGCAAAAACAGAAAGAGCCACTGAATTATCCGGATCGATGCACACAGTATGATCGGCAATGCCGCCAAATTTGCAGGTATCCACGATTTTTAATTTAAAGTTATCAGGAACGATGATGTTCAGGCCACCATTGATAATGCTGATATCCATGCGATAATCATCTTTTTCGGTGACAACGTCAGAAAAATCGAGCTGCATGCCGCCGAAGAAAGCCCCAATTTTGGTATCCCGCATGGTTTGATCGCGATAGTCTTTCATTTTTCCGCCATAGAGAGCCAATTCGTCCATGGATTCAGGACTTTTATCAAAGCCGGCTTCGAACGCTTTCCCTTTTTTGATCACACAAGCATGATAAAGGGCCATGCCAGTCGCCAAAACAACACCTGTTCCGATAAGTAGATTTTTAATTTTCATGGTTAATCCTTCCTGTTCTTTTTTATTTAGTTTAACATGATTTTAAGAATAATCGAATCTTTTTTTGTTTTTTTTAAGAACATCAGCCATTATTTTAACTTAAAATAAAGATACTATGCTATAATATTTAAAGATTCGGCTCAACAAGGCTGAATAAATAACAAAAAAATTACAATCAAAGAAAGGTCTCAATGGAAACAAAAAAGTATTATAGTGAGTTTGAAACCATTGTTGGCGATATTATTACACACAGTGAATTCCAAAAATTACGGGAAATTGATCATCACGGCAATGGTTTATATCAACATTCAGTTGCAGTCGGTTATTATTCCTATCGCGTAGCCAGATTTTTAGGCATG
The DNA here is from genome assembly GCF_000472665.1 of Acetobacterium malicum subsp. dehalogenans DSM 11527. Classification (GTDB taxonomy): domain Bacteria; phylum Bacillota; class Clostridia; order Eubacteriales; family Eubacteriaceae; genus Acetobacterium; species Acetobacterium malicum. The sequence goes on along the minus strand of NZ_AXAC01000024.1, from coordinate 35,446 downwards.
GACTATGCATCGATTGCCCGGGGGGCAACGCTCCATGATTTTTTTCTGGAATCATGGCAAGGTAAAGTTAAAACCGGTAAGGGTCTGAATCGGATCAAGGAAATGCATGGCTTTTCCCATCCCAAAACAGCCCTGGAAAATGCCGAAAAATATTTTGATATCGACGAGCGCCAGGCTGATATGATCGTAAAACACATGTTTCCGCTGACTCCCATCCCACCGGCAAATCTTGGTAGCTGGGTAGTCACCGCAGTGGATAAATTTGTGGCGACCAATGAACTGGTTTTTAAAAATACGCAGCCGATCAAACGGCTTAAAAGTATGATGTCCAGAGCTTGACCGGCAATTTGTGTTGCCATTTAGCACTTACATATGACACTAATAAATAAAGTTGACGGAGGATATATGATCGAAGAACAAATTGAGCGGGCAAAGGCCCATTTCGGAGAGTTGATTAAAGAACAATTGACCCGTATCGAAAAAATGAAGGTTCAAAAGGATTTTACCGATTTCACAGCAAAAGATAAAATTATTATCGGCATTGTTGGTGGTGACGGCATTGGGCCATTTATTACCTCAGAAGCCCAACGGGTGTTAGAGTTTCTACTGGCAGACGATGTTAAAACGGGCAAGATTGTCTTTAAAATTATTGACGGTTTGACGATTGAAAATCGCGCTGCATGCGGAAAAGCAATACCTGATGACGTTCTGACAGAGCTAAAAGCCTGCGATGTCATCCTGAAAGGGCCAACGACAACCCCCAGAGAAGGCGATCCATGGCCTAATATCGAAAGTGCCAATGTGGCCATGCGTCGAGAATTGGACTTATTCGCCAATGTTCGCCCGGTTTCAGTGCCGGAAAAGAACATCGATTGGACTTTCTACCGGGAAAATACCGAGGGAGCTTATGCCGTTGGTAGCAAGGGTATCCATGTCAACGATGATTTAGCCATTGATTTCACCGTCACCACTCAGGACGGATCGGAGCGAATTATTAAGGCAGCCTTTGATTTTGCCGAGAAGTCGGGCAAAAATAAGGTGACCGTTGTTACTAAAGCCAATGTTATCAAAACAACCGATGGTAAGTTTTTAGATACGGCTAAAGCCATTGCCAAAAATTATCCCACCGTCGAAATGGATGACTGGTATATTGATATTATGACTGCAAAACTGGTTGATGAAAAACGTCGTAGTCAGTTTAAGGTGATGGTCTTACCGAATCTCTATGGTGATATCTTAACCGATGAAGCGGCTGAGTTCCAGGGCGGCGTTGGTACCGCCGGTTCTGCCAACATCGGCAAACAATATGCGATGTTTGAAGCCATCCACGGGTCAGCCCCACGAATGGTCGAAGAAGGTCGTGGCCAATATGCCGATCCCTGCAGTATTATCCGGGCAGCTGGAATGCTGTTAGTCCACATTGGTTATAATGAAAAGGCCGAACAGCTTCAAAAAGCCTTGGATGTGTGCGGATTATATGAGAAGAAGTTAGTCCTCACCGGCCGGGAAACCGGCGCAACCGGTTCGGAATATGCTGATTATGTGATGGAAACCCTGTCCAACCCTAACCTCGACACGATCTATGCAAAATTTATCTAGTTAATGAGGGCGTCTTTTAAGACGCCCTTTTTTTGTATTTTATTTGGACTTAATAAAAATCAAAAATCATATGGTTTAGGAGGCTATTATGCTGGAGAAGATTGATTTGGGTGTAACAATTGACAAAGAAAGTTACCGCCAGGAAAAAGAACGGCTGACGGTTCGGTTGGGGGAGTTGCAACGGACCCTGCACGACATGGGGATACCGGTATTAATTCTGTTTGAAGGTTGGGATGCGGCCGGGAAGGGAACCCTGATAAATGAACTGCTGATGCCCATGGATCCACGATCCTTCCGGGTTCACAATTTTAAAAAACAGGAAAACGAGGATGAGATCTTCCGTCCGTTCTTATGGCGTTATTGGACCAAGACCCCGGAGAAAGGTCAGATTGCCATTTTTAATCGCAGTTATTACAGCGATCTGGTTTATCGTAAATCCATCGATGCCTTGAATATGCAGGGGCTGATGAAACAGGCCAATGAATTTGAAGAGGCCTTATCCGAAGATGGCATGATTATTTTCAAGTTCTTTATTCATATCAGCAAAAAAGAACAAAAACGACGCTTCATTAAACTGCTGGGAAATGATGCCACCGCCTGGCGGGTGACTCCCCGGGATAAAAAGGAGAACAAGCACTACGATAAACTCTATGAAAAAGTCAACCGGGGCCTGGAGCTGACCGACAACGATTGTGCTCCCTGGGTGATTATCGAAGGCGAACAAAAAGACTATGCTTTGATCAAGGTCTTGAGTGTTCTGGAAAAACGTCTGGAAAAAGCCATTGAAGCAGCAAAAATGGTTCCCGAGGCTGAGCTTAAACCGCTGATTCAGGTCGGGGACATGCCCTTCCAATCGAAAATACTTGATGGGATTGGGCTGGATCAGGTCATCAGTGAAGAAGAATATCAGATTCAGATAAAAGAAGGTCAGAAAAAAATTAGGTTGCTTCAATACGAACTCTATCGCCGCCGAATTCCCCTGATTGCCGGTTTTGAAGGATGGGATGCGGCTGGTAAAGGTGGCTGTATTAAACGGTTGACCCGAAATCTCGATCCCCGGGGTTATACCGTTTACCCCACCGCCAGTCCCAGTGATATTGAAAGAAAGCATCATTATCTCTGGCGTTTTTGGCGGGACATTCCTAAAAATGGTCATCTGGGTGTATGGGATCGTACCTGGTATGGTCGCGTAATGGTGGAACCGATTGAAGGCTTTTGCGCCCAGGAAGAGTTTGAGCGGAGTTATCGGGAAATCAATGAATTTGAAAAACAACTCTCGGATTGGGGTGCCATCGTCATCAAATTCTGGCTCCAAATCGATCAGGATGAGCAGTTGCGGCGGTTTACCGGGCGTGAGGAGAATCCCGACAAGGAATGGAAAATCACTGACGAAGACTGGCGCAACCGGGAGAAGTGGGAGCTTTATAAAATAGCCGTAGATGAAATGTTGCTGAAAACGTCAACTGTCAATGCCCCCTGGATTATTGTGGAAGCCCAGAATAAATATTATGCCAGGATCAAGGTTCTTAACGAAACCATTGCCGCCATCGAAAAACGCTTGAATAATTAACTTAACCCTTTGGAATATAATGATAATGACCTCCAGACAACTTAAACAATCACGCCAGTCGGTCGTTAGTGACGACGGACTGGCGTGAAATCATAAAAAATTAATAATTGAGATCTGTATTTATGCGACTTAGTGAATAATAATGATTAAATAACTGTGATGAGAGACTTAATTTTTTAAGTTTTTTTAAATTTAGCTTCAGTTTTTCAATTGGAAAATAAAAGCGGATAAAATAATTAATCATGGGAGCAATAAGTTACCGGTAATGATTAAACATTTAAAGTATTTTTTTCTTTTGACAAAAAGATCACTTGTTATTCATTGAAAACGTTTAATATGCTTACAAAGTCGGATATAATGAACTCAATAATTTTAATAGAAGGGAGCTTACATGGATTCAATTGATATTGAAATCCTCAAGCTGTTGCAGAAAAATGCCCGAGTTACGGCTTCCGAAATTGCCAGCGAAGTCAGCTTATCGGTTCCAGCAATCAGCGAACGAATACGAAAATTAGATTCTTCCGGAATCATTCAAAAATATACGGTTATTTTATCGACTCAAAAAATGAATAAAAATCTGGTTGCCTATATGTTTATATCACTTAAGCATCCCAGTTTTATTGATGGCTTTGTCGAACTGGTAGAAAATGAGAGTGAGATCATTGAGTGTGATTATCTGGCCGGAGATTATGATTATTTAATTAAAATTATTACCAAAGATACCCAAAGTTTGGAAGCAGTGCTAAATTGCATTAAAACAGTTCCCGGGGTACAAAAGACGAAAACGATTGTAACCCTGTCAACCGTCAAGAATACATATTCAATCCTTCCGTAAGAAGACAAGAATATGTAAAGGTTTTCATAATCACAATGTTCCAAAAATTATATTAAATAAACAGGAGGTTTTTATCATGATTGTAGGTATTCCAAAAGAAATTAAGAACAATGAATCACGTGTATCCGTAACACCAGCAGGTGTTCATGCCTTGGTGGCGAGTGGACATAAGGTCCTAGTTGAAACAAAAGCCGGTCTCGAAAGTGGCATCGCAGATAGTGAATATGTAGCTGAAGGAGCCGTAATCCTGCAACAGGCCAAAGAAGTATTTGAACAATCCGATATCATTGTAAAAGTAAAAGAACCGATCGAGTCAGAATATGAACTGATGAAAGAAGGACAGACCTTATTTACCTATCTACATCTTGCTCCAAACCTGCCTTTAACCGATATATTAATGAAGAAAAAAATTACCGGGATTGCTTATGAAACCGTCCAATTACCAGATCACTCGCTGCCTTTATTAATCCCTATGAGTGAAGTGGCGGGAAGAATGTCAGTTCAAGTTGGTGCCACCATGCTGCAGCGCTACCATGGCGGAGTCGGTATGTTATTAGGCGGCGTTACCGGCGTATTGCCAGCCGAAGTAATGATCATCGGAGCTGGTACAGTGGGTATGAACGCAGCGAAAATGGCAGTGGGTCTGGGAGCACATGTTACCGTTATCGATATCAGCAAACCAAGATTAACCTATGTGGATGACGTTTTTAATGGTCGGGTTTCGACACTGATCAGTAATCCCTATAACATGGCTCAATTGACCAGGAAATCAGATCTACTGATCAGTGGGGTTCTGGTTGCCGGCGAAAAAGCGCCAAAACTGGTCACTGAAGAAATGGTTAAAAACATGAAAAAAGGATCAGTTATTGTCGATGTTGCCATTGACCAGGGTGGTTCAGTCGAAACCATTGATCACAGCACGACCCATGATGATCCCTGTTTTGAAAAACATGGTGTGATCCATTATTCCGTTGCCAATATGCCAGGTGCCGTTCCCCGAACATCCACCTATGCGCTGACCGGATCCACCCTGCCATATTTAATGGCGATTGTCAACAAGGGACCAGAAGCGGCCATGAAGGAAGATCCTGCATTATTATTAGGATTAAATACTTACAAGGGACATGTTACCTGTAAGGGCGTAGCTGAAGGCTTAAATAAAGAATACGTACCAGCAGAAGAGTTGCTGTAGGTTTAAGAATTAATTTTAATCAACCCGGAAACGAAAATTTTAATCATCAGCATTGAGAAATAAAGAAACGAAAAAAAAGACATAAAATTTAGCTCTAGATAACTGATAGTAAGGGTGACACTGTTACAGATAATGGTGAAGCCCTTATTATCAGAAGATTTGAAACAAAACTGTAATCGATAACAAAGCTTATAATTTTAAGGGGGCAATATGAATTTTTCGGAGATCATTTCAGCTGTAAATAATTTTGTTTGGGGACCCGTTATGCTGGCACTGCTAATGGGGACAGGTATGTTCTTAACCGTGCGTTTAAAATTCAAGCCATGGCTCAACCTGGGCTATGCGCTAAAATCGGTCTTTGCTAAGCAGGACAAGACCCACAAAGACGATTCCAGTGGTGATATTTCACCATTCCAATCGCTGATGACAGCCCTGGCGGCCACCATTGGAACCGGGAATATCGTCGGTGTCGCAACGGCGATGGTGCTGGGGGGGCCAGGAGCCCTGGTGTGGATGTGGATTTCAGCCCTGTTTGGATTATCGACCAAATATGCCGAAAGTGTTCTGGCCGTTAAATACCGGGAAACCAATGCTAAAGGCGAAATGGCCGGCGGACCGATGTATGCCATGAAAAATGGCTTCAAAAATAAAAAAATCGGCTTGACTCTGGCGTTCTTATTTTCATTGTTTGCCACGGTGGCATCCTTTGGAATCGGGAACATGACCCAAGCCAACTCCATTGCTGGAGCAGTGAATGGTACCTTTGGGGTACCGACCTGGATAACCGGACTGATTCTGATGGTTCTGGCATTTATGGTTATTCTCGGCGGCATCAAGAGTATTGGGAAGGTATCCGGCGTAATCGTACCTTTTATGGCTGTTTTCTATGTTTTGGCTTCAATTGTAGTTATTATCATCAATTTTGAAAATTTACCAGCTGGTATCGCTGAAATCTTTACGATGGCCTTTTCGCCGACGGCAATGGCTGGCGGTGTTGGCGGAACCATTATTGCGACGATGCTGACAGCCATGCGTTGGGGTGTGGCCCGGGGCGTATTCTCAAATGAAGCCGGTTTAGGCTCGGCGCCAATTGCTGCCGCAGCGGCAAAAACTGATCATCCGTCACGACAAGGTTATATCAATATGACTGGAACCTTCTTTGATACCATCGTTGTCTGTACGATTACGGGTCTGGTAATTGCCTCGTCAGGGGTGTTGGGAACATTGGATGCCAGTGGTGAAATTTTGATGGGTGCAAATCTTACCATTGCTGCTTTCCAATCAGCATTAGGACCTGTTGGCGGTTATATTGTCACTGTTGGAATTACCCTTTTTGCCTTTTCAACGATACTGGGTTGGGAATACTATGGTGAAAAGTCACTGGAATACTTAATCAAAGCGCCGATCGCTGTAACCATCTACCGGATCCTCTATTGTCTGGTTGTTTTTGTTGGTGCCACCACCGCGCTGGAAATCGTCTGGAATTTATCAGATGCCATGAACGGGATGATGGCCATTCCAAACTTGATCAGTCTGCTCGTCTTAAGCAGTGTGGTAGCCAAGGAATGTTTCGAATTCCAGTCAGATTTTTTAATCCCAGAAAAGCTGGCTTTTAAAGAAGCTAAAAAGAAATGATGATTTTTGAGCAATAAAAAAAATAAAAAAAGTTATTACTTCACAAAAATTACTGTTGATGAACTGTTATTAAACATTTTAACAGTTCATCCGCAGTGAATTATTGTGAAAAAGTAGTTTGCGTGAATAAAAGTTCTCGAACAAACTATCTTATCCATTTAAAAGAAATATAAATCATAAAAAAGTATAACGTTAATCGTTTTCGGGTAAACAAGTTAAAAATTGCCGGAAAATAGCAGCAAAAAATTACCCTTATTAAAGTGTATACACTCAAAAACTAATATGATATAATTTCATAGATAAAATTTTGCTATTTAGACCATCAACAAAAACATTTTGTTTTAATTTCAAGGAGGAAAATCATGCCTAAAAAAATGATGACAATGGATGGAAATACAGCGGCTGCACACGTTGCGTATGCGTTCACCGAGGTTGCTGCTATTTTTCCAATTACCCCTTCATCCCCAATGGCCGAATATGCGGATGTTTGGGCTTCACAGGGACGAAAAAATATCTTTGGTGAAACAGTAAAAGTTTCCGAAATGCAATCCGAAGGCGGCGCTGCTGGTGCGGTTCACGGATCATTGGCGGCAGGGGCTTTAACCACTACCTTTACTGCTTCTCAGGGACTTTTATTAATGATCCCGAATATGTATAAAATTGCCGGCGAATTGTTGCCAGGCGTTTTTCATGTAACTGCCCGTACCTTAGCTGCTCAGGCATTATCCATTTTTGGTGATCATGGCGATGTTATGGCCTGCCGTCAAACTGGTTTTGCTTTATTGGCTTCCGGCGGTGTCCAGGAAGTAATGGATCTGGCCGCGATTGCCCATCTGGCCGCAATTAAAAGCCGGGTGCCATTTATGCATTTCTTTGATGGTTTCAGAACTTCACACGAAATTCAAAAAATTGAAGTCATCGATTATGATGTCTTTAAAAAACTGGCTGATTTTGATGCCATCCAGGAATTCAGAAACAATGCCCTGAATCCGGAACATCCAGTAACTCGGGGAACCGCTCAAAATCCGGACATTTTCTTCCAGGCCAGAGAAGCGTGTAATCCATTCTATGATAATATTCCAGCGATTGTAGCTGACTATATGGAAAAAATATCAGCAGAAACCGGCCGGGAATACCATTTATTTGACTATTATGGTGCTGCCGATGCTGAAAATATCATCGTCGCCATGGGTTCTGTGACCGATACCATTGAAGAAACCATTGATTATTTAGTGGCTCAAGGCGAAAAAATCGGCTTGATCAAAGTTCGCTTATTCAGACCTTTTGCACCAGAGTACTTAATGAATGTGCTGCCAAAAACCGTTAAAAAAATTGCCGTCCTGGATCGTACCAAAGAGCCCGGATCTTTAGGCGAACCTTTATACCAGGATATCTGTACCGTTTTCTATGGTAAAGAATTCCAGCCATTGATTGTTGGCGGTCGTTATGGACTCAGTTCAAAAGACACCACACCTGCTCAAATTAAAGCTGTTTACGATAATTTAAAACTGGCTCAGCCAAAAGATAAATTTACCATTGGGATTGTGGACGATGTTACCCATACCAACCTGGAACTGGGTGAAAACCTGCATACTGTTCCTGAAGGAACCAAGGGATGTAAATTCTGGGGGCTGGGATCTGACGGAACCGTTGGAGCCAATAAATCAGCCATTAAAATCATTGGCGATCATACCGATTTATACGCCCAGGGTTATTTCTCTTATGATAGCAAGAAATCCGGCGGGGTTACAGTATCCCACTTACGATTTGGTAAAAAGCCAATCAAGTCGACTTACTTAATTGTAAACTCAGACTTTGTTTCCTGTTCAACTCAGGCTTATGTTCACCAGTATGACCTGTTGAAAGGTTTGAAAAAAGGTGGAACATTCCTGCTCAACACCGTTTGGGAAGGCGCCGAGCTGGATGAAAAATTACCAGCTTCCTTGAAAAAATATATAGCTGACAACGACATTAATTTCTATATCATCAATGCTACCAAAATTGCTGAAGAAATTGGCCTTGGTCGTCGCACCAACATGATTATGCAATCAGCGTTCTTTAAACTGGCTGACATTATTCCAATTGAGGATGCAGTTGCCTTCTCTAAAGCAGGGATTCAGAAATCCTATGGTAATAAAGGTCAGAAAATTGTTGATATGAACAACGCGGCTGTTGATCAGGGAATTGATGCCCTGGTTAAAGTGGATGTTCCAGCATCATGGAAAGAACTTAAAGCTGAAACCGCAACCGAAGAAAATGTACCAGAATTCATCACCAAAATGCTGCGTCCAATTAACCGACTGGCAGGCGATGATATTCCGGTTTCAACCTTTACTGGCGTGGAAGACGGAACCTTTATGTCGGGTTCTTCAGCCTACGAAAAACGCGGAATCGCTGTTAATGTACCAAAATGGATTCCGGAAAATTGTATCCAATGTAACCAATGTTCATTTGTTTGCCCACATGCGGCCATCCGTCCGGTTTTAGTGGATGCTGGTGAAAAAGCTGCAGCGCCAGAAGGATTTACAACAGTTAAAGCCACCGGAAAACAGTTTGATGGCTTAGAGTACCGGATCCAGGTCAGCACCCTTGACTGTACCGGTTGTGGCAACTGTCAGGATGCCTGCCCGGCAAAAACCAAAGCCCTGGAAATGGAACCAATTGATACCCAGGCAGAACAAATTCCAATGTGGAACTATGCGACCACAGTAAAAATTAAAGATAACCTGATGAATAAAGCGACCGTTAAAGGCAGCCAGTTCTGTCAGCCATTGCTTGAGTTCTCTGGCGCCTGTGCCGGTTGTGGCGAAACACCATATATTAAAACCATTACCCAATTGTTTGGGGATCGCATGATGGTGGCTAATGCTACCGGTTGTTCATCAATCTGGGGAGCATCTTCACCATCCACACCTTACTGTAAAAACGCCGAAGGAAAAGGACCAGCCTGGGCCAACTCTTTATTTGAAGATAATGCCGAGTATGGCTTTGGGATGATGCTGGCTACTGAAAAAATGGCCGATACGATTGAAAACTACCTCAAAGAAATCATCGCTGGCGATGCTCCAGAAGCAGTTAAAACAGCTGGACAAGCCTGGATCGATAGCCGCAAAGATGCGGAAGCTTCAAAAATTGCCTCGGCTAAACTGGTTGAAGCCTTAACTGCTTATACACCAAGTGAAGCACTGGCGACTTATGCCAAGTTTATCCTTGATAATCAGGCTTACCTGATTAAAAAATCCCAATGGATTTTTGGTGGCGACGGCTGGGCTTACGATATCGGCTACGGCGGACTGGATCATGTTTTAGCTTCACGCAAAAACATCAACGTATTCGTACTGGATACCGAAATCTACTCCAACACTGGTGGTCAGGCTTCTAAGTCAACACCAACCGCGGCAGTGGCACAATTTGCCTCAGCTGGGGAACGAATCAAGAAAAAAGACCTTGGTATGATGGCAGCAACCTACGGTTACGTTTACGTGGCTCAGGTGGCCATGGGCGCTGATAAAAATCAATTTATGAAAGCCCTTCAGGAAGCCGAAGCTTACGATGGTCCGTCACTGATCATTGCTTACGCACCTTGTATCAACCATGGCATTAAGGGCGGCATGAGCCGTACCCAAAGCCACGAAGCATTTGCCGTGGAATCTGGATACTGGCATCTGTACCGATTCAACCCAACCCTGAAAGAGGAAGGAAAGAATCCATTTATCCTCGACTCTAAAGAACCGGACATGGACAAATTCACCGAATTCCTGGATTCAGAAGTTCGTTACACCTCATTAAAACTGACCTTCCCAGAAGTTTCAGCAACCCTTTATGATAAGGCAAAAGAAGAAGCTCTGGAACGTTACATGGGTTACAAACAAAAATCAGAAATGTAATTTAATCTATAAGCGGAGAAACCCTGCGGGGTTTCTCTGACGTTTAATCACAGAAAAAGCTCCATTGGTCTAGTCCAATGGAGCTTTTAGTTCGTTTATTAACCGCTAGATAGGGTTTTTGGGTCAATTCTATTTACATTTTTGGGGAGATGGGTGTCTTCTGGCAAATCCGTCCAGATCATCATCAGGATTATGAACGGTTAATAACATTTTGTCCAAGTCAAAATCAAAATCGAAGCTTGTATCTGATTTCAATTCTTCAAGCACATCCATAATCACTTGGCCGTCGCCGACGTCATCCATGTTGAGAACAGCTTTTCCATGATCATCAAAATTGGCAACTTTCACTTTTTCATGAATGACTTCAATAACTTTTTTCTTTTCCATAAAAATACCTCTTTCTTTTAAAAATAGTGTTATTAGTTTTTAAATACCCCAATAATTAAATATTATCCACTGTTGATAATATTTTGAAAGATTAATGAAACTTTATTTTTGTTTAAATTTGAAAATAAAGGATATTAAAAAAAGGAGAATTGAATTTTATTTAGAATAGAGTTAATAGACCCTCAAAAGTCAAGACTTTATAAAAAAGGAAAAAACAAATGACAAATTACTACTCCGAAGAATTGATACAATCTGTCATTGAGGCAAATGATATTGTGGATATCGCTTCGGGTTACATGACCTTAAAACGGGTGGGTAATTCTTTCAAAGGTAAATGTCCGTTTCATAATGAAAAAACGGCATCGTTCACGGTTTCCCGAGAAAAACAGTTATATCATTGTTTTGGCTGCGGAGCGGGCGGCAATGTAATTACCTTTGTTATGGAAATGGAAAAACTGCCTTTTGTCGACGCACTCAAATTTCTGGCAGCTCGGGTAAATATGGTTTTGCCGGAAAAGCAGAACCAACAGGAAGATCATCAGGCTTACGAAAAAAAGAAACGCCTGTATGAAATGCACCGGGAAGCGGCGAATTACTATTACAAAGTTTTAAAAACAGAGCGACCAGCCCGGGAATATCTGCTGCAGCGAGGGATCAGTCAGGAAACGATCCGGGAATTTGGGGTGGGTTATGCCAGTGAAGACTGGAGTCGATTAACCGATTTCCTTAACACCAAAGGCTTTACGATGACGGAAATGCTGGATTCAGGTCTGATTCTGGCTTCGGAAAAGAAACGACATTATGATCGGTTCCGCAGCCGGATTATGTTTCCGATCGTTAATCCCCGGGGCCAGATTGTCGGCTTCGGTGGTCGCTTGATGGCAGCCGGACAAAATGGGCCCAAATATCTTAATTCCCCAGAAACCCCTATTTTTTCTAAAAGTTATGAGCTCTATAATTTGAATCACTGCAAAAACTTTTTGGAAGAAGGGCGTTTATTTATTGTTGAAGGCTATATGGATGTGATCTCCTTGTATGAAAAAGGGATCAAGAATACCGTGGCTGCGTTGGGTACGGCCTTTACCCCGTTTCATGGAAAAATCCTGGAACGCTATGCCAGCGAAGTGATTATTGCCTTTGATGGAGATAGCGCGGGGAAATCGGCAACTGAAAAAGCCATGAATATCTTGAAAAAAACTAGCTTAAATGTTAAAATATTAAACTTGCCGATAAATGAGGATCCCGATTCCTTTGTCCAGAAGTATGGCCAGCAGGGCTTTAAGGATTTTGTTGCCAAGGCTTTAACGATTGTTGAGTATGAGCTGGAGTTACTAAAAAGTCACAACGATCTGTCCCAAACTGATGGCCGGCTCCGCTATGGCAATGAGGCAATCAAAGTATTGCGACAGCTGGAGACATCGGTAGAAATTGATTATTACAGCAAAATAGTTGCCGGTGAAACGGGAATTAATCAGGAAGTGATCCGGCGCGAAGTTTTGCGTTCAAAAACCCGATCCGACAATTCTTCCCAGCTGGTGGAGCTACCCCCCAGCGAAGCCGCCCCGCTAAAAATTCCCAGGGCATATAAAAAAGCCCAAGAATTAGCGATTCGCTTTTGTTTAAAAACACCCGACATCATCGATGAGTTTCCGATGGACTATCTGACCGATCCTTTTTATAAAGATTTACTCAGGACCCTTTCAGACAAGCGCAAAACAGGGATCAGGTTTGAAGTCAATCAGATTATGTCACATTTTGAAGATTCAGAAGAAGTCAAAAAAATAGTTGAGTTTATGATGAACGAGGATGAAGTCTCCCGGTCAGATTATCAAGATGCTTTGGAAATAATGAATCGTTTTTATAATGAAGCTCAGCTTGACCGACTTTCTGAACAAATAAAAAGAGAATCAACCAATGGTAACGACGATGAGGTGGCACGGCTCACCAATCAATTCATAGAGATTAAGAAAATGATGAAAGAAAACGGGAGGCACTAAAATGAAACTAGAGAAAGCAAAAACCGACGATGTGATCATCGATATTGACGACGACATCATTGAAATTGAAAAAGTCGCAATTGAGCTGATGCCAGAAGTGCAGCAGCTGTTAAAACGCGGAAAATCAAAAGGGAATTTAAATAACCACGATTTTGAAGAAATTCTGGATAAGGCGGATCTTGATCCCGAAGAAATTGATTCAATCTATTTATACCTGCAAAAGGAAGGGATCGAAATTGCCTTTACCGATCTCGAACTGGAAGCTCTGGAGGCCGCGGAGCTTGAGGAAGAAAACCAGAAGGAAATTGAGCTGGCAGATTCGGTCAGTGTCAATGACCCGGTTCGTTTATACCTCAAAGAAATCGGTAAGGTCCCCTTATTAACCGGTGATGAAGAAATGGCTCTGGCCCGTCGGATGGAAGCTGGCGACGATTCCGCCAAAAAAGAATTGGCCGAAGCCAACCTCCGTCTGGTCGTCAGTATTGCCAAGCGTTATGTGGGGCGGGGAATGTCATTTCTGGATCTGATCCAGGAAGGAAACCTGGGTTTGATCAAGGCGGTTGAGAAATTCGACTATACAAAAGGTTTTAAATTCAGTACCTACGCCACCTGGTGGATTCGCCAGGCGATTACCCGGGCCATTGCCGATCAAGCCAGAACGATCCGGATTCCGGTGCATATGGTCGAGACCATTAATAAACTGATCCGGGTTTCCCGGCAATTGTTACAGGAATATGGACGGGAACCGACCCCAGCCGAAATTGGTAAGGAAATGGGCTTCTCGGAAGAAAAGGTTCGCGAAATACAGAAAATTGCTCAGGATCCGGTTTCTCTGGAAACACCAATCGGGGAAGAAGAAGACAGCCATTTGGGTGATTTCATTCCTGATGAAGATGCTCCGGCACCAGCCGAAGCCGCCTCTTATGCATTGCTGAAAGAACAGCTGATTGAGGTCTTGAACACCCTGACCGAACGGGAAGAAAAGGTTCTGCGATTGCGTTTTGGTTTAGATGATGGCCGGGCTCGGACGTTGGAAGAAGTCGGCAAAGAATTCAATGTCACCCGCGAACGAATAAGACAAATTGAAGCGAAGGCCTTACGCAAACTGAGACATCCCAGCCGCAGCAAGAAATTAAAGGATTATTTAACCTAAAATGAAGATTAAGTTAAGTCCAAGGCTTGAAGTGATTGCCAGCTGTGTGGCTGGAGTAAAGTCCATGGCCGATATTGGTACCGACCATGGTTATCTACCGGTGTACCTGGTCGGAAACAATTTGGTTTCCCGGGCAATCGCCAGTGATACCAACCAGCAGCCGCTTAAAAAAGCTGAAATAATTATCAGTGAACAGCAATTGGAAAAACAGATAGAGACCCGACTTGGTTCGGGTCTCTCTGTGCTTAAACCCGGAGAGGTTGACGCCGTCGTCATGGCTGGCATGGGGGGGCTCCTGATCCGGGACTTGCTGGAAGCCCAGCCAGATGTGGCCAGACAGAAGAAAAAACTGGTGCTCCAGCCGATGAATAATCAGGCAGTGCTGCGAAAATATCTGGCCGCATCCGGTTTTCGCATCATCAGAGAAGAGCTGGCTCGTGAGGGGGATCGGGTTTACGAAATAATTGTTGCTGAACCGGGAACGATGACTTTTACCAATCCCTTGGAATATGAATTGGGTTTCGAATTTTATCTCTATAAACATCCTCTACTCATAGCGCTGATCGAACGGAAAATATTTCTGGAGCAGCAGATTGTCAGGAGTACCCGGGGAAAAACCACAGTGGTTGCAGCGAAACAATTTCAGGAAAGCAGTTTGTTTATCGAAAAACTGAATGAGGTGAAAAGATGTCTGTCAAACTAAATCAAATCATCCAAATAATTGAAACCCATGCTCCCGAAAAACTGGCCGAAGACTGGGATAACGTCGGTCTTCAGGTAGGATCCCGTCAGCAGATTATCAAGCGGATTCTGTTAACTCTGGATATCACCGCCGAGGTGGTAGATGAGGCCGTTAAGAAGCAGGCGGACCTGATTATCGCCCATCACCCATTTATTTTCAATGGTTTAAAAACTCTGTCCACCGACTGGGAAAAGGGTCAAATCATTGCCCAGCTAATCAAAAATGATGTCGCTGTTTATGTAGCCCATACCAATTTGGATAAGGCCGCAAGAGGACTTAATCATTATCTGGCCGAGATTATGGGTCTCGAAAAGATCAAAACGCTGGAACCTTCCAATCCGACGGCTTATTACAAGCTGGTGGTTTTTACCCCGGTGGAGGCCAGTCCCAAAATCATTGAAGTGTTGGGGAAAAATGGCGCCGGAGCTATTGGCGATTATGATTATTGCACCTATCGCTCGCCCGGTACCGGTACCTTCCGTCCGCTTGAGGGGGCCCAACCTTTTATTGGCGATCTCAATAAACTGACCAGTGTTTCCGAAGACCGGATTGAAGCGATAGTCGCTGCACCGGATTTAAAGAATCTGATTGCTGCGTTAAAAAGAAATCACCCTTATGAAGAAATGGCCTATGACGTCATCGCTCTGGAAAACGGTGGTCTGATCAATGAAAACGGATTGGGAAAAATTGGGGTGTTAAGCCAACCGATGGATGCCGCAGATTTCATTGCCAATACCAAAGAACGGCTGGGTCTGGTCGCCTTAAGAGGAGCTGGCAAGGTGCCGGATATCGTCCGGCGGGTGGCCATCTGTTCCGGCGCTGGAGCGGACATGATCGGTCTGGCCAAAGCTAAACGAGCGGATGTGCTGATCACCGGGGATCTCAAGCACCACGACGGGCAACGGGCCCTGGAAAACAACATCTGGGTCCTGGATGCCGGCCATTATGGTACTGAGAAATGGGTAACCAACTGCTTCCAGCAAATACTGACAGCGGGCCTGGCAGATGCCTGCCCGGAAATGATCGTAGCCGAAACAGCCCGGGATTTTATTGTGAATTATTAAGGGTTACAGTAAAAAAGGCTTGAAGTTTTAGAGCAGACAGTGTATACTATAGTGATTTAGTAAATCAGATAGTCGCACCCGGAGCAATCCGGTTGAGGAAAGTCCGAGCTCCTCAGAGCAGGGTGCCGGGTAACACCCGGTGGAGGCGACTCTAAGGCAAGTGCAACAGAAAGTATACCGCCAGCAATGGTAAGGATGAAAGGGTGAGGTAAGAGCTCACCAGCGTTGTGGTGACACAGCGGCTATGTAAACCCCACCTGGAGCAAGACCAAGAACGGACCTTGAAAGACGGCTGCTCGTCGTTGTCCTATGGTAGGTCGCTAGAATTTATTGGTAACAATAAATCGAGATAGATGACTATTTAAACAGAACTCGGCTTATAGATTTAGTAAATCACAAATGTAAGTAAGGACTATTGCAGGACTCTGCAATAGTCTGAGGTTGTCGCTAAACTACCGTACCGACCAATTGTGAATCTGTTGTTCGCCGCGGAATCGGACAGGCTTCGCCGTGTCCGCTCCGATGCGTACAACATGATGTAACAATTGTCGGTACTGGGTTATCTTTTTTGACAGTCTGGGACTATTGCAGAACACTGCAATAGTCTTTTTGCGTTTTTTGACAGGGGGCTGTATAATAAAGTCAGATTGATATGAGTGGGAGAAAAACCATGAAGAAAAAAGAAGCCATCGAGAAAATGATCCAGAATAGTTTGAAGATGAATAAACCAGTGATTGGGGTGGCCGTAGGGTCCGGGCTTTTTGCCAAGCAGGCCGTTAAGGGCGGGGCTGATTTACTGTTGGCCCTCAGTGCCGGGCGATTTCGGTCGGCGGGGATTCCTTCGATTGGATGTATGATGCCATTTGCCAATAGCAATGAGCTGGTATTTGACTTTTCCAGCCGGGAAATATTGCCTAAGCTTAAGGAACGGGCGGTGATCTGCGGTATTAATGCCACTGATCCCAACTATACCCATCAGGAACTGATTCAAAAAGTCCGGGATCTGGGTTTTAGCGGGGTCAATAATTTTCCCACCATTGGTCTGGTTGATGGTCAATTCC
The DNA here is from genome assembly GCF_000472665.1 of Acetobacterium malicum subsp. dehalogenans DSM 11527. Taxonomy (GTDB): domain Bacteria; phylum Bacillota; class Clostridia; order Eubacteriales; family Eubacteriaceae; genus Acetobacterium; species Acetobacterium malicum. Next base: position 18,324 of record NZ_AXAC01000024.1, on the reverse strand, counting down.
GGGAATGGCTGGAGGAAAAAGGGCTGGGTTATGACCAGGAAATTGAGTTTATGGAAAAAGCGGTGGCTGCCAACCTCTTTACCATTGCCTTTGTTTTTGATCAGGAGCAGGCCCGGGCGATGACCCGGGTAGGCGTGGATGTGATCTGTGCTCATTTTGGCTGGACCCGGGGCGGCGAGAAATCCGGTAAAGTTTTTTCCACCATTAACGAATGTCTGGAAATGACTGAAGCAATTTTTGCTGCCGTCGATGAGATCAATCCCCGAACCTATAAGATGATCTATGGCGGCCCCATTAATTCTCCGGAGGATGCCTATTATTTCTATAAAAATTCCCAGACCATCGGTTATATCGGCGGCTCCAGCTTTGAGCGGATACCCACTGAACTGGCGATATCGGAAACGACGGATAAGTTTAAAAATTATTATAAATTAAAGCAGGAAAATAAGCATCTCAAGAAAGAACTGCTAAAAAAGCGGGGCTTTGACGAAATTGTTGGGCAAAGTGTGATCATGCAGGATATGTATGAACTAATCAATAAGGTCGCCGATAAGGATGTCAACGTTTTGATTCAGGGTGAAAGTGGAACTGGAAAAGAGCTGGTGGCCAAAGCTCTGCATTTTAACAGCAAACGTTGTCTGGGTCCGTTGATTAAAGTGAATTGCGCCGCTTTACCGCCTAACTTATTGGAAAGTGAACTGTTCGGTCATGAAAAGGGGGCCTTTACCGGGGCCGACAAACGGCGGCTGGGGAAATTTGAACTGGCCAATCATGGTACGCTGTTTCTGGATGAGATCGGGGAAATGGACGTGGACCTCCAGGCGAAGGTGCTACGGATTATTCAGCAGCAGGAATTTGAACGAGTGGGTGGCGAGAAAACCATCTATGTTGATGTGCGGATTGTCTGCGCCACCAATGTCGATATTAAACAGGCAGTAGCCGATAATCGTTTCCGGGAGGATCTCTACTATCGATTGAATGTGGTGGAAATCAACACGCCGCCACTACGGCGGCATACCGAAGATATTCCGCTATTATGTAATCGCTTTTTGGAAGAGTTTAAAATAAAATATCAGTTAGAAGAAAAACGATTATCCCCGGATGCCATGGCCTATCTGATGGAATGCTCCTGGCCCGGAAATGTTCGGGAGTTGAAGCATGTCCTGGAAAGAGCGGTCATCCTCAGCGAAGGAAAATATATCCGCCGGGATGACATGGCGGTGGAAGAAATGCATAAACCAAAATTCACCCCTAAACCCCAGATTCCTGATCAGTTGGGTTCAGTGATGCTGGCGACCAGTAAGGAACACCTGGAAAGCACCTATATTTTGGGCGTTCTCAAAGCCTGCCAGTGGAACCGTACCGAAGCGGCCAACCGAATCGGCATCTCCCGGCGAACCCTTTACAACAAAATAATCAAATTTAATTTGTCCATGGAAGACCAGGAACCCATGGAGTAAAGAAATGGGCAATATTTACTCGAAATGGGAAAATATTGCCCATTTCTCATTTGTTTGGGAAAAGGTTTTCTCACACCTGGATTTAGAATGGCTGAAACAGCGGCTTGGTTGATTTTAATACTTGGCATAAACCTTGCGAGTTAATATAACAAGAAAAGTTATCAAAAAATAAATTCAAGGGGGGCATGGAATGAAAAATGTATTAATCGTAGGGACCTTTGATACCAAGGGTCATGAATTCCAGTTTATTAAAGAATTGATTGAAAAGCGGGGTCTCAGTACCACCACAGTCAATTGCGGGGTTATCGGCGAGCCCTTATTTGTGCCGGATGTCACCAGTGAAACCGTCGCCATTGCGGGGGGGGCAACACTTGCAGAACTGCAAAAACAACATGATCGGGGTCTCGGTATTGATGTCATGATGGCCGGGGCGGCTAAAATTACTAAAGATCTCTATGACCAGGGGAAGGTTGATGGGGTCATTAGTCTGGGCGGATCAGCCGGAACAACCATTGGCACCTTTGCGATGCGTAGTCTGCCGGTAGGGGTGCCAAAAATTATGGTGTCCACCGTGGCTTCAGGCGATACCCGTCCCTATGTGGGGGAAAAAGATATTACCATGATGTATTCGGTGGTGGATATTTCCGGGATTAACAGTATTTCGAATCACATTCTGGCTAATGCCGCCAACGCTATTGCTGGGATGGCCAGTTTCGATATTCCTGAGCTTAAAGAAGAAAAGACCTTGCTGGCGGCGACAATGTTTGGGGTCACCACGCCCTGCGTCACCGCGGCCAGAGAATATCTGGAAGATCAGGGGTATGAGGTCCTGGTATTTCACGCCACCGGTGCCGGGGGTATGGCCATGGAAAGTCTGATTGAAGCGGGCTTTATCAAAGGCGTTTTCGATGCGACCACCACCGAATGGTGCGATGAGGTGGCCGGCGGCGTTTTCACAGCCGGACCAACCCGCCTGGAAGCCGCTGCCAAAGCCGGAATTCCGGAGGTTGTGTCGGTAGGAGCGTTGGATATGGTTAATTTTGGGGCGATAGAAACCGTTCCCGAAAAATATAAAGACAGAAACCTCTATAAACATAATGCCAGCGTCACCCTGATGCGAACCACCGTTGACGAGTGTTCCCAGATGGGCAAAATTATCGCCAGCAAGCTGAATATGGCCACCGGCCCGGTTGCTTTATTCCTGCCATTAAAAGGGGTTTCCGCTATTGATGTCGAAGGGGCACCATTCTATGGCCCGGCCGAAGATGCGGAACTGTTTGCTCAATTACGGGCAAACATCGAAAAAAAAGTCGAACTGGTGGAAATGGATACCGACATCAACGACGAAGCCTTTGCCCTGGCAATGGCGAAAAAACTGATTTCAATGATTGAAGGATAGAGAAGTACATAGCGAAGGAGAAATTAACATGGCAATAAAACGAGAAGAAGTGTTAAGACGGTTAAGAGAACAGGAAACCAAGGGGATTTCGGTGGTTGGTGCTGGAGCTGGTACCGGGATTTCGGCAAAATGTGCCGAAGCCGGTGGCGTGGATCTGATTATTATTTATAATTCCGGTCGTTACCGGATGGCCGGCCGGGGTTCTTTAGCCGGGTTGTTATCCTATGGAGATGCCAATGCCATTGTCATGGACATGGCCCGAGAAGTCGTGACGATTGTCAAGGATACGCCAGTGCTGGCTGGGGTCTGCGGAACTGATCCGTTTAGAGATATGGAAATATTCTTGAAACAGGTCAAAGAAGCCGGTTTCTCCGGGGTTCAGAATTTCCCCACAGTCGGTCTAATCGATGGTGTCTTCCGGCAAAACCTGGAAGAAACCAACATGGGCTATGATCTGGAAGTAGAGATGATCCGGAAAGCCCACGAACTGGATCTGGTAACGACACCATACGTATTTAATGTCGAAGAAGCTGAAAAAATGGCCCGGGCCGGAGCTGATGTTCTGGTTGCTCATATGGGTCTGACAACCAAAGGCAGTATCGGGGCCGGGACCTCAAAAACTTTGGACGATTGCGTTAAGCTAACCCAGGAAATCTGTGATGCCGGTAAGGCCATCAATCCTGACATTATGGTTATTGTTCACGGCGGTCCGGTGGCCGAACCGGAAGATGCCAAATATGTCCTGGATCGGACCAAAGGAGTCTGTGGTTTCTTCGGAGCATCGAGTATCGAACGGCTACCAACCGAAATTGCCATCACCAAACAGGTTAAGGATTTCAAAGACATCAAACTATAAAAAGGCCTGAACGAATTGGTAAAGTAATGTAGAATCATGCGTTGAATAGAAAGTTAATTCTTTTTATTCAACGCTTTTTGTTTTACACTTAACAACTATTTGGTATAATGATACGAAATGAATTGATGTCGGGAGAATGAATTTTGAATAATAACGAAAAGAACGCCCCCAAAAAGAACACAGTTTTGACTATCGATTGCGGCACCAGAGGACTCCGGGGGATTCTTTTTGATGAGCAGGGTAATGAGTTGGCCAAAAGCGAAGAATTATTCAAGGGTTATTATTCAAAACATTTTCAGTGGAAGGAAGCGTCACCGGAAATGTTCTGGAAGGCACTGGTCAAGGTAGTTCAGGAGCTCAAGACTAAAGACCCGGCACTGTTCCTAACCATTCAGGGGATGACGGTATCCTGTCAGCGGGACGTCATCACGGTGGTGGACGAAAAGGGTGAACCGCTGCGCAATTTCATCAGTTGGCTGGACCGCCGGGAATTGGCAGAGCCGTTGCCCTATCCCTGGCCTTATGCTCTGCTTTTTAAGTGCATTGGTTTCAGCGCGTATGCCAAATCATTCAGCAAGACTGCTCATGTCAACTGGATCAAGGTGCAGGAACCGGAAATCTGGGCCAAAACCCACAAGGTCGTTTTTCTGTCGACCTATTTTTTGAGCCGCTTAACTGGAAAAATAGCCGACAGCCGTTCCAATACCGCTGGCCATCTGCCCTTTGATACCAAAAAGAAGCAGTGGTGTGGCAAGTATAATGTAAAAAGTCAGATTCTTCAGGTGGAGCCGGAAAAATGCTATGAGCTAACTGATTCTTGCGAAATCATCGGTCAGTTAACTGCCGAAGTCGCCGCAATCACCGGCCTGCCATCGGGTTTGCCGATTGTGGCATCAGGGACGGATAAAGGCTGCGAAACGATTGGTGTCGGCGCGTTGACCCCGGATATTGCCAGCATCTCACTGGGAACTCAAGCCACGGTGGAGATTACCACTAAAAAATACGTGGAGCTGTATCCCTTCTACCCCTCCTTTGCGGCGGTAGAGAATGATGCCTACAACCCGGAGGTTACTATTTATCACGGCTTTTGGATGGTCGACTGGTATGCCCGAGAATTTCTCGATCAGTCTGATCCCCAAGTGATCCATGAGATCCTTGAGGGCTATCTGGAAACCACCCTACCGGGAGCCGATGGTCTGATTCATCAGCCCTACTGGGGACGCGAAGCTTTTCGCCCCGAAGCCCGGGGAACCTTTATGGGTTTTAGTGAGGGTCACGATAAACGGCATATTTACCGGGCCATCATCGAAGGTCTGGGATATGCTTTATTGGAAGGGCTGGAACGGATTGAAAGAAAGACAAAAGTTCCAATTCAGGCCGTTGGCCTGTCTGGCGGGGGCTCCCGCAGTGATGGGGTGGCTCAGATCATGGCCGATATTCTAAACCGGCCGGTTTACCGGGTGCAGACTTATGAAACCACGGGTTTAGGGGCTGCCATTGCTACCTTTGTGGGATTAAACCATTATCCCGACATTCAAGCAGCCGGGGCGGCGATGATCCAAAAATCACGAATCTTTGATCCCAACCCGGAAAATGTTATCAAATATACAGGAATCTATAATAAACTATACAAGCAATTATATCGTCGGGTAAAACCCTTATATCAATCATATGATTAAATTCAGATAAGATCACAACCGACATGTTAGAGAAGAGGTCATAAAAAACAATGAAAAGCAATTATAAAATGGGCATCGACATCGGCTCCACGACCATTAAGGTCGTGGTTATTGACGATCAAAACGAAATCATCTACGAAGAATACCGGCGTCATTTATCGAATATCAAGGTCACCATTGTCAATCTTTTAAAAGAAACCTATGAACAACTGGGAGATTTGGAAACCCGGGTTTGTGTCACCGGTTCCGGTGGGCTGATGATCTCCCAATGGCTGGGTATTCCCTTCGTTCAGGAAGTGGTGGCTAGTACCCTGGCGGTGGATCGGGTCATACCTAAAACCGAGGTCGCCATTGAGCTGGGCGGCGAAGATGCCAAGATCACCTTTTTCACGGGCACCATCGAACAGCGGATGAACGGCACCTGTGCTGGCGGAACCGGCGCTTTTGTCGATCAAATGGCGACGTTGTTAAAAACTGATGCTGAGGGGCTTAACGAACTGTCCAAAACCCATACGATGATTTACCCGATTGCATCCCGATGCGGCGTTTTTTCAAAAACGGACATTCAGCCGCTGATTAATGAAGGAGCGGAGAAAGCGGATATCGCTGCCTCGATTTTTCAGGCAGTGGTCAACCAGACTATCAGCGGGCTGGCCTGCGGCCATCCGATCCGGGGGAATGTGGCTTTTTTAGGGGGGCCGCTGTATTTTCTGTCGGAACTGCGACAACGGTTTATTGAAACCTTGAAACTGACAGAGGAACAGATTATTTTTCCGGAAAAGTCCAATCTCTTTGTTGCCATGGGGGCGGCCTATTCGGCTGAAAAAGAAGCTAAAATGCATCTGGCTGAGCTGGTCAAGGCGGTTGAAAATCTGGATTCGGTATCTGAGAATGAAGTTGGTCGATTGGAACCGTTGTTTAAGAATCAGGTAGAGCTGCAACAGTTTCGGGCCCGACATGATAAAAATCAGGTCGTCAAAAAAGCCTTAACAAATCATAGCGGCTGCTGCTTTCTGGGGATTGATGTCGGCTCCACCACCACCAAGGCGGTTGTGATCGATAACGACGGCGCTTTGCTGTACAGTTATTATGGCGGTAACGAGGGCAGTCCGCTGGCCCAATCGATCAAAATAATCAAAGAAATCTACGGATCCCTGCCGGCCGATGTCTATATCGCCAAGTCAACGGTTACCGGCTATGGTGAAAGTCTGATCAAAAAAGCGCTGAAAATAGACATCGGCGAAATTGAAACCATTGCCCATTATAAGGGCGCCAAATATTTCTGTCCTGAGGTCGATTTTATTCTCGACATCGGCGGTCAGGATATGAAGTGCATGAAGATCAAAAACGGCACCATCGATAGCATTATTCTCAATGAAGCCTGCTCCTCGGGCTGTGGTTCGTTTCTGGAAACCTTCGCCAAATCATTAGATCTTGACATGCAGGCCTTTGTCGAAGCGGCACTGATGGCGGAAAACCCAGTGGATCTGGGGACTCGCTGCACCGTTTTTATGAATTCCAAGGTCAAACAGTCTCAGAAAGAGGGCGCCGAAGTCGGGGATATCTCGGCGGGGCTGTCCTATTCGGTTATCAAGAACGCCTTGCAGAAGGTTATCAAAATCCATAATCCCAAAGAATTGGGCGAGCATATCATCGTCCAGGGCGGCACCTTTAATAATCAGGCGGTGCTGCGGACCTTTGAAAAGATCACCGAAAAAGATGTCATCCGCCCCGATATAGCCGGCCTGATGGGCGCTTTTGGCGCGGCGCTGATTGCCCGGGAAAACTATCTCTCAGGGGAACGCAGCAATCTTTTGAATTTAGAAGCGCTGGACGATTTTCAGGTGGAAGTCGGCCACAAACGCTGTGGTGGTTGCAGTAACAACTGTCTGCTGACCATTAACCGTTTTAACGATGGCAGCCGCCACATTACCGGAAACCGTTGCGAGATTGGCGAGGGGAATGTCAAGAAAAATGCCGATCTGCCTAACCTTTATCAATACAAGTATCAGCGGATTTTTAATTATCCCTCGCTGGCTGAAGCAGAAGCACCCCGGGGCAGTATCGGGATCCCCCGGGTGTTAAAACTCTATGAAAATTATCCCTTCTGGCATACCTTTTTTACTCATCTCGGTTACCGGGTGGTGTTATCCCCGGAATCCAATCGCAAGATTTATGAAAAAGGGATGGAAAGTATCCCCTCGGAGTCGGTCTGCTATCCGGCCAAACTGGCCCATGGCCATATTCAGGCGCTGCTGGATCAGGGCATCAGCCTGATTTTCTATCCCTGTATTCCCTATGAGGAAAAAGAATTTGACGATGTCGATAACTGGTACAATTGCCCGATTGTCATGTCTTATCCGGAAACCATTAAGCATAATCAGGATGATGTCCAGAAAGCCGGCATCACCTTCTTGAATCCGTTTTTGCCCTTTGACAATGATCAGCGGCTGGAAGAACGGTTGGCCGAAATTTTCGGTGTCTATGGCGTCAATCGTCTGGAGATTACCGAAGCCATGGATGCCGCCATTGCTGAAAAAGAAGCCTTCCGTCGGGACATGGAGAAAAAAGGGGAAGAAACCATTGCCTATTTAAAAGAAACCGGACAAAAGGGCATCGTCCTGGCTGGCCGGCCCTATCATATCGATCCGGAGGTCAATCATGGTCTGGATCATATCATTACCGGGCTGGACATGGCCGTGCTCACCGAAGACGCCATCGCCCATCTCTATCATCCCAAAGAAGATGAACGTTTCCGCGTTCTGGATCAGTGGAAATATCACAGCCGCTTATATAAGGCGGCGGAGGTGGTTAACCAGCATGATTTTCTGGAACTGGTGCAGCTGACTTCATTTGGTTGCGGACTGGATGCGGTGACCTCGGAGCAAACTCAGGAGATCCTGGAAAGTCATGGCAATATTTATACCCTGATTAAAATTGACGAAGTCAACAATCTGGGGGCCATCCGGATCCGGATGCGATCGCTAAAAGCGGCGATGATTGAACGGGAGAAAAATAGTATTGTGGTGGCACCAACCCCGATGAAACAACGGGTGGTCTTTACCAAAGCGATGAAAAAGAAACATACCCTGCTGGCTCCACAGATGTCCCCGATCCATTTTGACTTTCTGGAAGAGGCGATGGAGAAATATGGTTATCATATTGAAGTGATGCCCAGTGTGGATAATGCTGCCATTGATGAAGGCTTAACCTATGTTAATAATGATGCCTGCTATCCGACGATTATCACCACCGGCCAGATTATGGCGGCCCTGAAATCGGGAAAATACGATCTCGACAATGTGTCGGTATTAATGACTCAGACCGGAGGACCATGCCGAGCCTCCAACTATGTGGCATTTATCAGAAAAGCCCTGGAATCAGCGGGGATGTCGCAAATTCCGGTTATTTCCCTGAGTGCTATCGGTCTGGAAAAGAATCCCGGGTTTAAACTCAGTCTGCCACTGTTAACCCGTCTGCTGGTGGGGATTGTCTATGGTGATCTGCTGCAACGTGTCGTCAGCGGGACCCGACCTTATGAGCTCCATCCGGGATCAACCGAAGAATTGTATCAACACTGGCGCAAAAAAATAAAAGCGGGGATGAAAAATGGGAATCTCCGGGATTTCAAAGAAAACGTCCGGGCCATTGTCAATGAATTTGATGTCCTGCCGCGAATCGATAAAAAATTGCCCAAGGTTGCCATCGTCGGCGAAATTCTGGTAAAATACCATCCTACCGCCAATAACAACCTCCAGGCAGTGCTGGAAGCTGAAGGGGCCGAAGTGGTCATGCCGGACTTAATGGATTTCTTCCTGTACTGTTGTTACAATCAGGTCTTTAAATATGAGGAACTATCAGGTAAACGGAAATCGATGAAGAGTGCCAAACTGATCATTAAACTGCTGGAGTTCTCGCGAAAAAATATGAAGCTTGCCCTGAATGCCAGCACCCACTTCCATGCCCCCTCGACCATTGAGAAAAAAGCTAAAAAAGCCCAGGAACTGATTTCCCTGGGCAATCAGGGCGGCGAAGGTTGGTTCTTGACCGCCGAGATGATGGAGCTGATCGATGATGGGGTAGAAAACATAGTCTGCGTCCAGCCTTTTGCCTGTCTGCCTAATCATGTAATGGGAAAAGGGATGATCAAACCGATCCGCCAAAAATATCCGCTTTCCAACATTGCCCCGATTGACTATGATCCGGGTGCCAGCGAAGTCAATCAGCTGAACCGCATCAAACTGATGATGGAAACCGCCAAACGGAATCTGGATCGGAAAAGCTAAGAAATTGGCTAGTTTGGTTTGACAAAAATTGTAGAAATAGTACTAACGTAGTACCGACAATTGTTACATCATGTTGTACGCATCGGAGCGGATACGGCAGAGCCTGTCCGATTCTGCGAGCAGGCAACGAGCCAATCACAAGCTTGCTTGTAGTTGGCGACTGCCCGCGACCAATGCGAAAGGAGCAAAGCGGATTTCGCATGGCGCAGCGAACAACAGATTAACAATTGGTCGGTACGGTAGTTTAGCGACAACCTCAGACTGGCTTGACAGCCGGTCTTAATTTTTTGCAAAAAAAAGAACCGCTTCAGAAGAAACAGCTCGTTTTTCTAAATGAAAAAGGGGAGTAATTCATTTAGAGATAAAGGATTATGTGATAAATTCATTATATGGAGATAAAACATAGAATTCAATCATTATTTTTCCTATAACGTTTTCAGAATTATGTAATAGTTTACAATTTAATCAAAAATTTACATAATAGAATTTCATGATGTGATATAATTTCAGTACACACAAAAAACAAGGAGTCAAGATGAAAAAAATACTGATAATAGAAGATGAGTTAAATATATATGAGTTGATTAAATTTAACCTGGAAACCCATGGATTCGAAGTCGACGGTGTTCAGGACGGGGCGATGGCGATTGAGAAGATCCTCGATGTCTTGCCGGATTTGATTATTTTGGATTTGATGCTGCCAGGAAAAGATGGTATCAGTATATGCCGGGAGATCCGGGCCAATAGTATCATTTCCTATATCCCGATTATTATGCTGACGGCCAAAAGTGAAGAATTTGACAAGGTCCTGGGACTGGAAATCGGGGCGGATGACTACATTACCAAACCTTTTGGCGTCAAAGAACTTTGTGCCAGAGTCAAAGCAGTATTAAGGCGAACTGAAATTCTTTTGTCGAAAGAAGATGAAACCATCGTAATCGGCGATTTATTGATTGAGCCAAAGGCTTTTGAAGTCTATCAAAATGGGGAAAAATTAGCCCTTACTCTAAAAGAGTATGAACTACTGGTATTTTTAGCCAAACATCGCGGTCAGGTTTTGACCCGGGATCAATTACTGGACCAGATCTGGGGCTTTGATTACTATGGCGAGACCCGCACCGTTGATGTCCATATCCGCTATTTAAGAAAAAAAATTGAGGAACAATCCGAAGATGGTAAGAAATACATCGAAACTGTCCGTGGGGTAGGATATCGTTTCATTGAAAAATAGGAGTGTGGTATGAAGAAACGCCTGTCCATTTCACTGACGGTCATTATCATTGCCAGTATTGTAATCTGTGGTCTATTCACCACCATCAGTTTTCGGCAGAGTTATTATGCCGACACTGAGAACAATATCAAAAAAAATGGCGATTATATTATGAACTACATATTGCCAGATTTTCTGGAATCCGGAAATAAAGAGAATCTGGATGATTTTGCCAAAAGTACTAATGTCCGGATGACGATTATTAATAGTCAAGGGGAGGTAACCTACGAATCGGTCCAGGGTCTGGGCGGTTTGGAAAACCATAAAAATCGTCCCGAAATTATAGGAGCCCTGTCCGGTAATCAAACAACTGAGGTTCGTTTTTCTAACACCATTAAGGACGAAATGATTTATGTCGCCACCCCGTATTTTGATGAAAATAATTCAGTTGCGGCAGTATTGCGTATTTCCATGCCAGTGAATGCCATGGATGATGCCATGTTTGAAATGATCAACAATATTATTTTTGTGATATTAACAACAATTCTGGCAACAACCCTGCTGATTAATTACTTTATCAATCGGGAGCTGAAACCATTGGAAAATGCCTCCATCTTTGCCAGAGAAATCGCCTCTGGAAAATATGGACAGCAGCTCACGATGATCCGTGAAGATCAGATCGGGGAACTGGTTGAATCCCTCAATCAGATGTCGGTCCAGTTGAATAACTCTTTTACCGAGATGAATCAGAAGAATGCCGAACTTACATCCATCTTGTCCAATATGAATCACGGTGTTATTGCCATTGATAAAAAGAACCGCATTGTTCATTTAAATGAAGCGGCGCGCAAGGTATTGCGGATACCGCTGAAAGAAGCAGTGATCGGGCAGAATATCCTGGAAGTCTATCGGGAATCGTTTATTATGGAGCTGATGACCTATCTGGAAAATGATGCCTGCGAAAAAATGAGCTTCGAATCACGGATTCATTCGAATCAGGTATTACGGGTTTATATTAATCAGATTGAAGAAAATAATAGTATTAACGGTCATATTATTATTTTTGAGGATATCACCCTGTTAAAAAACCTGGAAAAAATGCGTCGGGACTTTGTTGCTAATGTTTCCCATGAGTTAAAAACGCCGATTACCACCATCAAAGGTTTTATTGAAACCATTCAAGTCAATCAAATTACTGATCCCCAAACCCTGGAACGGTTTTATTCTATTATTTATGAAGAAAGTGATCGTCTCAGCCGACTGGTCAGTGATATCCTGGTTTTGTCGCAGCTGGAAAATAAGGGGGGCTTTGACAGAAAGTTTGAATTACTTCGCACCGATACGGAAATTATGCAGATTTTTGATATTTTAAAGCTGAGTGCCGAAGACAAGGCAATGGAGCTGGCATTGAACTGTGAAAAATCCATCGAACTGGAGTTTGTAGCGGATGAATTCCGCCAAATGATGATTAATCTCATTGACAACGCCATTAAATATTCGGATCCGGGGCAGCGGGTGGAGGTTACCTTATCCGCAGATGATGAAGCGGTCGTTATCCAAGTTCGGGATCATGGTTACGGAATTCCGGAAAAGGATGTCGACCGGATCTTTGAGCGATTTTATCGGGTCGATAAAAGCCGCTCCAAGGAGAAGGGCGGCACCGGTCTGGGACTGGCGATTGTTAAACATATCGTTCATAACAACCGCGGAACAATCATCGTATCAAGTCAGGTAGGCGAAGGAACCGAATTTAAGATCACATTACCAAAATTTAAAGATCAATAAAAAATAGCCGGTCAGTGATGACTGGCTATTTTTTTTGAGGCAGGTTTAGCTTTGCGAAGATGGTGGTTTTGCCGAGCAGACGCATCAGCTCCCGGGCGGTGATGCCGATAAATAACCCGGTGGGGATGGCCAGTAGCATCAGAAACAGAAAATAGAGCAGCAGGCTGGTGGTTTGGACAACAATAGCAGCAACAATGACTTGACCCAGATTGTGGGTAATGGCTCCGAAAACACTGATTAGAATAATCGATATTTTATCTTTGAAAAAGTGCAACAGCAGGCTCATCACGAGAAGACTTAACAGGCCACCGCCAAGACTGTAGACAATCGAAAAACCGCCGCCAAACAGGAACCCAGCTAAAAATATCCGGGCAATTACTACCAGTAGGGTTAGCGGCCACCCCAGGGTCAACAGAGAAACTAGGGTGATAATATTAGGCAGGCCGATTTTGGCTCCGGGAATTGGCAGTGGCAAGGGGATTAAGCTTTCAATATAACTGAGAATCAGAGCCATCGCCACATACAGGCTGAGAATAACCAGACGGTAAGCTTTGGAATTCATCAGGATTCACCGGTGATAACTTCCACCACCAGTTTGTGAGGCAGACAGACAATGGTTTCCCCGGGGCTGGAAATGGGGTAGGTCTTGACACAGATATGATCGGGACAGTCGGCCTCCACCATTTTGGCAGTTCCGCCAGAAATCTCAAGCGTATTTGAACCGGCAGCATCAGTAAAGGTTTCGGTGTGATCTTTAGAGAGCGGAAAAACGGCAACAATTTCGCCCTGACGGGTGACCCGAACCGAAAGTGGTTCATCGCTGGCCTTGATTAAATAAAAAGCGGCGATGCCGATTAAACTGACAGCAAGTAAGCCGATGATGATCATGATTTCGTTTTTTTTCATAGAGACCTCTTTATATATTAATTAAGAACGTTCTTATTTTATCTGAAAAACGCCGGATGGTAAAGACTTTACCATTTTTTTATGCTTTTTTTCAGAGACTTTGATATAATACAGTTATTTGTTAAAGGAACTGGTGTAATAAATGAATCTATTAAGTGTGAAGAAGCAGCGATGGAAAATCACTGGGATTGGTGTGGCCTTATTACTGTTGATGGTGTTCTTATCGGGTTGTGATCAGGGAAAAACAGTGTCCCGCAGTGATTTTTTACTGGACACCTTTGTCAGTATAACTCTTTATGGGGAGTCAGACGAAAGTTTGTTGGATAAACCTTTCGAACGGATAACTGCTTTAAACAGTAGTCTGACCGCCTTTGAAACCGGAAGTGATCTGGGGCTGATTAAAGAAAATGCCGGGATCAAGCCAGTTACGGTATCCGAAGATACATACCGAATCATCGAAAAGAGCCTGGCGTATTCCCAAAATTCCGGCGGATATTTCGACGTGACGATCGGTCCGTTAGTGGATCTCTGGGGTATTCACTCCCCAGAAACAAAAGAAGCCCCAGTGCCTGAAGCAATCAATGTGGCAAAAGCAAAAACTGATTACACTAAAATTGTTTTGAATCCCGCCGATCAGTCGGTATATTTAACCGATACGGGGATGGCGGTAAACCTGGGCGCCATCGCCAAGGGTTATATTGCTGATGAGGTAATGGCTGTTATCAAAGAAGAAGGGGTGGAGCACGCCATTGTTAACCTTGGTGGAAATGTGCTGGTGATGGGCGGAAAAGCTGATAACAGCGATTTTGGGGTTGGCGTTGAAGATCCCAGAAATCCGGGTAATGGATACCTGGGGGTTTTATCCCTCAAAGATGGCTCAGTGGTGACTTCTGGGGATTATCAACGCTATTTTACGGATGAGGCCGGGAAAAGGTATCATCATATTTTAGATCCATTTACCGGTTATCCGGCTGATTCAGGGCTGATTCAGGTAACCGTGGTTACTGAAGCTTCTGTAGATGCCGACAGTCTGTCGACAACCCTGTTTTTATTGGGGCTTGATGAAGGTTTAAAAAAGGTTGAAGCACTGTCGGATGTGGAAGCTATTTTTATTACCAACGAAAACAAGATCGTTGTCACCAGTGGTTTAAAAGATGCGTTTGTATTTGATGAAGAAAATTATGGCGATACCTATACCATGACAGTGCGTTAACCATTGTGCGATTCTAACTTATCAGGTATGATAGGTTAGAGTTTTGAAGAGATTTAGTGAGAAGGAACAATATGCAATATAGTGAGCTAGTGAAAAATTATCAAAATGAGGCAAGGCAATTGCGCCGTGAACTCCATCGCATTCCGGAAGAGGGATTTGATTTAGAAAAAACCCAGGCTTACCTCATCAATTACCTGGTAAACTTGGGGTATCAGCCGGAAAAAGTCTGTGAGACCGGTCTGATCCTATATATACGAGGTCAATGTGATGATGATCCCATTGCTTTTCGGGCTGATATGGATGCCCTTTGTATTCGCGAAGAAGCTGAACACGATTATGTTTCCCGGCATCCTGGCTGGATGCATGCCTGCGGACATGACGGACATATGACCATGAATCTGCTGTTGGCAAAATATCTGGCTGATTTTCCCAATCAACGAAAGCGAAGTGTACTATTGATCTTTCAGCCGGGCGAAGAAGGTCCTGGTGGGGCAAAACCGATGATTGATGCCGGGATCTTCAAAAAATACCCGGTTAAAGCCATCTTCGGCTATCACCTTTTTCCCTTTATCGAGGAAGGTAAACTGGGGACCAAGTCGGGGCCGATGATGGGCCAGAACAGTGAGTTCTTTATCACCGTGCATGGTATCAGTGGTCACGCTGCCGAACCACAGCGGTCAATGGATGCCATCGTCGCCAGTGCTTCCCTGATCACCGCTTTCCAGAGCATTGTCAGCCGGAACACCAATCCGATGGAGAGTGTGGTTATCTCAATTGGCTTGCTCAATGGTGGAACGCGAGTGAATGTTGTGGCCGATGAGGTCAAACTTGGGGGCACCATTCGTTCTTTTAGCGATAAGAGTCATGCGAAATTGCATCAACGGGTTGGTGAAGTCGTAAAAGGAGTCGAACTAACCCACGGTTGTAAGATTGAACTGGAATTTGTTGATATGTATCCGCCCGTTATCAATAACGAAAGGCTTTATAGGATTTTCGAAGAACTGACCCCGCTGGAAAACAGGGTCGGATTTCGAAAAGTGATGTTATCTGAGGATTTTTCCTATTTTCAGAAAGAAGTGCCGGGTTTATATATTGGGTTGGGAACCGGTAATGAAGAAAAGGGGTATAATAAAAATCTGCATACTTCAGATTTCAATTTTGACGAAGTGGTCTTGTTAAAAGGGCTGGAAGCGTCACTTAAATTTATAAACTATTCAAAAAAATATTAAACAGGAGAACTAATTATGTACGAAGAATTTGCACAGGTTTATGATGAACTGATGAAAGAAATAGATTATTCAAAATGGTCCGATTATGTACAACGGTTGTTTTTTAATAGCAAGCGAGATATTAAGACGGTTTTAGAATTTGGCTGCGGAACAGGGAATATTACTTGCAACCTGGCTCAAAAGGGACTGAATATGACAGCAGTGGATTTATCCGAAGCGATGCTGACGGTTGCAGATGAAAAAGCAGATCGGATGGGACTCAAAAATATTCAGTTTTATTTGGGTGATATGAGTAATTTTCAGATCAATCAAACCTTCGATGCCGTCATTTCCTGCTGCGACAGTGTCAACTATCTGCCAGATCTGGAAGCATTACAGAGCTTTTTTCTGAGCAGTTTTGAATGTCTGGAAAGCGAGGGAATTCTGCTTTTTGATGTTAACACGGTGACCAAATACAAAAAAACGATTATGGATAATACCTATGTTTATGATCTGGATGATATTTTCTGTGTTTGGGAAAACGAACCTGATTTTGCTCAAAATGCGGTGCATTTTAATTTAACCTTTTTCGAGAAAAACAAGAATGGGACCTATAATCGCCACGAAGAGACCCAGGTTCAATATTTCTATACGATCGAGGATATTCATCGGTGTCTGACCAATATTGGTTTTAAAAATATGAAGTATTACGACTTCGGAACCTTCCTGCAAGGTAGTAATGAAGGCGAACGTATTCAGGTCATTGCCGAAAAAAGATAAAAAATCAAAAAAAAAACAATAAAATGGTTGACAATTAGTTTTTACTGCCGTATAATAACGCTTGTATCTCAACTGATGGTCGCATAGCTCAGCTGGGAGAGCACCTGCCTTACAAGCAGGGGGTCACAGGTTCGAGCCCTGTTGCGACCACCATTTTTTATCCATGCGGCCTGGTAGTTCAGTTGGTTAGAATGCCAGCCTGTCACGCTGGAGGTCGAGAGTTCGAGTCTCTTCCAGGTCGCCATAAGTATTATCCCAATTTTATACCTGAAATTGGTCGGAAGTTGAGCGCAAGCGAAACGACAGTGATAATACTTACGCATTTTGATAAGCAGAGAACAAAAAATGCACGAACGTAGTGAGTGAACATTTTTGTGTGAATCGCTTATGCAATTATCGACAGTTTGCTTCCTTTAAATTATAATAAGCAAAATAGGAGATAATTGTAAACAATAAAAGAATAGCAATTTCTTGCTACCCCAAGGTTAATGGAGTTCTCCAATTATTGGGTAATTAACCACGGCGTGGCAAAGTCATGCGACGAACTTTAAACGTTTAACACGATCAACTTATCATTAGTATTATTACATGTCCAAATAGCTCAGTCGCAAAGTAGAGAACCCAAATCTTTGATTTGGTGTGAATCACTTAGTTAGGCAGACAAATGTATTGCCGAAACGATTGAAGACAAACAAAACTATTTTATTTATATGCCCAAATAGCTCAGTCGGTAGAGCAGAGGACTGAAAATCCTCGTGTCGGTGGTTCGATTCCGCCTTTGGGCACCACCATTATTAGCGGAAGTGGCTCAGTGGTAGAGCATCGCCTTGCCAAGGCGAGGGTCGCGAGTTCAAATCTCGTCTTCCGCTCCAATTTAACACGGCGCCATAGCCAAGTGGTAAGGCACGGGTCTGCAACACCCTCACCCCCAGTTCAAATCTGGGTGGCGCCTCCAAAAAAACTTTGAAAAAGAACTTGACAATCGAGAGCAACGACGGTACAATAGAAAAGCTTCTTAAGTAAGGAGCGGCGGTCATAGAAAAGAGAATAGTACCATAAAACCTGTAAAACAGCCGAAACATCCGCGAGGGTGAATGATGGCTAAAATAGAAACAGAGAGATGTCCTCTTTAAAACATTAACTCGGTAGAGTCTAAAATACAGTTATTCAAATGAGACAGCATTTAAAGGCCGAAAGGCTTTAAATACAAACTTTTATTGAGAGTTTGATCCTGGCTCAGGACGAACGCTGGCGGTATGCTTAACACATGCAAGTCGAACGAGACAAAAGAGAAGTGCTTGCACGGATCTTTTAGAAAGTGGCGAACGGGTGAGTAACGCGTGGGTAACCTGCCCTATGGAAAGGAATAGCCTCGGGAAACTGGGAGTAATGCCTTATAATATATGTTTGTCGCATGGCAGATATATTAAACGCTCCGGTGCCATAGGATGGACCCGCGTCCCATTAGCTAGTTGGTGAGATAACAGCCCACCAAGGCGACGATGGGTAACCGGTCTGAGAGGGCGAACGGTCACACTGGAA
>NZ_AXAC01000004.1 GCF_000472665.1 Acetobacterium malicum subsp. dehalogenans DSM 11527 | reverse complement strand
ACCGACAGTATGGCAACAACCTCGCATATGAGTATTCGATGCTTGCCAAACATAAGCTGCCCGAAGCTACTAATCTTCAGTACGAAAGGCAAGCGATACAGCTTGTGAGTTTGCAGTACAACTGATGGCTGGGAGACAGTCTTTCAATGTAGTCATGCTACAGGAGCATACAGCCTTAATTCAGATAGATCCTTATTCCATATCTCTATTATCCAGGAATAGGGTTCAATATCCAAGTGATTTAAAAAACTAACTAAACACTTTGTGTTTAAATTTATTATACGAGGAGCTGGTAAAATGATTGAAACAAACGATTCCGTCTCTTCAGCTGACACCCAATGGACCGAAAAAGAAATCAAAGAAGAATTGCGTCGATTATTCCTGGGCGGAGACGACTGGAGTAAGGAAGCCTGCATGGGGTACTTTCTAAAAACCTGCCAACGCACAAATCTGGATATCAAAACGACCCAAACGCTGGCGATCACCCTCTACCATCTGTTCGATGAACTAACCGTGAGCGATGCAAAAAAATTCTACTACAACGAATGTCACGCCATTTTATCCGGGCGCAATCATATTTAGTTGCTGAACTATTTAGAGGACTTTCTCTTATATTGAGAAAGTCCTTTTCTTTTTTATTAATGTCCCACGTGAACCATATTCGGATAAATCTTATCCATGAAATCGTCCGGATAAACCGTATCTAAAAATTCTTCAAAGCCCCCGCTGGCTGAAATCCCCTGGGTTCGTTCATTCCATCGATTGACCGCCAACGCTGAAATGGTCATATTAAAAATCATAAAAACGACCAGCACCCAGGCGAGTGGCACGCCAACTCGTCGGGGTATTTTTTCAATCAGTTTTGACATCAGCGGATAGATCTCCTTCACCCAGAGCAGACTTAAGGCACCCCAGTAGAAAGAATAACGTAAACTGGTTCGTCCCCCCAGATTAAAAGGCATCTGGTGATACTGCCAGGATACGGTGCCAGTTGTGAATTGCTGAATATAGCTGCTCACAAATTCAAAACCACCGCCCAGAACCATCCCTAACGCAAAAATAATATACCATTTTCGATGAGAAATCGGGTGCAGCACCAGTGTCATCAATACCGCTCCGAATCCGTAAACCGGATTAAACGGCCCATAAATAACCCCTTGTCGACTTTCAATGTAACCATGGGTCACTAGACAAAACAGCGTTTCCACCACCACGCCCAGAAAGCATCCGATCATAAACACCCAAAACAACTTGTAAAAATCAATTCCTGATGCAAAGCTTTTTCCTGCTTTTTTAGCCATATTCATCTCCTCAAACTCATTTTAATAACCAACTACTTGCCTACATACCAGAATATGCCGAATATATGTCAAATACCGGCAGCATAATTGCGGCCAGAATGAAAAGCACCAATCCTCCGAAAATCAACAGAATAAGTGGCTCCAGCGATGTATGCAGAAGCTGGATTCTGGTCCGAACCTCATCTGCATACATAAGATTTAGCGTTTCCAGCACTACCGGCAAGG
Organism: Acetobacterium malicum subsp. dehalogenans DSM 11527; assembly: GCF_000472665.1. Classification (GTDB taxonomy): domain Bacteria; phylum Bacillota; class Clostridia; order Eubacteriales; family Eubacteriaceae; genus Acetobacterium; species Acetobacterium malicum. The sequence continues at coordinate 183,435 of NZ_AXAC01000004.1, read as the reverse complement.
ATCCCGATACTTCCCCAATGGCAACCAGTTGGCAAAAAAGACTGGGGAAAACATCGCTTTCCGTCAGTCCCTGGCTCAGACTTTTACCGTTGGCGACCTTTTCCCGGAGCAAGATCAGCTCTTTTTTGACATAGCGATTGTCGGCAACCCCTTCCAATCGATTTAATGCCGCCAACAGATCAATCCCACTGGCCAGAAACATTCCCAGGGTTGTGGCGATTCTACCCAGGCACCGTTTGTGATTCAGAATTCCGATTAACGGCATTTTTATACTCAGCCAATCCCGCCAATTTGCCACCGCATCGATCTCCACTAAAAGTATCAACCCTGCAATCAGCCCGACCAGGGTCAATAAAACGATTGGCCAGCCGACACTTAAACCGTGACTCAGTCCCATCAAAAACCAGGTTGGTCCCGGTAGTTCGGCGTTCATTGCCGTAAACATGTCCGCAAAAGTTGGAAGTACCATGGTGATTAAGAAGATTAACACCAGTACAAACACGATGCTCAGAATCATCGGATAAAAAAGAGTCTGCTGGAGCTGTCGCCGATTTTTTTCTTCGGTATCATAATGCTCGGCCATTTTAACCAAGATACCGTTGAGGTTTCCACTCATTTCTCCGGCTTCTACCATAAAAACGACTAAGGACGGAAATGACCTGGGATAGGCCGACATCGCCCGGGAGAGGCTGGCCCCAGATTGGATCCGCTGGCCGACCCCGAAAATGTCCTGGGCGAATCCCTGATTTTCAGTCTCTGCCCCGATGAGCTCCAGACATTTTAAAATCGGAATCCCAGCATCCAACATAATATGGAACTGTCGGCAGAAACGACTGACAGCATTACCGGTTACCGAACGGATTCGAATATTAAACTCTTTTTTCAAAAATTCTGCTGATTTCTTTTTTTCGCTGATTTCCAGAACAATCAGATTTCGAGTCTGAAGAACCAGGGCGGCTTCGCGCCGGTTTTGACCAGTTACCGTACCGGTGACGGTCTCGCCCCGCAGGTCTTTTGCTTTATAACTAAACTGTTTATCCATCATCCCATCCTAACGATGCCATTCATTTTCGAAGGCTAAGATCTCCAATCCCTGAGAAATCGATGTATTTCCCAATAGGAGATGACGTTTGAGCGATTCCTCAATGGGCTTAAGCCCTTCTTCAATGGCTACTTTTCGAATTGTATCATAGTCCGCACCTTTGCCAATGGCCTCCCGGATCCTTCTGGTAATTTTGAGCACTTCCTGTACCGCAATTCGCCCTTGATAGCCGGTGCCATGGCAAAGAGAACAGCCCACCGGATAAAAAAGCTCAACATCCTGGTCCATAGTGCCCAGCAGCCTTTTTTCTACTTCGCCTGCCAGCGCTTTTTTTCGGCAGTTTGGACATAAACGTTTGATCAACTTTTGCGAAATCACCCCTCTGAGGGCCGCCGAGAGCAGGTATAAGGGGATCTTCATATCCATCAGACGATTGATCGACGCAATGGCGTTATTGGTATGAATGGTAGAAAGCACCAAATGACCGGTGATGGCAGCTCTGGTAACTATTTCAGCGGTATCTTCATCCCGGATCTCTCCCACCATAATTACATTGGGATCCTGTCTCAAAATAGCCCGAAGACCAGTCGCAAAGTTAAGACCGGTTTTTTCATTCACCTGAATCTGGTTGATGTCTTCCATTTGAAACTCCACCGGATCTTCTATGGTGATAATATTCTGGGTTCGGGGATCCATGCCATTAAGGAGACTGTATAGAGTGGTAGATTTTCCGCTTCCCGTTGGACCACAGACCAGCAGCATTCCATGTGGTGCTTCCAATATCTCCTTTAATAAATTCTGCTGTTCGTCTGAAAAACCCAGATCATCAACCGAGACAAGAAATTTCTTTTCATCCAGCAAACGCAGGACAATCTTTTCCCCGTGGATAGTCGGAATAATTGATAAACGCACGTCAATTTGCCGATGCTCGTGAGTGGTCGTGAAAGCACCATCCTGGGGATGACGCTGTTCAGCAATATCGCAGCCGCCCAGAATTTTCAGCCTGGTAATTACCCCCTTCCAGGTTTCTTTATTGAGTTGTCCAACCGGTTTTAAGACCCCATCAATCCGAAACCGCACCTGAATTTTATGGGCGAATGCTTCCACATGAATATCGCTGGCCCCCCGGGAAACGCCTTCTTCAATCAGATCATTGACAAGGGTGATGATCGTTGGCTCCGGAGTGCTTTCGTTACTTTCTCCCGGTTTCATTAAATCCATACTTTCCCGATTGGCATATTTTTGATAATAGTGTTTGCCTATCAACTCCAGAATACAGTCCTGTTCGGCGACTAATATTTTCAGCCGCTTATCAGCGATCCGCTTCACATTGCGCAGTGTTTCTTCATGGGTAGGGTCAGCCATAAGCACCGTCAGCTGATCTTCATACTCCTGGTTCAGCGGAAAAACCAGATGCATTCTGGCCTGTTCTTTAGAAAACAGCGGCAAAACCCGTGGATCCAGCACATCCTTGCGGGGGGCATAAAGTTCAAATCCCCATTCATTGTGAAAAATCAGCACTAATTTTTCCTGGGTAACAACGCGATCCTTTAACAATAAATCTAAAACCGAAATTCCTGACCGCTTAGCTGCCTCACGCCTTTCCGCTATGTTCTGTCGGGTAATCATCTTGTTTTTGAGAAGCATTTCCAAAACCAACATATTTTCCTTCATCTCGCCTCCTATTGACAGGGTTTATTCGCTTGTTTCAATAATTTCAGTATATCTGATTTGCCCAAAAATATCCATACAAATCCTCTGGCTTTCATTTTTTCAAAACTACCGGTTTGATACCAATTGAAGTGATACCGCTCATTTTAACTTCAATCCCAGTGTTGCAAATCACGGGGCGATTATATATAATGAACGTCATTGAACGATTGAAACTATTAATTTGAGGAGTCCCACTATGAACATCGTAATCGCCGGAGCAGGTAAAGTAGGTGAAGTTCTCTGCAGTGACCTAGCCAATGAAAACCACAATATTGTCCTCATTGAGCTTAATGAAGCACGGCTGGATCAGTTTATCAATCTCTACGACATCAGCGGCATTCACGGTAACGGCGCTATGTTTGATATCCAAACTGAGGCTGGTGTTGATGCCTGTGACGTTTTTATTGCGGTCACCCGAAACGATGAAACCAACCTTATTGCCGCTATTACGGCCAGAAAACTGGGGGCTAAATTTACGGTAGCCCGGGTTCGCGATCCGGAATATTCCAAACAAATGAACTTTCTGCGAGAAAGTCTGGGGATTACCCTGATTATTAACCCAGAACTGGAGGCCGCCCAGGAAATCGCCAGAACCCTGATCTTCCCCTCAGCTTTGCATGTCGAATCCTTTGAACATGGCCGGGTCAATATGATCGAGGTGATCCTACAGAAAAACACCGCTCCAGTGGGTATCAAGCTTAAAGACCATCATGACCGGTTTGGGGATGTGGTTATCTGTATCGTCATCCGGGATGATCATGTAATGATCCCGGACGGGGAAACCATTTTGCGGGCCGGGGATCATGTGATGGTTACCGGCAGTCCGGGCGAAGTCCGAACCTTCAGTAAACTCTGTCAGCCCAATCTGGTCAAGATCAACTCCGCTGTTATCATCGGTGGTGGCAAGCTGACCGATTACCTGTTAGCCCGGCTGATAAAAATGCGGATGAAGATCAAAGTAATCGAAATCGACACGGAAAACGCCGATCGGCTCGCCATAAAATATCCCCAAACTGAAATTATTTTTGGGGACGGCACCAAACAATCTTTTTTAAATGAAGAACATTTCTCCGACTATGACGCCGTTATCCCGTTGACCGGCGTCGATGAAGAAAACATCCTGATTGCCATTTATGCCTACCGGATGGGGGTCAAAAAAACCATTACCAAGGTTAACCGTACTGATTTACTGAAAGTTCTGGACAATGTCGGGCTCCAATCCATTATCACGCCCCAGCGGCTGATTGCCAACCATATTATCCGTTTTATCCGTTCCATTGAGAACTCCCAAGGTTCCAATGTCAGCGCCTTCTATCGGCTGCTGGATGGTCGGGTGGAGGTATTGCAATTCAAGGTCAAAGGTACCTGTTGCGAGGTGGATATCCCGCTGATGGATCTAAAAACAAAACCAGGTCTTCTGATTGCCTGTATTGTCCGTAGTGGCCAACTTATCTACCCCAATGGCACCAACAGGATTTTGCCCAATGATGACGTAATTGTTGTGACCACCAAACACAAAAACTTTCAGGATATCGATGATATCTTTGAAAAGAACCGAGGCCTGTAATGAATCACCAGATGGTCAGTTACGTACTTGGTCGGATTTTATTTATCACCGGAATCCTGATGATCCCGGCTCTTTTTGTGGCTCTGATTTACCAGGAAGGCTGGCCGGGCTTATGGCCCTTTCTGGTGAGTATTGGGATTACCAGTGCCATTGGCCTGCTCATCAGTCTGAGGAAACCCCTCCGAACCGATTTTTTTGCCCGGGAGGGTCTGGTGGTGGTGGCTTTATCCTGGCTGGCCCTGTCATTTTTCGGGAGCCTACCGTTTATCTTCAGCGGCGCCATCCTCAATCCTATTGATGCCTTTTTTGAAACAGCCAGCGGTTTTTCAACCACCGGGGCCAGTATCTTGACCAATGTGGAAGCCCTTCCCCACTCGCTGTTGTGGTGGCGCAGCTTTACCCACCTGATTGGCGGAATGGGTGTGCTGGTGCTGGCCCTGGCAGTCATGCCCAAAATTGAATCCGGTGATGTATTCATCATGCGGGCCGAGGTTCCCGGCCCGACCTTCGGGAAAGTCAGGACCAAATTAAGAAGTTCAGCCCGGATTCTCTATGTCATCTATCTGTCGATGACCGGCATCCTGGTCCTATTGCTGGCCCTGGGCGGAATGCCCCTCTTCGACAGCTTTGTTCATGCCTTTGGAGCTGCCGGAACAGGTGGATTTGGTATTAAATCAAACTCCATTGCCTATTACAACAGCACTTACATTGATTATCTGCTGGCTGTCAGTATGATTCTTTTTGGGGTCAATTTCAATTTGTATTATGCTGTATTATTTATGCGCCTGAAAAATATTTTCAAAAATGAGGAGCTCCGCTGGTATCTTGGTTTTATTGGTGTTGGCTTTACACTGATCTGTATCAATGTCAGCCACCTTTACAGCTCGGCTTCACTGCTGTTTCGTGATGTCTTTTTTACGGTATCCTCAATCATTACCACCACCGGATACGCAACCGCCAATTTTGACACCTGGCCGGTATTTTCCAAGGTCATCCTTTTGTTTCTGATGTTCGTGGGCGGAATGGCCGGTTCCACCGCTGGCGGAATCAAAGTCAGCCGGATTGCCATTTACATTAAGACCACAATTCAGGAAATTCGCTTGAACGTCAGTCCCAACCGCCGGTTGCCGATTCTCTTTGAGGGTAAACCGATCAGCGCCCTGCTCAGCCGCCAGACCAGCGTTTATCTGATCACCTACGCCTTTATGTTTGTAGTTTTCCTGATGATAACCGCTCTATCATCGCCCAATTTTATTACCGCCTTCAGCGCGGTCGCTGCCACCTTTAATAATATTGGTCCCGGCCTGGATATGGTTGGCCCAATGGGAAATTACTCGGACTTTGATAATCTGACCACATTTACTCTGAGTCTGGTCATGATCATGGGTCGGCTGGAATTATTCCCGATCCTGGTGCTGTTCAGTCCTCGAACTTGGCGACGGGGATAGCTTATCAACTTCTTTAAATTAAAAGCCCTGATACCGTAGCTCGGTTTCAGGGCTTTTTGTTGTTTTTTTACATATCGAATTTTTTATGAATGTGAACCATTGCTTCTTTGCCACGTTCTTTATCAATCAGACAGGAAATCTTGATTTCCGAGGTGCTGATGGTCTGGATGTTGATACCTAGTTCAAACAGCGCTTCAAAGAACTTGGAGGCAATTTCGGCATTAGCCACAATCCCGGTACCGATCACAGAAAGTTTGGCAACCCCCTGATCGTATTCGACTTTTTGGGCATTGACCTCAAAGGCAAATTTCTGGGCCACGGAAACGGCTTCCTGCAGTTCATCCACATCAATAGTGAATGAAATATCATTAACGGATGTCCGGTTGACATTCTGAACAATCATATCCACATGAATGTTGGATTTTGCCAGAGCACTGAACAATCTAAAAGCAATACCCGGTTGATCCGGCACTTCAAAGATTGATATTTTTGCGATATTTTCATCAAGAGATACCCCTCGAACTAATACTTTTTCCATAATAACGTCCTCCTTAATAATGGTTCCTTCATTGTAATTGTAGCTTGATCGTACCACCAGTGGCACCTTGAATTTTTCGGCCATTTCCACCGACCGGGGATGCAATACCTTGGCCCCGGTGCTGGCCATTTCCAAAACCTCTTCGTAGGAGATTTCATCGATTTTTGAAGCCGCTTCGACAATCCGGGGATCAGCGGTGTAGACCCCATCAACATCGGTATAGATTTCGCAGAGCTCGGCCTTTAATGCCGCCGCCACGGCCACTGCCGAAGTATCGGAACCACCGCGGCCAAGGGTGGTAATATCCTTGTTTTCATTAATGCCCTGAAATCCGGCAACAATGACAATCTTTCCGGCCGCCAGTTCCTTTTCAATCCGGTGGGTGTGAATATCATTAATCCGGGCCCGTTTATGAACATTGGATGTAACGATCCCGCACTGGGCACCGGTTAAACTCACCACATCATGGCCCAGCGACTGAATTGCCATCGCCAACAGCGATATCGAAACCTGCTCGCCGGTGGCCAGCAGCATATCCATTTCGCGATGGGGTGGGTGTTCATTAATCTTTTGCGCCAGTTCAATCAGATCATCGGTGGTATCGCCCATGGCTGAAACCACCACCACAACTTTTTTCCCTTTTTCCTTGGTCTCAATAATCCGACCAGCAACCCGCTTAATTCTTTCTACATTGGCGACACTGGAGCCGCCATATTTTTGTACGATTAGATCTTGCATTAACCTCAGTCACTCTTTCCTTATTCATAGATACGGGCATAAAAACACTCAGGCACCGTTTCCTTCAATTTTTCTGCCATTTTATTAAAATCATTGGCGGCGATGGCATTAGTCACCACATACACCTGATTGTCATTAACGATGACGGTTTTTCGGGCGGCCACAGTTTCCACTGCCGTCAGCACCTGATCGAGCATTTCTTTATCATCCAGATTTGCTCTTAAATAATATTTACCTTTAAACACTTCGGTGCCCATTTTATTGAGCTTACGGTTAAGCCGCAACGGCTTGGGCAAATTCTGTTCCCCGACAATATTGAGGATATACAGGACATCGCCGACGACAGCATTGGCGGTGGCGTCTTTTCCGGCGCCTTTTCCATAAAACTGCAGCTCACCGATGATATCCCCAGTGATGGAGATAATATTGAACTCGCTGTTGACGTTACTCATGATCGAAGCTTCTTTAAACAGCACCGGTTCCACGGTGGTATAGACATTTTTTTCTTCAAGCATCGAATGTCCCAGATACTTGACCACATAACCCATCGATCCGATCATCTCAATATCAGCGGCCCGAATGTCGGTAATTCCCCGTTTATAAACATCTTCATCACGGATAATGCTTTCATAGGCCATCGATGAGAGAATTGAGAGCTTACGGGATACATCGTAACCTTCAACGTCCGCGGTGGGATCGGCTTCGGCAAAACCAATGGACTGAGCCAACGCCAGAGTATCACCGAAATCGGCCCCTTCTTCGGTCATTTTGGACAAAATGAAGTTGGTGGTTCCATTCAGGATTCCCTTGATTTCGGTAACCCGATTGATTTTCATTTCTTCTTTCAAACTACCAATGATTGGAATCCCACCGCCGACTGAAGCCTCATAACGCAGCACCACGCCATTTTCTTCAGCCAGCGTCAACAATTCCTGAAAGTACTCGGAGATGACGGCCTTATTGGCGGTCACCACATGTTTTCCCGCCCGGAGACATTCTTTGATCATTTCATATTCAAAGTCCATGCCACCCATCAGGGCAATCACCAGGCCAATACTTTCGTCTTCCAGGATCTCACTGGGGTGGGTCACAATTTTTCCGACGGTATCGCCCAGATCCTTAGACGCATCCCGTTCCAGTACCTTGGTGATGACCGGACTTGATTTTCGGGACTCCACATCGGTAAAATTACCAGCAAACTTACCTTTATTTAAATTGATGAGTTCATAGACCCCAGAACCAATGGTCCCAAAGCCTAAAAGTGCGATATTCAATAAAATTCACCTCGTATATGTATTTATTCTAAAAACACTTGTTTTTTCAGTGAAAACATTCTATCATATAGCTAGGGGTTATTCAATACCCCTCAGGGAAGATTTTTTCAAGATTTTTCCTGACAGACCATAAATTTTTGGAGGAATTACATGAAAAAAGGCTATAACAGCACGCGATCCAAAGACATCAACGTTACTGCATCCCAGGGCATCCTGCAAGGATTGGCCCCGGATGGTGGACTCTTTGTCCCCAACTTTATTGATCAAATTAATTTAGACCCAACCCAATTCATCGGAAAAAACTACGGCGAGATGGCCAATGCGATCTTTTCGGCTTTTCTCGATGATTTCAGCGCCAAACAAATTGATGATTCGATTCAGGGCGCTTATTATTCCGGTAAATTTGAAGATCAAGAACCGGTTGCTCTAAAAAAAGTTAAAGACCGATATTTTCTGGAACTCTTTCACGGGCCCACCTGTGCCTTTAAAGATATGGCTCTGACTATTTTACCATATCTGATGGTAGAGTCCATGAAAAACGTCAATAATCAGCAGAAAATTATGATCTTAACGGCAACTTCGGGAGATACCGGCAAGGCAGCCCTGGAAGGGTTTGCCAATGTTCCCGACATCAGCATTATTGTCTTTTACCCTAAGGATGGCGTCAGCACCGTTCAGGAAAAACAGATGCTGACCCAAGTCGGCGCCAACACCTGTGTGGTAGGCATCGACGGCAATTTTGACGACACCCAGAATGGCGTTAAGCTAATCCTCAACGATCCCCAACTGGCGGCTGAACTGGCCCAAGCCAATGTGATCTTTTCCTCGGCCAATTCCATTAATATCGGCCGGTTGCTACCTCAGGTTGTTTATTATTTTTATAGTTACTATGAACTGCTTAAGCGGGGCGAAATCCAGCAGGATGACAAAATAAATTTTGTTGTCCCGACCGGAAATTTCGGCAACATCCTGGCCGGTTACTACGCCTCACTGCTGGGGTTACCGATTAACAAGCTGATCTGCGCATCTAATGCCAATAAAGTCTTGACCGACTTTTTTAAGACCGGCAACTATGACCGTAATCGAGATTTTTATAAAACTTCATCGCCATCCATGGACATTCTGATTTCCAGCAATCTGGAGCGACTGCTTTATGATGTTTCCGGTGCTGATCCCGATGCCGTCAGCGATCTGATGATACAACTTAAAAACCAGGGCACTTATCAGGCCTCTAAAACGCTGATGGAAAAAACCAGTCTTTTCTATGCCGGTACTGCCGACGAAGCCGAAACCGCCCACGCTATTAAAGCCATCTTTGACGAAAGTCATTATCTGATGGACCCCCACACGGCCGTTGCCAACAAAGTTTACGAAGACTACCTTAACGAAACCGGCGATGCCACTAAAACCGTGATTGTCTCCACCGCCAGCCCTTACAAGTTTGGCCGTTCGGTTTATGAAAGCATTTTCGGTGACTGCGACTGTAATGATTATGAACTGTTAACAGTTCTGGCGGAAAAAACCGGTACCACTATTCCCCTGCCATTAAAAGATCTGGACAAAAAAGCCAATCAGCATCATGTTCAATGTGATAAAACCGAAATGTCCCAGGCCGTTCTTGCATTCTTAAAAGATCAGGTGGACAAAAATGATTAAGGTTCGGGTGCCGGGAACCAGTGCCAACATCGGCCCGGGTTTTGATGCTTTTGGCCTGGCGCTGTCGATTTATAATACCTTCAGTTTTGAAGAAAAAAATGACGGCAAGCTGACGATCCGGGGCGTTGAACGGAAGTATCAAAGCGATACCAACCTGGTTTACCGTTCAATGCAGAAGGTGTTTAAAAAAGTGGGCTACCACCCCAAGGGTCTTTATATCCATACTGAGGTGGATATCCCCATCAGCCGGGGTCTGGGCAGTTCAGCCACCTGTATCGTCGGGGGGCTTTTTGGCGCCAATGCCCTGATTGGATCACCCTTGTCAACGGCGGAACTGTTTGACATTGCTGTGGAACTGGAAGGCCATCCCGACAACGTTGCCCCGGCCATTTTCGGCGGTCTGGTAGTGTCGATGAACGATCACGGCCAGAACGTCCATATCAAGAGCCAGGTTCATCCCGGTTATGAGTTCTACGCCCTGGTGCCGGACTTTCCCTTATCGACATCCGATGCCCGCCAGGTTTTGCCTAAAAAAATCAGCTTCAGCGATGCCACCCATAATCTGCCCCGGGCCACCATGACCTATCTGGCCCTGGCCAACGGTTCTGAGGACATTTTAAAGCTGTGCATGAAGGACCGCCTGCACCAGCCCTATCGTAAAAAACTGATTGCCCACTATGATGTCATTACCAAAAAAGCCCGGGAAATGGGCTGCCTTAACACCTGTATCAGCGGTGCCGGGCCGACGATTCTGGCTATAAATTCAGTGTCTAACCATGGTTTCGAGCCGGATATGCAGGCCTATTTAGCAGAAAAAGCACCTGGCTGGCAGATCATTCCCCTGGCACCTGATCATACTGGTGTTCAGATTTTGGGAGGTTAAGCCGATGATTAAAGATTATCTGATTGTTAATAAAAAAATACTGCCCGATTATTATTCCAAGGTGGTGGAAGCCCGGATCTTAATGGAGTCCTCTCAGTGTAAATCAGTGAGTGACGCCGTCAAAAAGGTGGGTATCAGCCGCAGCACCTATTATAAGTATAAGGACTATATTTTTACCCCTTCAGAAAACTATGGCCGGAAGTTCACCCTTTCATTTAAGCTGGATGACCAGCCCGGAATCCTTTCCAATATTTTGAATATTCTCCGGGATCACCAGACTAGCATTATCACTATTCATCAGGATATCCCCATCAACCAGGCCGCAATTGTGATTGTGACCCTGGACGGAAAAGATCTGGTCTTAACTATCGATGAATTGATGGCGATGCTAGAAGCCCTGGATGGCGTTCACGGCGTTCACCTGATTGCGATGGAATAAACAAAAGCCCCATTCTGAAAAATCAGAATGGGGCTTTTGATAACTTTGAATTTTGTTCCCATTTTAATAAAGCTCGATCGTATTCGACAAACTGTCCTCACTGGAAAACCAGTAGTAGGACCCCAGAATTTCATCCATCAGGTCTTCGGCGACGCTGATAGTATTGGCATCGATAATCGCATAATGAAAATATTTTTCTCCCGAATTCAGCGCTGTTTCCAGATCACCCACAAAGCGATTCGCCTCACTTTGTTTGTTCAGATCATAGAGTTTGTTTTCTTTGACAAAATAATTGGCCGCTGTGGCGGTGAATTCCGGATATTCAATCAAGCTCTGATCCGGTTGATGTGATTTCAAAAGTTCCGCTGTGGTGACACAAAAATAGTCATAGAAGATGCTCTTTTCCGGCTCGCTGTTATCTTCGATGTTAAATTCTCCCCAGGTCGCATCCAGATAATAATACTCCCCGTCAACCCGGACAATATTCCAGGCATGGGCACCCTGGCCGATGGCCTCACCCGCTACATAGGAACACTCAATTCCGGTTCGTTTCAGCAGATATTGAATGGCTTTTGAATATCCAGCACAGACCGAGCCTTTTTTCCCAAAGACACTGTAAATGTTCTGATCATCCTCGAGATCTTCCTGATAAACGGTGTTTTTAATTACATATTCATAGGCATATCTGACTTTGTCATAATCGCTCATGCCATTTTTCAGACCCCCACTATATTCCTGAAAGGCTGCCTCAATTTCGGCCTGTCGGCGCTCTTTTTCGGCTTCGTCGTAAGGATACTCGACCATTACCTTGCTGACTTTCTGATCGCCTTCGTCAAAATAATAAGAAAATTCGCCGGCCCAGAATATTTCCGGATAGTCGTAATCAATGGCCGCCAGGACCCGCTCAATTTCTTCCGTGTTGACCCCATTTACCTTTACTTCGGTATCAAAATCCGTCAGCATTCCAACCACTCTGGCATAGGCCTGCTTTTCATTATCCTCGAGAAAAGAATAACCATCAAAGGCCTGCTGTTGACTTGCCGCGATTTCTTCATTCTGCTGGGCTTCGGTATCATCGAAAAACGACTGGATATCCATACTCCCGACCAGATCTTCCAATGCCAGATATGCCCCGGCTGCTACCAGTAAAATAATGAGCATCGAAATAATGATGACAGCGACTACTTTTCTTCCCTTATGATTGCTCACGTCTGTTGCCCCCTTGTGTGGTCTCTTTTATTTATTACCCTTTATTTTAAACATCTGTATTTTTTTCAGAGATTTAATGCCAAACAGTAAATAATTTTACCACAAATTCTTATGGACACCCTAAACTTTTATGACATATACTTAATAAGGATAAAGAAATCTTAAGGAGGCCGATATGTCAACGTATCACGAGATCACCTGCTCAACTGCCCTGCATGAATTAAAGCGAAAAATCCCTTATGGCTGGGATTTAAATATTTACCGCGGTTGCAGCCATGGCTGCCGGTACTGCTATGCCATGGGAACCCATGGTTTTACCGGTCTTGCTGATTTCTCGACTAATATCTCGGTCAAGACCAATGTCGTTGAAGTTCTGGAAAAACAGCTAGCTTCATCAACCTGGAAACGGGAAATCGTCAATATTGGTGGTGTCACCGACAGCTATCAACCGGCGGAAGCCCAGTATCAGCTGATGCCGGAAATATTAAAGCTGCTGATCAAATATAAGACGCCGGCGATTATCTCAACCAAATCGGACCTGGTGCTCCGGGATTATGACCTGATTGATGAGTTGTCCCGGATTACCTACATCAATGTGGCGGCCACGGTCACGACTTTAGATGAAACGATTCGAAAAAAAATCGAGCCCGGCGCGGTATCGGGCCGGGCCCGCTTTGCGATGCTTAAACAGTTCAGAAAAACCAATGCCTCCGTCGGTCACCATCTGATGCCGATTATTCCCACCCTCACCGATGATTCCGAAACCCTGACTGCCTTATTTGAAGCCGGCCAGGATGCCGGTATCGATTATGTGCTGCCCGGCGCCCTTTACCTGCGCGGGGCCACCAAACCAGCATTTTTCGACTTCATTAAAACCAGCTATCCCGAAAAATATGACACCCTGTGGAACCTGTACAAAAAAGGCGGTGCTCCCAAAGAATATAAGGACGAGCTCTACGGCAGACTCAATCCCCTGCGCCAGTCCTTTGGCCTGTCCAACAGCTACAGCAAGCCGATTAAGGCGAAACTAAAAGTCTATCCCCCGTCAGAAGAACAGGTTTCGTTTTTAACACCTTCATAAGATTCTACATTAAATACTAATTACACGGTTTGGGATTGAATTCTTTTGAAAAAAATGTTAGACTGTAATCAAAATACGAAAAGGAGTAAAGAGGATGCGTAATTTATCTTGCTAACCAACAATTGGAAAGTGTTTTCAAAGCCCGAGGTTAAACCTCTTGTTTTGGTGCGCTTAAGCAAGAAAATTACAAGAAAAGCACTGCCTCTTTAGCATCATTAACTCCTTTTATATGGATTTTTTGGGCTGTCCATCATTGAGCCGCAGGATAATTTTCTTGCGGTTTTTTAGTGTCCAAGTCGCTCTCATCAGGCTTGGCAACGGAGGTACAATGATGTCACAAATTTCCATATCACACCTAAGCTTTAATTACGAAAGCAGTTACGAAAACATTTTTGAAGATGTTTCTTTTACCATTGACAGCAACTGGAAACTGGGCTTTATCGGCCGAAATGGCCGCGGCAAAACAACCTTTCTAAAACTTCTGATGGGTCTTTATGACTATGCCGGGGTGATCGCTGCATCGGTCGATTTTGAGTATTTCCCCTTTGCGATTCAGGATCCTTCCCAACTAACTCAGACCATTGTCGATGCGATTTATGATGATTATCCGCTGTGGGAATTGCAACGGGAACTGTCACTGCTGAACCTGGATCCGGAATTGCTGGAGCGGCCCTTTGAAACCCTGAGCCGGGGCGAGCAAACCAAGGTATTACTGGCGGTCTTGTTTTTAAAACCGAATCAATTTTTGTTAATCGATGAGCCCACCAATCATCTGGATCTGGAAGGCCGTCAAATCGTCAGTGCGTATTTGAATAAAAAGCAGGGTTTTATTCTGGTTTCCCACGACCGCACCTTTCTGGATAACTGCGTGGATCACGTCTTGTCGATTAATAAAATGAACATTGATATCCAGAAAGGCAACTATTCCACCTGGCTCTTTAACAAACAGCGGCAGGATCAGTTTGAACTCAATCAGAATAAGAAACTCAAACAAGAAATTGGACAATTAAAAACCGCCGCCAAGCGCACTGAAAATTGGTCTAATGCCGTTGAGAAGTCAAAAAACGGCCAACGGGTTTCGGGTCTTCGTCCCGACCGCGGCCACATCGGCCATCAGTCGGCCAAAATGATGAAACGATCGAAGTCGCTGGAAAAACGCCAGCAAATAAGTGTTGAGTCAAAAGAAAAACTGCTGAAGAACATTGACTGGGCAGATGCGCTCCAGATCCGACCCCGATCTTATCAAAAAAACCGGCTGATTTCAGCCAATAATCTGTCCCTTTACTATGGTGATCAACCGATTCTTGAAAATTTAAATTTCGAGATCAACCAGGGCGACCGGATTGCCATTGTCGGTCCGAACGGCTCGGGAAAATCCAGTCTGCTTAAACTGCTACTGGGCGAACCGATCCGCTACTCCGGCAGTCTGGAGCTGGGCAGCCAGTTGCAGCTTTCGCAAATTCCGCAGGACACCGACTTGCTGACCGGGGATCTCCGTGATTTTTCCCACGGTGAAAGGATTGACGAAAGTCGGTTTAAAACCATTTTGCGAAAGCTGGGATTCAACCGGGAGCAATTTGAAAAAAGTCTGGGCAGCTTCAGTGAGGGACAGAAAAAGAAGGTCTATTTAGCCCGCAGCCTTTGTCAATCAGCCCATTTATACTTGTGGGATGAACCGCTGAATTATATCGACGTGCTCTCCCGGATACAGATTGAAGAACTTTTGTTACAGACCCCGCCAACCATGATTTTTGTCGAGCATGACCGGTCCTTTATTGACCATGTGGCGACAAAAATTATAGAACTCTAAAAACAACGATTTATCAAAGGAGCAACACCATGCATATACGACCAAAACCCTGGGCCCGTCCGGAACTGGAGGCCTGCGGATTTTTTCAGGCCTATCCCCCGGATCATCGCGGGCAATGGCAACCGTTATTTAAAAAAAAGCAGCCCCTTCATATTGAATTGGGCTGCGGTAAAGGAACCTTTATTGCGGCGTTGGGCAGCCGCCATCCAGAGATCAACTATCTGGCCATTGACCTGATTGACGCGGTGCTGGGTTTGACCAAACGCAATATTGAATCGGCCTATACTAACAAGAACCGAGCCATTGACAATGTCCAGATCATGTCCTGGGATATTGAACGCATTGATATGATTCTCGCTCCGGATGATGGTGTCGAACGGATATACATTAATTTCTGTAATCCCTGGCCCCGGCGCCGTTACCAGAAAAAACGCCTGACTCATAGCAAACAGCTGGAAAAATATAAAAAACTCTTATCAGAAAACGGCGAAATCTATTTTAAGACCGACAATGATGACCTATTTGGCGACTCCATCAACTATTTTGAAGCAGCAGGATTTGCCGTCACAACCCTGATCCCCGATCTTCACGCCGCCGACTACCCGGGCAATATTGAAACCGAGCACGAAAAAATGTATGCCGAACAGGGGATTAAGATTAAATTTTTAATTGCCACAATCGGTTAGTCTTAACTTTTAGAAATTAAACTCATCTTCCCAATTAAAATTTCCGGACCCTTCAACACTTTTAGGCCAATGATCGCACCAGCTCGGCACCTTGGGATTTTCTACCCGATCCAAACTGGGGGTATAGGGTTTGATATCCAGCACCGGGGTACCATCATTGGCATCAATGTATGGAATTCGGATGATTCCCTTCTGATAGTTAATCTCCAGCACAGAAACCGGGGTTAAGGCAATGGGATTGGGTCGAAGCGGTGATCGGGTGGCAAATACCCCCATCACCTCCGGGGACTGCTTATAGGGTTGGTGTCCAGAGAGAACCTTCCTGGCCTCTTCGTTGTCAAACTCACTAAACCACCAGAATACATTGATGTGCGAAAATCCAGCCAGTCCTTCCAGCCCTTCACGATAGGCTTCTTCCAGTTCAATAAAGACGTTCCCACCCTGAACATGAATTGTGCCAATTGATTTTACGTAACCTTGTTCCATTCGCTTACCTCCATAGTTATATTATCAATTTTTTATATTTTTATCATAGACCCTGACACCATGTGAGAGTCAATAAAAATCATAACTATAAAAAAATCATAATTATAATTGGAAGAAAGCACCTCTGCAAAACTAAATCAAAATCTTTTTCATCCTGAAAATCGCATTAACATATTGGTGCCCAATTAAAAACCACTGATTACAAAGACTATCAAGGTCTCACATAATCAGCGGTTTTTTTTATAACGGTCTTATCCTCATTATTTAAATAAGGGATTCTGCCTTTGTTGCCGTAAATACAAATTTCCCGTCAATAACTTTTGCGTTGCCGGTAAAACGACAACCTTTGGCTCCACCCTCAAATTTTTGAGCTGCCAACAACATCGCACAGTCGTTTTTCTTAATATTTTCCTGTGTAACCTTCATTGCATAGACTCCGACCGAAACATTGTCCCCTTCAACTGTGCCACCACCAACAATAATTGGATGTGGGCTGCCATCGGGACACATTGTTACAATTGTCAGGAACGCCGAGTTTTCGATAACACTTTTCATTTCCTCATTAATTACCATTTTAATTCCTCCAAAGTTTAGTATAGCAATTGACTCCGTAATTACTACCTGATACAATTATAGTACCAACATAAATACCTGTAAACTACGCAAAAAAATATGATCAAATACGAAAATAGAAAGTAGATAAGAAAAAAATGACTACCTCTGAAAACACAACTTCCTTATGTTCCGGGAATGTCTGCCCGTGCCAAGAAAAATGCCCACTTTCAGCTGCCCTTGAAATCATTGGCGGCAAATGGAAGATTCCCATCCTATGTTCACTGTATAACGACGGGCCGACACGTTATAATGCGTTAAGAAAAAAAATTAAGGGCGTAACCAACACCATGCTCGCTTCCTCATTGAAGGAACTCGAAGCGGATGGTCTCATCCTCCGCACGCAATACAACGAAATGCCCTTAAGAGTCGAGTATGAATTAACCAAAAACACGAATCGTCTTATTCCAATTCTGGGAAGTCTTTCTGCATGGGGCAAGGAAATAAAAAACTGATTAATACTCTAAAAACTATCCCCATGTTTCAATTTACTTTTTCCAGTTCAATCTGAATTTCAGTCAGATAGTGAGCCGGGTTTTCCTCATTCCAGGGCCCCCGATGGCAGATCTGCCGGTCTTTTCCTTTCATTCTATATCTGACATGTTCAGTCAGCCAATAGGCCAAGGCGCGAAAAGTCCCAGAGATATTTTCGTAGGGGCCATAAACCATCGTGCAGGCCATCATCGCCACCGCCTCTGTCCTTCGAAAACACAGCGGTTCAGCCACCGCCACAGCCTATGTAACCACCACACAGACCTCCACATCCACATCGGCTTCCTTAAATTCATTGTCGTGATAAACAGCAAAACACTGGTCAGTTACTGCTAGTTCAATTTTACTTTTGTTTGATAATTCTATACGTTCAGTCAATTCTTGCCAAAGCTTATCCTCACAAAAATAATTTGGTATCACCCGTCGCAATGAAATAACCGGGTATGAAGGAATCTGCTTAATGGTAAAGTTGTAGCGAATACCGATTTCATCTTTTTTAATACTGTCCAAAGCTGTTTCGATTTTGATTAGCTTTTCCTGTTCTTGTTCGAGCGATCGCTGTACTTCGATTTGTTTGTTTTTTAATTGATCGGCCATAAAATCGCCGCTCCAATTTTCCAGCGCACCTTTGATCTCCGCAACGGTATAGCCGATATCTCTTAAGAAGATAATCTTTTGCAGCCGCGGAATTTGCTCCACCGAATAAAGACGATAACCGCTAAAAGGATCTGTCTGAGCCGGTTTGAGTAAATCATTTTCATCATAATAGCGAAGCATCCGAATCGATACCTGGGTTAATTTAGAAAACTCACCGATTTTAAACATCACGACCTCTTTTCATCTGTCTCCTCTTTTATTTCCGACTAGATAAATACCATTTGGATCAGTACCATATATAGCAGTGTTCCCCCGCCAATACTCAACAGGTTGTTGCGCTTCCAGATGTGGAGCAAGGCCACAATTCCCACCGAAATAAACTCCGGGAAACCATGCGGCGGTACCATAAAGCTAACTCCTTTTAAGCAATAAACCACCAGAATGGCAATGACTGCCGGTGGCAGCAGGTCGCCCAGGTTTTTAACCAGAGCCGGAACTTCCTTGCCACCGCCAAAAAGGGCAAAGGGTAGAAAGCGGGTCAGAAAGGTACAGGCGGCAACCACTAGGATCACTAAAAAAGGTGTTAAAAAATCCGAACTCATTGACACACCTCCTGATTTTCCCCTTGTTTAATGCTGTTCTTAAAAACCAGCAGCAAACATACCGAAGCGATCAGGGCTGGTAAGATAAAAGCACCGGCGCCAAAGATGACCAGTGACGCCACCCCGCAAACCATTCCCACCAGAGCCGGCAAATGGGATTGATAGCTATACCACTGCTCAATGAAAATAACCACAAACAGGGCGGTCATGGCAAAATCGATGCCAGTGGTATCAAAACCGATGAAGCTGCCAATGACAGCACCCAGGGTACAGCCGATAATCCAGTAGCTTTGATCCAGCGCCGCCACGGCAAGAAACACCTGCTTCTGATTGAGTTCTTTGGGGATATTCATCCCGCACAGCAACGAATAGGTCTCATCGGTTAGTGAAAAAATCATATACCAGCCCCATTTCCCCATCGCCTTAAATTTCTCAATAAAGGATAAGCCATAAAAAATATGACGGCTCTGGACCGACAGAGTTAGGACAATCATCGATAACAAACCCATGCCGCCACCCAGCATACTAATCAGCACAAATTGCATCGAACCGGCATATATAATCAGACTGATGAAAAATGCCCAGATAAAATTGTAGCCCGCTTTTTCCAGCAGAATACCAAAGGCCATGCCCATGAAAACATAGCCGAAAAGAACCGGTAGAGTTTGAATAAATGCATATTTTAAAGTTTCTCTTTTCATACCAACCTGCTTACGCTTCTCTATTATCAAGAACAAACTCATAAATGGCTTCAGCCACGCCATCCTCTTCATTGCTAGCAACAATGTGGGTGGCAAGTTCTTTAATTGAATCCCGCGCATTTCCCATGGCTATTTTTAATGGTCCCTGAACCTCAAACATTTCCTTATCGTTGTCGCTATCTCCGATCACCATCACCGTTTCCAGATCAATCCCTAAATATTCACACAGTTTGATTAAACCAAAGCCTTTATCCACCCCAGCCGGGATACACTCCACACAATAGTCCATCGGCCGAACCACTTCTACTCCAAAAATCATAGCTACTTTTTCCATTAGTTCATCAAGCAAAGCATAATTCTTTGAGGATAGGACAAATTTACTAATACCCAGTTTTTTTTGAGCGATATAGGCATGCACATCCGTTACCACAATCTGCTTTTCCTTGAACTCGTCCACATGGGCTTTTGCCCACCCTGATCGATCCATCCATGAAAAAGACTTCTCTGTACAAACACAGCCTTGGATGGTATACGCCTGAGCAAATATTTCGTCGTAGGGTTCAATAATTTTTAGAAACGCTTGTATTTTATCATTATCTAACTCAACTCTATGAATGATCGTTTCATTTTTATAATCCTTAATCATACCGCCACTACCTGAAATGAGATAATCCGTTGCTCCAATAGTCCGAGCGAAAAAGAAGGCTTCACTGTCAATACGCCCTGTGGCCACCACCGGAATAATTCCCAAATTAATTGCTTTTCTAAATGCCTGAATATTCTTATCAGAAATCGTGTTACGATTGTTTAACAGGGTCCCATCCAAATCAGTTACGATCATTTTTATTGACATCGTCTTAAAATTACTCCATTTCCTTTATTTTTCTTAATTTAAGCATTTATTATAACATATTTTTTTAGCTAAACCTTTTCAATTTGAATTTTTTCTTGCAACTTCATATTTTTGAGTTATACTAACAATACTTAATTAGATTAAATATTATTCTACTTAAACATTAACCTATGAAAGGAGCTATCATTGAATATCAACGGACACGAACTATTTAAGGCTTTTCATCGTATTAAAAAATCAAGCATGGGACGCATTCATAAATGCCTGATGAAAGATCTTAAACCTCATGAATTTTTTATGTTAAAAACCCTTAAAAAAATGTACGAACAAGAACAGCAAGAAGCCCAGACAAACAATCTCCCGCTGGCTCCCGGCGTGAAAATTTCTCAGCTGAGCCGGGAAACCGCCATTTCCATGCCCGGCGTTTCTCAAACGATCTCAACTTTGGAAAAGCATGGTTATGTCGAACGGATTGCATCCAGTAAGGATCGCCGCCTGGTTTACGTTAACCTCACCGAGGCCGGTCGACATCTGGAAACCGATGTATCTAAGTCCTGCTTCCAAATCTATGATGAAGCGGCCACCCTGCTGGGTGAAGAAGATGCCCAGGCACTGGTACGCTTATTGGACAAATTAGCGTTCGCCTTTGATCAGATTGATCGAAACCACTGCGACCCGGAACAACCAGAAAAAACAGAAAGGAAAACCACATGATCAAGCTCTCACGTTATTTAAAACCCTATCTCGGGGTCCTCTTCATCACCCTGGTACTGCTATTTGTCCAGGCCATTTCTGACCTGAACCTGCCCAACTACATGTCTGACATTGTCAATGTCGGAATCCAGCAGAACGGGATCGAACACGCCACTCCCGAAGCCATCAGCGAAGACGGCTATGCCCTGATGACGACCTTTATGAACCCCGCCGATCAACAAACCGTAGCCGATAACTATCTGCTGATGAGTCCGGATGACACCACCAATCCCGACTATCAAGCCACCCTGGAAAAATTCCCGGCGCTGGAAACCGAGCCGATTCATGTCCTGACCGATGCCAGTACCGAAACCTTTGATACCCTGGATCCGATCTTCGGCGCCGCCACCTGGACCTTTATCAATTACATGCGTTCACTGGATACCGGTGCCAGCGATACCAGCACTACCGAAAGCATGACTGACCTCGATTTTAGCCAGGTTTATGCGATCCTGCCAATGCTGACGCAGCTGCCGCCGACCACCTTTGACGAGGCCCGGGAGCAGGCCGTCCAGACCCCGGAATCGATGCAGGTTCAGACAGCCGTCCAATTCACCAAACAATTCTATAATGAACTGGGAGTTGACGTTGGTGCGATTCAAAATCTTTACATTTTAAAAATTGGCGCGATGATGCTGCTGCTTTCGTTAATCGCTATTTTAGCGGCCATCGGCGTTGGCTTTTTTTCGGCCCGAATTGCCGCCGGGGTTTCGCAAAGTCTGCGCCGGGATGTTTTTCGCAAAGTGCAATGCTTCTCCAATACCGAGTTTGATAAGTTTTCAACCGCTTCACTGATTACCCGTAACACCAATGATATTACCCAAATCCAGACAATACTGATTATGGGAATTCGGATTCTGATTTATTCTCCGATTCTGGCCATTGGTGGGATTATTATGGCGCTCCGACGGACGACCTCGATGGGTTGGATTATCCTCGTCGCAGTGATCGCGGTGATGCTGATTATTGGTGTCGTTTTTGCTGTTGCCATGCCCCGCTTCAAGCTGATCCAAAAACTGGTTGATAAACTGAACCTGGTTACCCGGGAAAGCCTGACCGGTCTGATGGTCGTCCGGGCTTTCGGCAATCAGAACTTTGAAGAAAATCGTTTTGATCAGGTCAACCAGGACACCACCGCCAACAACCTCTTTGTTAACCGGGTCATGGTCTTTATGATGCCAACCATGATGTTTATCATGAATGGGATGACCCTGCTGGTTGTTTGGGTCGGAGCCCAGCAAATTGCCGCTTCGGCCATGCAGGTTGGTGATATGATGGCCTTTATGCAATATGCCATGCAGATTATTTTCTCCTTCCTGATGATGTCGATGATGTTTATCATGATTCCCCGGGCCGCTGTTTCCGGTGATCGGATTCAGGAAGTGCTGGCAGTCAAACCCAGCATTGTCGATCCCGCCGCACCAAAAAAACTGCCGATGAACGCCCAGACCACCCTAACTTTCGACCATGTCTCCTTCCGTTACGAAGGGGCTGAGGAGGATGTCCTTCATGATATCAACTTCGTGGCTAAGCCCGGCGAAACGACCGCTTTCATCGGTTCCACCGGTTCGGGTAAGTCAACCCTGATTAATCTGATTCCGCGGTTTTTCGATGTCACCTCCGGTGCCGTTAAAATCGATGGCATCGACATCCGCGAGGTCACCCAACACGATCTGCGGGAAAAAATTGGTTATATTCCCCAAAAGGGAGTCCTGTTTTCCGGCACTGTCGCTTCCAATCTTAAATATGGCGATCCCCTGGCCAATGAAGCTGACCTGGCCATTGCCGCCCAGGTCGCCCAGGCCAATGACTTTATCGAAAGCAGTCCGGACGGCTTTGAGCGGGAAATCGCCCAAGGCGGCAGCAATGTTTCCGGCGGCCAGAAACAACGGCTGTCGATTGCCCGGGCCCTGGTGCGAAAACCGGATATCTACATTTTTGATGACAGCTTTTCGGCTTTGGATTACAAAACCGATGTGGCGCTGCGACGGGCTTTAAAAGAATACACCGGTAACAGTACGGTGCTCATCGTCGCCCAGCGGATCAACACGATTATGCATGCTGAACAGATCATCGTTCTGGATCACGGCCGGGTGGTTGGTAAAGGAACCCATCATGAATTGTTAAAAAGCTGTGCCACCTACCAGGAAATTGCATCCTCACAATTATCAGAGGAGGAACTGAACATATGAGCGAAAAAAATAATATCAAAACACCAAAACGCGGCAATATGGGCGGCGGCGGAATGGGCCGGGGCCCCGGCGGCATGATGCCTGGCGAAAAACCCAAAGATTTTAAGGGCAGCCTTAAAAAACTGGCCCGTTATCTATCGGCCTATAAAATCAGTCTCTTTTTTGTGCTGATCTTTGCGGTTGCCTCCACCGTCTTTATGATTGTTGGTCCCAAAATCCTCGGAAATGCCACTACGGCATTATTTGAAGGGGTTATGAATATGATTGCCGATAATGGCAAAGGCATCGATTTTGACTATATTGGTCAGATCCTGCTCCTGCTCCTTGGCCTCTACGTCATCGCCGCACTGTTTTCTTATATTCAGGGCTATATTATGACCGGTATTTCGATGAAGGTAACCTATCAACTACGACGAAATATTTTTGCCAAAATTAATCGTCTACCCTTTAAATATTTTGACAAAACCAGCTATGGCGAGGTTCTTTCCTTTTTGACCAATGATATTGAAACAGTCAATCAGACCCTGAACCAGAGTGTTACTCAGATCATTACCTCGGTGGCCACCCTGGTCGGGATACTGATTATGATGTTCTCAATCAGTTGGCAAATGACGATTGTGGCGCTGTTAATTGTCCCCATCTCATTTGTGATTGTGGTGAATATTGTGAAAAAGTCCCAGCCCCATTTCAGCGAACAACAAACCTATCTGGGCCATATTAACGGTCATGTGGAAGAAATGTATAGCGGTCACAACGTGGTTAAAGCCTTTAATGGCGAAGCCTCTTCTTTTGAAACCTTTGACCACTATAACACCACCCTTTACAGCTCAGCCTGGAAATCACAATTCCTGTCCGGACTGATGATGCCAATGATGAACTTTATTGGCAACCTTGGCTATGTGGCGGTTTGTATTCTCGGAGGTTATCTGGCCGTCAATGGTCGCTTAAGCGTTGGGGATATTCAGGCCTTTATCCAATATGTCCGCCAGTTTACCCAGCCGATTACGCAGATTGCCAATATCTCCAATATCCTGCAGCAGACCACGGCCGCCGCTGAACGGGTCTTTACCTTTCTCGATGAAGAGGAAGAAGTGGAAGAAAGCGCCACCGCTTTTGATCTCACCAAGATTTCCGGCAGTGTTGATTTTGACCACGTGAACTTTGGTTATCATCCTGACAAAACGGTTATTAAAGATTTTTCCGCCCACATCAAAGAAGGGCAGAAAATTGCCATTGTTGGTCCCACTGGAGCCGGCAAAACGACCATCGTCAAGCTGTTGATGCGTTTTTATGACGTGGAATCCGGGGCGATCCTGGTGGATGGTCATAATATCAAAGATTTCAGCCGCGGCGATCTGCGCAGCCTCTTTGGGATGGTGCTCCAGGACACCTGGCTTTACAATGCCAGCATCCGCGACAATATCAAATATGGCCGTCTCGATGCCACTGATGCCGAGGTGGAAGCAGCGGCTATTGCCGCCCAGGTGGACTATTTTGTCCACACCCTGCCAGATGGCTACAACATGTTCTTAAATGAAGAAGCCAGTAATGTCTCCCAGGGACAAAAACAGCTGCTGACGATTGCCCGAGCCATTTTGGCTGATCCTAAAATCCTGATTCTCGATGAAGCTACCAGCTCGGTGGATACCCGTACCGAGGTGCTGATCCAGAAAGCCATGGACAACCTGATGGAAGGGCGTACCAGCTTTGTCATCGCCCACCGCTTATCCACCATTAAAAATGCCGACCTGATTCTGGTTATGAATGAAGGCGACATCGTTGAACAGGGCAATCATTTCGATCTGCTGGCGGCGAATGGTTTCTATGCTAAACTTTACAACTCACAGTTTGAGAAAGCGGAGGAACTGGAAAATGAATTGGCCCAGGACCTGCAAAAAGATGCATCCCTGTTAAACTAATTAATAACACTCGTTAATACTAGTTAGCTATCCCTAATAAAAGGGAGCTTTCCAGATCATCGCTGATGATCCGGAAAGCTCCCTTTTTTAAATTCCTTAATTATCCTGTTGGTTTGCGACGGCTTCAATTTCTTCCCGAATCGACAAAAAGGCATCAACCAGGATCGGGTCAAAATGAAGGCCCCGTTCTTTTTTGATAATTTCAAAAGCGGCATCATAGTCGTAAATGTCTTTGTAAGGTCGTGCCGAAGTCAGGGCATCAAAGACATCAGCGATCGCCATAATCCGCGCACTCAGGGGAATCTCCTCACCGGATAGGGCTTCCGGATAACCGCCGCCAATCCATCGTTCGTGATGATACATGGCCACCTCGCAGACCATATTATAATAATCCACATCCTGAATCCTGGCCAGGGCTTTTTTTAAAATGTTCTGACCGTGCTCAGCATGCTTTTTCATCAACACCCATTCCTCTTCGGTCAGTTTTCCCGGCTTGTTCAAGATGCTGTCGGAAACCATGATTTTTCCCACATCGTGAAGCGGCGCGGCCGTATAAAGTAACCGGATAAACCGCTCATTAACGAACTCCGGATAGTCGCCATTTTGGAGCAGTACGGCAGCGATTTTCTCGGCATAGAGACTGGTGCGTCGGACATGTTCGCCGGTGATGGTATCCCGAATTTCGATAATATTGGCAAAGCTGATGATGATCTGTTCCTGGATCTCTTCAATTCGGGCTGTTTTCAGAGCCACTTCTTTTTCCAGGTCCTGTTGATAATTGAGTACCAGTTCCTTACGTTTTTCCGCTTCGGTGACATCCAGATACCAGATCACATAACCTCTGATCTGGTTATTCCGGCGGATCGTCTTGACATGAGGTTCATAAACCCGGCTTTCAAGATAGAACAAGCTGGCATCCTCTTCTTTCAGAGTCTGATCCAGCGCCGGCGATATGACCGCCAGCTCTGTGTCCTTCTTTGCTCTGGCAAACTCCGGAAACAGGACAATGGCCTGTTCATTAACTTCTTTGTAGAGATAATTGTGGTCGACCACGATAATCGCATCATCCATGGAATCGATGATTAACTGTTTGGCGGTATCGTTAATGTCATAGATCTTCAGCCGATAGATCAGCACAATCAATAAGAGTTCCGAAATCAAAATGCCGATGGAGGCCAGGTCAATTTGGGTTGGCAGATATAATTTGCCAATATGAATCAGAGCTGGAATTAAAGGCACCGCCAATAACAAAAAAGGTTCCCACTTTTCCTTGTCTTTCCGTTTGCTACTCTGATAAATCACCATCACAATCAGACCCAGAGCCACGGCGGCTTCCAGTGCCATATAGACGGTATGTAGAATTCCGTATTCTTTGATCAGTACGGGGACACCGGTTTCATAAGCAAAGGTATAGCTTTGATAAAACCAGTGATGCTGGTCCATCGTCAGGGTGGCGCCGGTAAGCAAGATGCAGAGCAGCGCAAAAATAGGGAAAAACAGTTTTGGCGCTTTTATTTTATAATAGCGGACGAAAAACAAGACCATTAAAAAATAGAGGCTGCATCCCCCGAGGTACATCAGTTTATAAGCCATAATAGCAGCTTCGGCCGAATTGGACTGAATGCCAAACCAGTATCCCAATGATATTAAAAAAGCAAAAAAAGAAATTAGCAGCATCAGTTTTTGCTCATCGGAAGGTTTTTGAAGAGCCACACCAATGATGCAGGTGATTGAAATAATCAGCCCGATCGAATATAAAACAGTAAGCGAATCATACATTGTCATATCAGCCAACATCCTTTTGTTTTGATATAAATTATAAAAATCAGTTTCATGATATATTATTTTGGCATCAACTTCAATATAATTAATTATAAATTCCAGCGACAATCTAATTTTGTCGTTGGTTTTATCAGCGCCTGCGGCGTAACAAGCCAAACACCCGTCTTGATAAAGCAAGTTTTAGCAGCAAAGCTGACTGAACTTTTTATCCCTGACGGGTGCTTGACGTATTTACATTTTATTGGGGTAGTCTGACAAAAAAGGTACTGCCCTTTTCCAGCGCACTTTCCACAGCAATGGTTCCGCCGTGAAGGCCAACGATGCGCTGAGAAATGGTAAGTCCCAACCCGGTACCGGGGGTACTGCGGGATTGATCGGCCTTGTAGAAACGATCAAATATTTTTTCCTGATCTTCCCTACTAATGCCCTTTCCGGTATCGGCTATTGTTATTGTAATTTCTTTGGCCGTTTGATGGAGATCAATCCTGATTTCGCCAGCGACCGGGCTATGGTGAATCGCATTGGTCAACAGATTGATAATAACCTGGGCCATCAGTTCCTGATCACCCTGGTAGGTAATTTCATCCAACTGGATATCCAGATCGATATTTTTAGCTTCCCACTTTTCCTGCAGCAGCAACACCACTCGCCGGATTGATTCATCCAGCGCAAAGGCTTCTTTCTTCAACCCCAAAACGCCATTTTCCAATTCCGACAGTTTTAAGACATTGGCCGACAGCTTCCACAGCCGGTCGCTTTCATCGACAATAATATCGATATATTCCTGCCGTTGGGTTTCGGATATATCAGGATCTTTCAAGAGCTTTCCAAAACCTTTAATGGAGGCGATCGGGGTTTTAAATTCATGGGAAACATTGCTGACAAAATCCCGATGGATATAGTCGTTTCGGGATAGCGCTGTGGTCATGATATTAAAATTTTGAGCCAACACCGCCAGCTCATCCTTTCCCCGTACCTTCAGCCGGATATCAAAATCACCGTCGGCGACTTTTTTGGTGGCTTCGGAAACGGCTTTTATCGGTTTGGCAATCATCGCTACGGCAATGACAATCAGCACTGATCCGATTAGCAGGGTTACCAGCATGGTCGTGCGTTGAAGGTTCATAAAGCCGGCAATTTGATTTTTTTCCAGATTTGGCATGGTAACGACATAACCATCGGTCAACTTGCCCAGCGCCATCGGAAAATCGTGACCTTGGTGGGAAATCAGGTAAACAATCTCGCCCCGTTCAAGTTTTTCACGTTCCTCTTCAGACAACGCCGCCCCCGCTTCATCCAGACTGGCAACAATCCGGGACACCACAATTCCCTGGGCATATAAATCAGTGATTGCTTCATCACTCAACTGCTCCTGATTCAGAGTCTGAACCGCCTGAGCCTGGTTAACCAACTCCACCCGGATTTGATCGAGAATATTGCCCAACTGGGACCAATAAATCACCCCAAAGGTTAAGGTGGATGAGAAGAAAAGCGCTCCTAAAAAGGTCACCAGAAATTTTGTGTAAATTGAATGAAAAATTCTATTTTTCATATGACTCCTTATCCCGGACTATAAAACCCGGACTTTATAGCCCAAGCCTTTGACGGTGATGATTTCGAAATCACGATTGTTTTCCAGTTTTTCCCGTAACCGTTTGATATGGACATCCACGGTACGGTGATCACTTTCACTTTCATAGCCCCATATCTCATCCATAATTTGCGCCCGGGTAAAAATCCGGTTGGGTGCCGATAACAGTTTAAACAGCAGCAGAAACTCTTTTTTGGGCAGGGTAGTCGTTTCATCACCAATGCTTAAGGTCAAGGCTTCATAATCCAGAACCGTTTTTCCTACCACCAGTCGCTGTTCATTGGCTATTTTGGCCCGCCGCAATAAAGCAAAAACCCGCAGCAGTATTTCATCCATGTCCACCGGCTTGACCATATAATCATCGGTGCCGGCTTTAAAACCGGTTTTTTTATCATCGATGCTTTCTCTGGCGGTGATCATCAGGATGGGGAGCTCTAAGCCCCCATCCCGTAGGGTTTTGGTTAATACATGGCCATCCATATAGGGCATCATCACATCGGTGATTAACAGATCAATATGATTTTTCCCCAGCTCGTCCAGCGCCATGACGCCGTCGCTTGCTTCAAAGACCGAATAGCCTTCTTTCTCCAGGGTATCCCGAAATAGCCGGCGAATGTGATTGTCATCCTCGCAAATTAAAATACTGAACATTTCTTTCTCCTATTTTCTTCCCTAAATACTTCGCAGGGCATCAATCGGGTTGAGCCGGGAAGCCTTGCGGGCCGGCATAAAACCAAAAACCACACCGATGGCGGCGGAAAAGCCGATCGCCAATAAAACGGTGGAGGCCGTCAGAGCAAAACTGGTTCCGATCAGATTGGCGACCACCCAGGCCAGGCTGACTCCCAGGATAAAGCCAATGATGCCACCAATCAGACAGAGTACCACTGACTCAATCAAAAACTGGAGTTGAATCTGTTTCGGCTCGGCTCCCAGGGCCTTGCGCAAACCGATCTCACTGGTCCGTTCGGTGACCGAAACCAGCATCATGTTCATGATGCCAATGCCCCCGACTACCAGTGAGATCGAGGCGATCCCCGCCAGCATCATCGACAGAATGCTGGTCATCTCTTCAATGGTCTCGAGGATACTCTGCATGTTGACGATCGAGTAACCATCTTCGTCACCATTAAAGGCTTTTGTTAAGACCCCTTCAATTTGCCGGGTGGTGGTATCGGCCAGCGCCTCATCAGCAATATAGACGGTCATGCTGTTAATATATTTGGCCCCGACCACGCCCATGGCGGTGGTATAGGGGATGATTACCGAGCTGTTGGTATCGGCAGAAGCAAAACTATCCGATTCCTGTAAGATCCCAATGACATGATAGGCAATGCCGCCAATTTTAATTTCCTGGCCAATGGGATTTTTGCCGATATAGAGTTCATTGGCAATGTCATTTCCAATCAGCGCCACCCGGCTTTTATTTTCGGTATCAATGGTATTAATGATGCGTCCCGATGAGATGACATCTTCGGTGTTTTCAAAGTACACATCATTTTTTCCCTGAAGGGTAATCTCATCCATGGTATTGCCGTCAAAGGCCACTGTGGTTTGACCGGAAATGGTTGGGGCAATCCCAGAGATGTTTGACAGTTCAGCGATCTTGTTGACATCGCCCTGGGTCAGCCCCTGTTTCAATGGTGTTCCCTGAACCTGGACGGTCACTGTATTAGCCCCCATCGAAGCTACCTGATCGGTGACGGTGCTGGTGGCTCCCGAAACAATGGTGATCAGCGCAATCACCGATCCCACTCCGATAATGATGCCCAGCATCGTGAGAAAGGATCGCATCTTATTACTGACGATATTTTCTAATGCCATTTTAATACTTTCCTTAAGCATTGTACACCCCCTCACTGAGATTCCCATCGACAATCCGGACAATGCGGCTGCCGTTTTTAGCCACATCAGCATCATGGGTGATCATCACGATGGTTTTTCCTTCCTGATAAAGTTCTTTAAAGAGCGCCATAATCTGATGACCGGTCTGTTGATCCAGGGCTCCGGTGGGTTCATCGGCCAGCAGAATGGTTGGCTCGGTGACCAGCGCTCTGGCAATGGCCACCCGCTGCTGCTGACCGCCCGATAACTGATTGGGGCGGTTGTTCATTTTATCGGCCAGCCCCACCCGTTCCAGAATATGAGCACTGCGGGCCTGCCGTTCTTTCTCGGGCACCCCGGCATAAATAAGTGGCAGCTCCACATTTTTCTGGGCTGATAACCGTGGCAACAGTTGAAACTGCTGAAAGATAAAACCGATTTCGCGGTTACGGATATGGGAAAGATCCACCTCAGGCAGATCGCGAATCAATTCTCCAGACAGATAATAGGTCCCACTGGTGGGGACATCCAGACAGCCGATAATGTTCATTAAGGTCGATTTTCCTGAACCGGACGGTCCCAGCACCGAAAGAAAATCGCCACGATTGATATCCAGATCTATGCCTTTTAAAACCATCTGCTCCTCTTCACCCATGATATAAGTCTTGACGAGCTTTTTCATTTCCAGTATTTTTTCAGGCATTAGAGTTCACCACCGGTTTCCGGTCGCTGAAAGGTTGAGGTCTCAGGGGTTGTCATCATGGGAATAAAAACCACCTCATTTTCGGCAAGACCTTCTATTATTTGGATATTGATGCCGTCGGTTATTCCGGTAGTTACCGGACGTTGCTCAGCATTTTCCGACTCGCCTTTGATCAGGACATAGCTTTCGTTGTCAGCGCCAAATTGAATCGCATCCACCGGAACCGTCACTGCCTTTTCAACTTGTTCCTTAACGATGACCACTTCCGCATTCATCCCAATGCGAATCTGTGCATCGCCCTGAAAATCAACGATGGCGGTAAAATAAGCCACCCCATTTTCGTTCTTTGCTTCCCGACTGATTTCGCTGACCGATCCCTGAACACTACGCCCAATACTGTCGATATTGATGGTGACCGGCGCTCCCACTGCTAAGCTGGCCAATTGATATTCGTCCACCTTGATACTGACCTGAAGATTAGCAAAATCGACAATCTCCATAATTTTCCCGCCAGCCGCCACGGTTTCATCTTCATCGTAATAAATCTCGGCTACTTCCCCGGCGACGGTTGAGGTGACAAGATCCCCCGAAACCGATTCATAAAGATCTGTCTCTTCAGCAATTAGTTCTCCTTCACTGACGTAGAGCTCACTTATTTCCAGAGCACTGGCGGCCATGACATCTTCCCGGGACTGACTCTCAATTACCCCTGAAAAACGGTTGTCATTGACAATATTACCTACTAAAGCAGGTGTCGCGGTAAACTGATCTTTCGCCGAATTTGCTAAAACCTGATATCCCACAAATCCTCCCACAATCAACAACACTCCAACCACACTGCCAATTATAAACTTGTTTGTTTTTCCTTTTTTCAAGTCGATCCTCCAACCATTGATTTTATTTCATGGCTCTATTTTAAGCATTCAATATGAATCAAAAATGAACCCTTTAGTTTTTTAAGTTTTTTGATTATTGTTGTTTTTCGCAGTTTTAGGGTATCTATAGTTCAACAAAGAAAAAAGGAGGATGTGACAATGTTAGAAGATAAATTAGATATGATGGCAGAAAATGAAGTAACAGATAGCGTCGGAAAAAAACCATTTTATTATTCCAAATGGTGGCTGGTTGTTTGGAGTCTCCTGATTTGGCCAATCGGATTGATTATGCTGTGGGGATATTTTGCCAATATGCATAAAACCGAAATGCCCCGGACCCGCCTGATTAAAGATAATTTAGAGGATTTATAAATACGCAAAAGCAATACAAACCTTTGAATAACCTTAAAAAAACAATGGTCTCGTTTTCAGGAAACAACCCCAATCCTTGATAAATACTCTGTTTCGTGTTAAAATGAAGGAACTTAAATGCGACGAACATAAACTCACACAACCACCATGAATGACAATTCCTGGTGGTTGTGTCATGAAGAAAAAGCATTTATACTATATCCGGTAGTTATTGGAACCGAACAACACAATTTGTTTCCGGCTTTGATAATCACCGATATAACTTAATATGAAGGAGAAATTAAATAGAGATGGTTTCACAAATTTTTACTCTGTTATTTATTTTAGGCATCCCGTTTTTTATTTATGGTATCTATTACTTAGGTATCGGAGTATTTGGGTATACCAAACACAATAAATATGTACTCTCCCCTCCCAAAAACCGCATTGCTGTGGTGGTTGCCGCCCGAAATGAAGCGGCGG
This sequence comes from Acetobacterium malicum subsp. dehalogenans DSM 11527, assembly GCF_000472665.1. Lineage (GTDB taxonomy): Bacteria > Bacillota > Clostridia > Eubacteriales > Eubacteriaceae > Acetobacterium > Acetobacterium malicum. The sequence continues at coordinate 150,535 of NZ_AXAC01000004.1, read as the reverse complement.
TTATTGGTAATCTGATCGAAAGTCTTCATCAACAGGATTATCCGGAAGAACTGATGGATGTCTATGTTATTCCCAATAATTGCACTGACAATACCAAAGAAGTAGCCCTTGAGCACGGTGCCAAGATTATGACCTGTACGGCCGAAGTTAAATCCAAAGGTGCCGCCCTTTCGCAATTCTTTGATTATATTTTCGCCGAAAATGATGTCTATGATGCCTTCTGCGTTTTTGATGCCGATAATCTGGTCGATAAACATTTTATTACCTCAATGAATAACGTTCTTGAATCGGGCGAAAAAATTGCCCAGGGTTACCGGGACAGTAAAAACCCCGATGATTCCTGGATTTCCGGCTGCCAATCAGTATTTTACTGGACTTTGAATCGTTTTATGAACCTGGCTCGCCATAAGCTGGGCTGGTCTGCTACTTTAAACGGAACCGGATTTATGATGCATGCCGATGTCATCAAAAAAGAAGGATTCAAAACTTTCAGCCTGACTGAAGATATCGAATTCACTACCCAATGCATCATCAAGGGTTACCGGGTCGCCTGGGTTCCCGAGGCGGTTACCTATGACGAGCACCCGATTACCTTTGATCAATCCTGGTCGCAGCGTAAACGTTGGTCGACTGGTACCATTCAGTGTTTTAATCAGTACTCGCAACAGCTCATCGACGCCGTGGTCAAGGATAAAAATCGTTGTGCCATGGATATGCTGATGTTTCTGGTTTCCCCCTTTATGCAAGTACTGACCTGCATTTATACCATTTGTTCCTTTATCATTTTGGGGATGCTATTTATCACCACCAGTGTCTGGTCCAACGCATTGAGCTTTGCCATTCTCTTTTCCATTGGCGGGGTCCTCTTCAGCGTGGTCTTTACCGCTATGGTGTTATGGCTGGAAGGCAAAAAAATCCGTCAGATTAACAATATTTCGGTTTTCTCTTTTTGGTTTTATCTGGCCTCCTGGATTCCCATTAATGTGTTGTGTTTTATCAAACCGATTGAAATCTGGGAACCCATCGAACATACCAAAAGTATCAAGATCTCTCAATTAGTTGAATAAGCAAAAGGATGATCCGCGGATCATCCTTTTTTTCTATCCTGAATTATTGTTATGGCATGAATTACTTTTCAATTTCACCACTCACTGCCCTTTGTTCCGCATCTGCCCTTTCGCTGACTTCGTTTAATAAGCCTGCCTGCCGGTCTTCCTGAGCTTCAATCGCTTCATCAATTTCTTCTGCTAAAACCGATTCGTCCAACTCAGTTTGGATTTCCGTTTCCACTTTGATCCGTTGCTCTTTTCGGGCAGTCAATATCAATAGTATCAAGGTCCCCAACAGGCCCAGCAAACTAATCCAATACCCGGCTTCCAACTGGAGCGCAAATGACATGACCAGAAAATTGGCCTGGCCGTTAATATAATTGGCAATAAATGTTCCGACGTCGCCAAATGTTCCAGTTAAGATGGCTCGCATAACATCCATAATGCCATTATTTACCTGACTTGCCAGGCTGACAAGCTGCTCATTAATGCTATTATTGGCAACTGCAGTAACGATACCAACTGCTATAAACAGAGCCACTAATAATCCCGAAATACAAATAACCAGCTTGATACTGGCCCGTTTATATAAAATGAGCACCACTAAACCAATTAAAACCAGAAATAGGATTAGTACCCCACCATTGGCGGTGGCTTTATAACCATCGATGGTCGCCATTGCAGCATTGACCTGATCCATCGACTGCCGGGCCTGGATGGTCACATCATTAACCTTCCCGGCAATATTTCTGGCGCTTTGAATCATCGTCCATAGATCACCAAGAATGGCATTGATATTTGCCCCATTACTAAACCGGGTGGCGACAATTTCCTGAACCTTGGGATCGACCAGATAATCCAGCGCCGGGCTTGATAAAGCGTCATTCACACTGCTGACGTAGCCCTGATCCGGCAGCGGATTTCGTAGTATTTCCAGCACCGACTGATCCAATATTTTGACGTTATCCAGTGGCACCCCATAGATTTCAAATTCGTCAATCGGTTCCTGCCAGACAAAATCACTTAAGGTAAAATTGATCATATCATATTCAGGACTAATCACTGCCACGGGATTGTTCATGATCCCCGCTACCGAGACATCGGCCTTGGCACTCATAAATGGCAAAAAAAAGCCAATCAGCGCAAGGAGGGTACACAGCAGCGCCCCGGTCCTCTGTTTGTTTTCCATTACCCTTGTTTTAACCCAGTCAAACCAATTAATTAACCGTTCTTTAATCATCACCATCGCTATTTAATCCCCTCTCTGAAACTCTATACTCAATTATACCCTCAAAGTGAAATCATTACCACCGGCCCAAAAAAAACCACCTCTCACGAGATGGTTTGCATTGATTATTTAGTATCCTGGTAATCTGAATCTAATAAAACAATCGCACTTACAAGACCTTATTCAGGAAATTGATGGTTCGCTGGTTTTTGGGATTACCAAAGATTTCACTGGGAGGACCTTCTTCGACGATAAAACCTTCATCAATAAAAATTACCCGATCGGCAACTTCTCTGGCAAATCCCATTTCATGGGTAACGACGATCATGGTCATGCCATCTTTGGCCAGTTGCTTCATTACATTTAAAACTTCCCCCACCATTTCGGGGTCCAGGGCTGAAGTCGGCTCATCAAAAAGCATGACATCCGGGTTCATCGCCAGTGCCCGGGCAATGGCTACCCGTTGCTGTTGCCCTCCCGATAGCTGTTCTGGATAGACATTGGCTTTTTCTTCCAGATCAACACTTCTTAACAGTTTCAGTGCTGTTTCTTCGGCTTCTTCTTTGGTTTTGAGCTTAAGCGCCACTGGTGCGAAGGAGATATTTTTCAACACCGTCATATGCGGAAAAAGATTAAACTGTTGAAAAACCATCCCAATATCCTGTCGATATTTATTGATATTACCATCGGCCCTGGTAATGTCATTGCCATCAACCTCGATGGTACCACTACTGGCATCTTCGAGAGCATTAATACACCTCAGCAAGGTACTTTTCCCTGAGCCAGAAGCGCCAATAATACAGATCACTTCCCGTTCTTTAACTTCCAGGTTAATATCCTTCAGGACTTCTAAATCACCAAAATTCTTTTTGAGATTTTTAATTTTTACTTTTCCCATAAGACATTTTCCTTTCAATACGTTTTGAAATCTTCGATAAGATCATAATAATGATAAAGTACATCACTGCTACGATCGCCCATACCTCGAAGGACTGGTAATTATTGGCAATAATCAGCCGTCCGGTTTGGGTCAATTCGGTCACGCCAATAACCGAAAGTAGTGACGTATCCTTGAGGGTAATAATACATTGATTGATCAACGCTGGAGTCATGGTTCGGATCGCCTGGGGTAAAATGACACTCCGCATCGCCATCCCATAAGGCAAACCCAAACTCCTGGCCGCTTCCATCTGACCTCTGCTGATGGATTCGATCCCACCTCGAACAATCTCCGCCAGATAACCACCGGCATTCAAGCTTAGAGTAATTACGCCGGAAACAACCGGATCTGATTGGATGCCCAAGGCCGCCGGAATCCCGAAATAGATAAAAAACGCCTGAACCAATAATGGGGTACCCCGGACGATATCCACATAAACAAGCGCAATTGCTCTTAAGCCTTTTCTCTTTGATACCGACAAAAGTCCGAAAACCATGCCTAAAATACCTGCTAAAATAAGGGAAATGATTGTAATTTCAACCGTTAAGGCCAATCCTGCCAGCAGGCGGGGCCAATACTGTACAATTAATGCTGGTATACTCACGTCAACCTCCTTCTATGGTTCCGGTTGTCCAACAGTCTTTACTCACTCAGAAACAATCACGCAAGTAAACACTTTTAGATAACTTAGAGAAATCATCTGCCAGTAGCAAAGCTGCTGACAGATGATTTCAAAATTAATAACGTGTTAAATTTTTTCTAACAGATTATTTTTTGATATATGTATCCAGTATTTCCTGATATTTTCCATTGGCTTTCAGGTTGGCTAAACCGGTGTTGAACATTTCAATCAACTCAGGATTTTGACCCAGTTTTACTGCGAAGCCGTAAGAGCTGCCTTTTTCCATCTCTGTAACCATTTTAAGTGGCACACCGCTGGCGATTGCATCACCAACTACGGGATAGTCTTCAAACAGAGCCACTGAATTTCCGGCTTTTACATCTTCATACATGTTGGCTGAATCCGGGAAGGAAACAGTTGTAAAACCATATTGATCTTTAATTGACTCGGCAAAGGTTGCTCCTTCAGTTCCTGTTTTGACAGCAACTTTTTGTCCTTTTAGATCGGCATAGGTCTTGATGGTATTGTTTGACGATGAAACGGCCATAACGACACCGGAATCAAAGTATGGGTCAGAAAAGTCGAAGGTTTTTTTACGTTCGTCGGTAATACTCATTCCCGCAATCATACCATCAGACTGACCAGTTGATACTTCACCTAAGGCAGCATCAAAGCCAACCGCTTTCAACTCATATTCGAAACCCTGATCTGCGGCGATGGCGGCTAAAAGATCAATATCAATCCCAACACGCTCACCTTTTTCATTTTCATACTCGAATGGTTTGAATGTTGTATCTGTAGCGATTACATATTTCTTTGTATCACTGCTAGTTTTTGTTGTTCCACCGGAACAAGCTGCAAGTGATAAAACCATAACGGCTACCATTACCAAAACACCGAGCTTTGCGATTCTTTTCATTTCTTTTCCTCCTAATAATAATAAGTTTTGATGTATCTTTAGCCAATACACCCACTTTTATACAGGTAGCAGTATATCATTTTTGTTAAAAATTCGCAATAAAAAAAACCATCGATTATAACAAAAGGATGGTTAATGTTTCCCCAATTATTGCTCGGGATAGGATATGGCGATTTGATTTCCAGTGTGCGCCAGACTCGTACAAGTCCAGCGCTTACATCTGTTCTATTTTTTTAAGTAGAATTAATCCCAATCTATTCTTCCGGATTCTCGGTTAAATATTTCCGGATCGATTCGTAGTCACCTTCAGCAACGATAAACTCGGCATCCAGATTCTCCAGCACCACTTCTTCTGGGCGAATCTCCACTTCTTTTTCCACCGGGTTCCGGTTTCGGGCTTCAACTAATAGTAAATCTTTTTGATCCAATGCGATCTTGCGCTGATTTAGTCCCGCTTCAATCACATCCAAATCATTGATTCGTTTATTGATCAGTTTAGAAAGGCGAATCAGATCATCCAGAACCTCATCCACAACGAATTGTTTATCGATGATCATTTTGAGTTTTTCCCGAATCAAATTCCCGGCCGCAACAATTTTTTCATCGCCAGCAATGGGTTGATAGTTTTCCACTTCCTTCTGGAATTCACTGATTGCCCCTTGCAGATATTGGGTTTCCTTCATGGATTTTTCAATTTCATGAAATAGATAGCCCAGCCGACGCTCAATTGAGAGAAAACCGTCTTCATTATCACCCATTTCGGATTCATTTGTTCCGGAAGTGTTTAAGTTCAAGGTCTCCATTTTGGGTAAATCCGATTTTTTTTCTTTGATCGTTGGCAATTCACCAAAAAGATCCGTGCTGTTCTGCAGTAAAATCGGATTTGTCGCTTCCGATATCTGTGATGGAAGTATCATGGTTTCTGCAATTATCTGCTTATTCATTAACGGCGTTGATTCAAGCACCGCTTCTTTTTTCGGTGCTGATTCCATGGCAGGTAAGCTCGCTGGCATTCTTACTGGCGATGGGGTAAATTCCTGCTTTGCCGGTTTCATCGCTGACTCCACTTGCGTTGCGGTTTGCTCCAACGGTGCTTTATTTTCTTTTTTTAAATTTTCCTTGATTTCATTAAGAAAGTCACTGGTTTGATAACGCTTTTCTTCTTCAACAACCCTCGGTTCATCAGCTCTGGGCGATTCAACATAGCGTTGCTGTCCTTTTTTTTCGTTTTCCAGCAGACTGGTAAAAATGCTGTCATACTCGGATTCTTCTTCATCATCTCGCGACAGCCAGGTTTTTTTCTCGCTTTTCACTTTTTTTCCTGAATTTTTATCCACTTTTATCGGTTCGTTTTTCTGTTCATTTTTCAGGTCTTTTTTTGATGCTTTTTTATTTTTCTGTTTAGGTGTTCGCTCTTCTTTTACTGATTTCTGATCATTCGAATAATTATCATCTTTACCTATGAGAACCCACCAGAGCAGGTGACAGAGGGTGATGATCAGGAAGTCTGAAATGGCTAAACCAATAAACAATGTCAGCGGTACATCGGGGATCAGAAAAAAGCACATCGCAAAAATGATGCCGTTGCCGAGAATTGTAATCCCGCCGCCGATAAAGGGAATATTCTTCCGCAGCATGTTCCTGTTTAAATCATACAAGGCTAAGATGATAACCTTAATCCCCACAAAAAAACCCATCAGAATAATATAGGCATTTGCGTTGGCAAGTGTCATTATTACCTGATATCCCAATAAAAAAGCATAACCGGAAATCGCTAATCCAACGATATCAAAAATCAACAGACCCCAGCATTTACCAAAACTTAATTTCATCAAATCACTCCTTGCTGTCATTTTCGGGGGCGGTTCTGCGGTTTTCGCGCGAACTTCCGCCGTCGATTGAAACCTGGCCAAAGGTTGAATTCAAGCCGTCCAAACCTTCTGCGCTCCGATATAGCGCTTCAATTTCCTGAAGCTTCTGATACTCGCGATTCAGGGTTTCTTCTTTTCGATTCACTTCTTCATGACGTTTTTTCAGAATAGCAAGGGCTGTCCCCAATGAATCCAGCATATCCTGAACCATTTTTTCCCTTTTTTCGATATTAGCCAGTTGGTTATTGAGCTCCTCAGCCTGATAATTAGGAATCTCACCCTCGTTTTTTAAAAATCGGGTTTCTTCCTCTTTCAAATCTTCAAACACACGCTCGAAATTCCCCGGATCAGATCGTGGTGACTTTTCCTGCTGAAAATTTTTATCGGGCTGTGCTGGACCACCCTGGACTGTTCTGAGGATCAGCGATTTTAATTCTTCATCCTTCTTCAAAATCAGTTTTTCTAAATTTTCAATGCGTGATTCAACATATTCAAAGTACTCATTTTTTTCATTGAGTTCCTGTTCATTTGCCATAATAACCCCACTCCTATATTCGCTATCAGTCTTTGCCTTCTATTATAACAAAGTTTTCCTAAAATGTATAACAAGATTTACCGGTCACTAATTTTTTCTATTTATATTATTTTTACAAATATTTACAAATATGATATAATACCCTACTAGAAGTCTAAAAATAGAGTAATTCGGACTCATTTCCAAATTAAAGACGTGAAAAAATCTTTACAAATCGCGTCTCTGCTGTAAATCTGCAGATTTATATTTGCCAGATAGAATGATTTCCAAATGAGGTAAAAATTTGAATAATCGAAAAAAAAGCGTGATTGAAAATAGACGGAATCCATCTTCACCGAAGTTATCTAATAAAAACTTAAGACAAGACACCCGCCCCTTAAAGACCATTAAATCAGAAACCAAAGCGAAACCGAATTCGCGACAGCAAAAGACAAAGCCGATAATCCTTCCCGATCCGATGCCGAAGAAGAAAAAAAACAAGGGCTTTATGAAAAAATTCCTGCGCACCATCTTGCTGATTATAATTTTTCTAATCGCCACTGCTTTTGCTGTTAATGCATTTTTCTTAGGTAATGTCACCAGCGATCTAAAAGGAAATTTGAGCAAGTATGGAATTAGCGACGAAGCGGCCAGCTTTGCCAAACAGCATAAGATTGTCAATGTTGCTGTTTTTGGAGTCGATGGGCGGGATGATGTTGATGGCGATCGGACCGATACCATCATGGTTGCCACCGCTGATTACGAACATAGCAAGGTCAAGGTTGCCTCACTGATGCGCGACACCTACGTTTATATCGACCAAAAATACGGCTATGACAAACTTAACGCCGCCTATGCCTATGGTGGCCCGGATTTGGCGCTTCAAACCATCAATCAGAATTTTGACACCACCATCACCGATTACGTCACGATTGATTTCAGCGCGATGGTTTCGATGGTCAATGCCGTTGGTGGCGTCACCATCGATATTGAAACAGATGAAGAATTAGACTGGGTCAATGAATACCTGATGGACGTTAATGAAAAAGTCGAGACCGGTTCCCCTTTTCTGGAAGATACCGGTTCTCAGGTCGTTGATGGCTCCCAGGCCCTGGCTTACTGCCGTGTTCGTTATGTAGGGGATGGCGATTTTGATCGAACCCTGCGGCAGCGGGTTGTTTTTGAACAAGTATTATCAAAAGCCCTTGATCTCGATGTCAAAGAGCAATATAATCTGGTAATGGCCACATTGCCTTATGTGGAAACTTCCCTGAGTACCATGGAAATGTTAAAATATGGTGCAAACTTGGCATTGATGCCCTCAAAAGACATCGAACAAAGTCGCTTCCCCACCGACGATCTGATTTCGCTTGATATGCTGGATGGCGTTTCTTACGTTATCCCTAACACCCTGGCCGAAAATATTGAAGCATTCTATCAATTCATCTACGAAACCCCCTATACCCCTTCGGATGCGGCAATGGAGATCAGCGACGAAATAAAAGACGCGGTAAATGGAACATCAGACGATTCCGATTCGTATATAGAAGAAGCCTCTAACTAAAACGATTTAAGCCACCCTCAGCATTTTGCAGTGGGTGGCTTTTTTATCTTTTGATTATAACAATTTCGAAATAACTCAAGTTTAGTGTTCAATCGTTTCAGAATTACGGTTGCCGCACAATATTCGGAACTCCAAAATAATCGGCCAAGGCTCGGTTTACCCAATGGTTGGGATCCAGTTGGACATCCTTTAATCCGGACATGCCATTATGGCTCGATAAGGGCACAATTTCCGGCACCTCGACGAATTCTTCGTTATGTTCCTGAATGATTTGGACTCTGGCAAGATACTGTCTGTTGACTGTGATGGCATCCACGCCGACATAACCCCAAGACATAACATAAAACACCATAACCGCACAACCGGGAATTAAAACAAACTTCTTGATCCGCTCAGGCGTCAGTTTGAGTTGCCCCAATGCATAAACCACCGCAATAATTAAAAATGCCGCCAACCCAAACATCGCCCGGGGCGGAAATTTCGGCGGTAATAGCATCACCAGCATTGCCGCAGTTGCGGCCACGGTAAAGATTCCAAAATTCGTCCAGGCGCTTCGGTCTTTTTCATTTCTTAATAGAACAAATGCGATGGCCGCCAAGATCACCAGTGGCATCAGGGCATAGAGGTTGTAAGCAAAATATGAAAGCCGGGTGATAATTGGGTTTGATCCGACCATCATGGTTACCTCAGCTACCGCTGATTCGTTCTCTACCCGCAGGTTGTTCCCCGGGGCAAAGATCATGCACAAAAACCCACAGGTTGAGAAAAACAAACCCGTATATGCAAATGCCGGAATGCGAATTTTGCGTTTAAAATAAACCGCACCGAACATGATCATAATTAAGATCATCGCCCCAGCCGTATTTTCATTGGTAATACCACTGATGAAAAATAAAGGAATCATCATCATGGCAAACCAGATACTGCTTAATCGTTTCGTCTGTCTTTCTTCATACAAGCGAAATGGGATAAGGGCCAATAAAATGATGGTTCCACACCATAAATAGTTACAGGAGCCGGTTAACCACATCACTGTCTGCCCAAACATCGGGGTGAAAAACCAGACTAAAACCGTTGTCAGTAATAACAATTCAAATCGGATTCTTCGGCCAGCGGCCAGAAAATAAACTGCCAGGCAAAAGATTATATAACAAAAACTATTGGCAATATTAAAAACATCTTTTCCCCAAAACATAAAGAGCTGCGTTAACGTTTCTGCCACTACCCGGCCGCCCCAAGTTGTATAGTAAGAAATCTGCGAATTAACGATATCACCTAGATTCATTACGGGCATTGATGTGCCAAAGATAAAGGTATACACAAAATCATCGGCAATCAGGGGCGTTTTGATATTTAAAAATACCATATACATAAAGGTAACTGCCACGATCGCCCCAAAAAGAATCCGATTCGTTTTGGGGGATTCCATTAAATTTTGAATCGTTCGATTTCCATAATCTTTACCGAAACGGTCATTATTCATCTTAATCTCACACAACCTTCCAAAAATTTGACTTTCTCTATTCAATCAAGTTCCCAGCTTGTTGCCATAGGATCTTATCTTAAATAAATGCATAAACAAGAATTCCACCGACAATCAATACATTCCCAATAATTTTCCGCCGACTTAGTTTTTCTTTTAAAATAAGCATCCCCAGAATCCCAACATAAATGTATCCCGTCGATTCTAAAACCGGCCCCAGAGTCAGCGGGACCCCTCGATAAGCAAAGGTCGTTAATAACGATGATCCAAAAAAGAAAAAATAAGCCCCGATAACATAGGGATTCAGATACTCTCTGATTCGACTTTCATAATGAATCATGGCGCTTTTTTTTAGAATAACTTGTGAAAGGGATGCCACTAAGACCGAAAACAAATACAGCACATAATAAACCCATTCATTATTTATCATCACTTACCACCAAATATATTCCTGAAACAATAATCACTGAACCCAACAACATTCCCCAACGCAATGCTTCTCCAAAAAACAGATAACCCCATACAATTCCCCACAAAATAGTAATGGCTTTATTTGCAAAAGCCACGGTTAGAGGAAATCGCTTTAAGATCTGCTGCCAGAGCAGGGCATAAACAAACAGTATAAATAAAAATAATCCATAATAAAGAATAAATCCCAGGGAAAGAAATTCTTCTTTGCTGGCCATCTTCGAGAAAACCGATCCGATTGAATATAATAATAAACTTGCATGTAAAAATAAGTAGTTTTTTAGTTTCATTGTTCCCTCAATCTCAGTTCTTTTTCTGTTTTTGTTTTTTTGTATCTCACCTTAACAAATATCTCCGTTATCTTATAGAGCGCGACGACATTAAAGGCGATAATCAGCGGATAGGCACCTGCCAGATACCAATATGAAATGGCCACGTAAGCAGAAATATCTGTATAGGCAACGCCGCCAGCCAACACACATGCACTGAACAGCAAGGCTGATAAAACCAACCAGCAATCCATTAGTTCGTATTTGTTTCGCAACTTTTTTATGAGTATAAAAGCAGATATCAGACCATAGGCTAAAAGGGCCGCAATAAATGCAATGGCCCCAATAATCCGATAAATTCCGGTCACCCCATTTAACAACGCAATCCTGATTTGGTCGCTTAATGAAATCGGTTCACCATTAATGCGTGCTTGATCATTTGTAATTTCTTCAAAAAGTAAAACCCCACTCTTCCCGTCATCAATGCTGTCAGTGATACTGGTTTTAATGGCCTCAAAGCTAACTACGTAGTTGACGGTTTTTAAAAAAGCAATTGGCAATTCTTGGTTGAATTCATCCCGCCAGGGAGACATCAGCGCTGAGGGCATGGTCGGCCGACGTTCCAGCTCGCCGCTCGCGAAACCTGCTTCCAGTTCCTGTGCGACATTTTTGTAAAAGTCATCAGCTTTAACCGCATTTTCGTAATAGCCGGCATTGGCAACCGCTTCTCTCAAAGCCCAGAAGAAAAAGCCATCTTCCACCTGTCTTACCTTTGCATCTTTTTCATACCATGACCATCGATCCAGACTAGCTTCCAGTTCTATTTTGATATTATTAAGCGTCGGTGAAACCTCATAGATTTTTGTCATTGTGCTTCTGGGAACAGATGCTCGCGTCACCTCTTCACTTGGCTGAACCGAATAAATAATTTTTATGGCCTTTGTAAAATTGCTGTTGTTCAACTCATTAGTCGTATAAATCCCATAATAGGCGTAGTTAATACTGGAAATAATGATGGTAGATAATATTAGTATTACCACCGGCACGACCGTGATTATGCTCTTTTTGACTCTTTCCTTTAAAGGTCGTTCCTTCCTTGCAATGATGACTATTCCGGTAATGACGATTACTCCTAATACCAACGGAATAATCCAGATCCCATCTTCCCGGGTATTCCAAAGCGAAGCTAAACCAAGTCCCCCACAAATAGCCCATAGCAGTTGAATCCAGGTTTTTTCAAAACGATTCAGGTAAACAGCAAACATACTTCCGCTGATAATTAATGCCTGGGGAGCCGTCAAACTATTTCGGTAAACCCGGAGGAAGGTTTCATCTGCGAATGAGATCGGATTAAATAGAAGCGCCAAAAAAATAATAAAGAGTGGCAATTCTGTCGGAAATAGTTTTTTTATCCCAAAAACAAAGATCATGCAACCGATCGAGTAAATTCCAGGAATTGACAGCGAATAAGGAATACCAAATAAATGATTAACTGCCAGAAAGAAGGGAAAGAAAAGGCCTTTAACCAGCGTCTTTTCTGAATACTCACCTAACCACTCTCCGTTAATCAACGAGTCCGCCATATTGATCATTAAGCGGTCATCATGACCTGCTCCTGCATGAGCAAATAGTGGTATGCCAATTACTAGTAATTGTTTGATTACAATAAAACTGATCATGAAAATTACTAACCGGTTTTTATTAAAAAATCTCTGCAACCGATTTTTCTCTACTTCAGATACTGTCGATGCCATCTTCTCACCCTCTCTATCGCTTTCTAATGGCTCAAGCAAAACAACAGACAACCTAAATTTTTCTCTAGCTTGCCTGCGATACTCTATTTTTTTCTTTCGATTTCCAAAATCCCCAAAAAGAAGCTGGCAAAAATCAATTCGATTCCAATGGCAATCAATGTTGTTGCCGGAATCGTTATTTTCATAATTGATTCTGGCTGCAGATTGCCAAAAGAATTGTTACCCCAAATTATAAAAGCAAAAATGGTAGCCACAATCCCTAATAAGGTTAAAATAATACCAATCACAACACCCTTTTCAACCGTAAATTTTTCAAAAATACTGACGGTTTTGGGACTATTGGGAATAAACCCTGAACTTAATGCGTATGCTTTGGTAAACATTGAAAATAAGCTGATATTAACCCCCACCAACACACACGCTGATCCATACATCATCGTGTTGATACCAAAGTTGACATTTCCGATTTTTGTTGGTCCTACACCGATAACAACCATCATAATCAGACCGATAACTGACAAAATCAGACCGGGATACAAAAACGTCCAATCGGGACTGTACATCATCAGGAATTTAAGATGTCGCCAACCATCCCGCCAGCTTCTCAAGTGGGGGGGCCGGGTACGGCCATCGGGTGATAAGGTTGTTGGCACTTCGATCATTTTCAGCTTATGCAAGGTTGCCTGAACAACCATTTCACTGGCATATTCCATTCCCGTTGTTTGCAGTTGAAGACTCTGAATCGCGGCTCGGTTGTAACCCCTAAGGCCACAGTGAAAGTCTTTGATATCACTGGGATAGAAAATCCGCCCGATAAATGATAATACCGGATTCCCCAGATATTTATGCAGTGGCGGCATTGCCCCCTTTTCTATTCCACCCTTAAACCGATTTCCCATTACTAATTCGTATCCTTCTCTGAGTTTCTCCAGAAAAGGCATCAGATTCAAAAAATTATAACTATCATCCGCATCTCCCATGATGACATATCTGCCTCTGGCATTTTCGCTGCCACCTCTCAGAGCGCTACCATATCCCTTTTGTTGGATATTAACAACCCGGGCCCCATTTCTTATTGCTATCTCCTGAGATCCATCCGTACTGCCATTATCGGCAATCAGCACCTCTCCATCGACATTGTTGTCTGTTAAGAACGACATTGCCTTCTTAATACAGATTTCCAATGTTTCGGCTTCATTCAGACAAGGCATTAATATCGTTAACTCGATTTCTCTTTCTTCCAATCACTTTTCCTCTTTATATCTAATATTTTTATGTCCCCTTATGATCATATCCTGGTGTCATGATATTTTTGACATGATGCTATTATCAGGATTCTTTGCTCCAGATCTCGTTCAGCAGGTTCAGATGTCTTTCAAAGTTATGGCGGTGTTGTTTCTTTAATACTTGCAAGATGACCCCGCTGAAAAAACTGATGATAGCAATAATCCATAAGGCTGTGATGACAATCAAGGTTGGATATTTAGCTACCATACCCGTTTCAAAATAGTTCATTAAAATGGGGGTAAAAAAGATCCCACTGATAATCAACAATGCTAATGAAATCATTGAAAAAAACAAATAGGGTTTTGTATCCCTGAACAGGGTTCCGATGGTCATTAAAACCTTGTAGCCATCTGAATAAGTATTCAGTTTGGACTCACTACCTTCCGGTCGGTCCCGATAATCGATGGGCACCTCAACAATTTTAAAATTATTATCCAGGGCGAAAATTGTCATTTCCGTTTCAATTTCAAAACCCTTTGATGTTACCGGAAATGATTTGATGAATTCTCTGGTGAATCCCCGGGCGCCAGTCATAATGTCTTTCACTTCTGCTTTGAACAACACATTAATTAATTTTCGTACCAGCACATTTCCGATATTATGAAATGGGCGTTTGTTTTCCGTAAAATAGGTCGATGACAACCGATCACCAATGGCCATATCCGCGCGTTTTTCATAAATCTGTCGTTCCAACTCCAATGCAAATTCAGCGGGATAGGTATCATCGCCATCCGTCATAATATAACAGTCTGCGTCGATGTCACGAAACATCGATCTGACCACATTCCCTTTTCCCTGCCGATATTCGTACCGAACAATCGCTCCGGCTTTTCGGGCAATTTCATCGGTTCCGTCACTGGAATTGTTGTCATAAACATAAATATCAGCATGGGGCATCACGACCTGATGATCCTTAATTACCTTTTCGATTGTTTTTGATTCGTTATAGCAGGGGATTAATATTGCTGTCTTTTTTCCCTTTTCCATCACTACTCCTTTAATTATAATTTACTGTATATATTTTAAATCCATTTTCATCTGCCAATTCAATTAAACTCACTTCCTCATTTGAAAGCGTCGATAAATCCCGTTTTGAAAAAACATAAGATACTTCCAATTTTTCTAAATCCGCAATATTTAAATTGACTTCAAATAGATCTGGCGACTTTAAGGCAAAGTTTGTTTCACTATTCGTATTGGTCAGATTCATACTGATATGGGCATAACGGTTATAAATATCTTCTTCTGATCCATCGGGATCCAATAAATGCCATCTTTCCAGGACGGGATAAACATTCGTCGAGTTGATTGTTGGTGCTCCAGCCATCAGTGGTAAGTTAATAATCGGGAAACCGATTTCCGCTCCTGAGTCGACAATCCACAATCCATTATCAGCCGAATTTATCTGTTGAATTTTTTTGATTAAATTCTGTTGATAAACCGCATCCAATCCACTAACAACTGGATTAACAAATAATCCTGCTACAAACACAATAGCGAGTGAAATTACTAACAGTGCCTTTCGGGCCCAATCCTTGTTTCCACTTAAGATAACATAAAAAGATCCAAACAAAAGAAACAAAATAAGAATATTCATCTTTAAATCGAGATAGCCTTCATATAGTTCCCGCGATAATAGTGTGATCACTACACTCATAAGCAAGGCGGCACCAACTTTTATCCATTTTGAAAATCCACCTTCGAATAATACGAGGGCTTTGATCAACAATAGTATATTTAAGAATCCAACTGCCAGAAAAGCCCGGACCGGTTTTGAGTAACTTAATAGTGTGGCTTTTGCCAGCCATTCCGGCCACGAAAACAAGCACCATAATATCAACGCTGTATTTGCTAAAAGCATCAAGATTAAGAAGATATCTGCTTTTTTTTGTTTAAACAGTACCCAGCCAGTCAGAATTATTCCCATCGGGAAGAAATCAAAATAAACTGCCAATTCACAAAAATTTGCATATGTCAATTCCCGGGAAAAAGCGAAAAAGAGATTCCCTGGATATAAAAACAATCGCGAAAATTGGTTCCCCCCCGTCTCTGCACTGCCTCCCGGATATACGGTATTCATCACTGAACTGATTGTCCCCCCAGATTTAGCTAAAATATAAATCATGCCAATGCTCAAAAATAAAATTAAGCCCAAGCCTATACCAACATCTTTTTTATTCCAATGAAAGTGTTTTCGATTTTCCAGAACAACACCAATGAACAACACCAGAAATACATATGCCAACGGTACTTGCCAGGCTGGATAAAAGGTTAAAATGTATCCACCGGCACAAATTAACACCACCAGGGCATAAAGAGATCGCTTATAATAATTCTGATTATTCATATAGAGTGTGATCATGATTAAAGCCAATTGACCAAAAACCAGCATTTCAACTAGACCGTTGATGGCAAACCACCACTGAACAACTGGGGACCAGGTGATCAACAGGGCATAAATCAATGACAGTAATTTACTCTTTTGGGTGAGGATCATTCCAAACTCAAAGGAAACCAGAAACAACGCAATGACTCGACTGATCCAAAAAAATGACAAGCCTTTCGCTGGTGACAGTAATAGATAACCCCAATGAAAGGGTCGAAAAAATATCGCAACATCTCTCACGGGTTGGCCATAAATAATAAAGGTATCGGTTAACGTCCCTCGGATAGTTTCGCTGAAATAGGGAAATAAACCGGAATTATTATAATACTGTGACAACAGCATTGGCGTATTGACCGCCCATTCATCGCTGCGAATGCCTCTCGATATGCCAATTAATGGTTCGTAAATATTGGTAAGGTTACTTAAATAATTCTGCCAATACAAGATTGATGAACCATGAATTTCAAAAAAAACAAGCAAAATCAGCAATATTCCAGAAATCCAGAAACGATATTTATATACTATGCCAGTTAGTTTCTCCATCCCATAAACATTCACCAAAATGCTCAAGCCAATGCCCAAACCCATAAAGAAGAACAGCCTGAGATAATGAACCGCATGTATGATCTGGCTGAGTCCTGTCCGCGATTGAAAAAATTCAATCGCGATCATGTTTTCGATCATTAAAAAATATAATTCGCAAAAACCGGCTAACATCAGTGACAGAATGATTAAAACAAAAATCTTTATCTTCCTATTTGTCAATATTCCGTTCAAATTTAATACCCACTCTCAAACACCGCTTTAAATGTCATAAAAAAGACTTTGACATCAAACCACAGGGTCCATTTTTCGATATATTCAATATCACACTCGATCCGTTTATGAATCGAGGTATCACCCCGCCACCCCTGCACCTGAGCCCAGCCGGTGATCCCCGGCCGGACATGATGTTTAATCATATACTTCGGAATCTCGTGCTGAAACTGGGTGACGTAATGGGGCCGCTCAGGCCGGGGGCCAACGATACTCATATCCCCTTTTAGAACATTGAAAAACTGTGGTAATTCATCAATACTGGTTTTTCTGATGAACGCCCCAAATTTCGTTTTTCGCGGATCGTTTTCAGTTGTCCATCCGATTTCGCCAGGAATCGCGGCGTCGCAACGCATCGATCTGAATTTGTAGATCCAGAATTCTTTTCGGCCCATTCCCACCCGGATCTGTTTATAGATAATCGGTCCGGGTGAGGTCATTTTAACCAGAATTGCTGTCACCAACATGATTGGAGAAACCAAAATCATAATCAGAATCGAAAGAATAATGTCAATAAATCGCTTAATCCATTTATTTAACGGCTGATCCAGTGGAATATAGCGGGTATTAATCAGAGGAATACCATCCAGTTCATCAAAATAAGCGGTTGTTCCCTGGATCAAGTGGAAATAATCTGGGATAATCTGGGTTTTAATCCCCTGATATTCACAAATATCAATGACTTCGTCGATCCGCTTATAACTGGTGTTAGGCAATGCAATAATCACCTCATCGACTTGATATTCTTCGAGGATTTCATTCATTTCCCGAGTTTTGCCAAGAATCGGGATTCCATCCTTATCGCTTTTATGATAATAGTCATCGACATACCCGGTGACCTTATAACCCAGCTGCCGATCACCGGCAACTTTTGCGGCAAAGGTCTGACCGATACTGCCAGCGCCCACAATAATAATGTACTTAATATTAAAGCCCCGTTCCCGGGCCATACGGAGAATCTTGCGAATCGAGCCTCGCTCCAGAATCATCATCATGGTCGAAGTGATAAAGAAAATCCCCAACATATATCGGGAAAAGTGGATACTTTTCATGGTAAACAAGGCTGACATTAAAATCGTAATACCAATGATATTAGCAAAAACTATTTCTCGGCATTCTTTAAAAAAGCGCTGTTTGCGATAGGGTTGGTAGAGCCCGAAAAAAACAAAAAGGATCAGATAGAGCGGGATAATGATGGCCAATAAGTCGATATAAGCCCTTAAGTTCATCGTTCGCACACCATCGTCAAAAAATGGTGAGACAAACCGGATATACCAGGCAAATAAAAGCGAAGCAGTCACAACACACATATCGAACAATACCAATATAAAATTAAAAAAACGCTGATTGCTTTTAATCATTCTTGATCCCCCTTTCCCCTTTCCCCTTTTCTATTTCCTGCGATTATTCTTCGCCAATGCTATTTTTTTCATGATCGTCGTTCCTGTGATCACACACCACCGGGTCAGACCATTATACTTATCCCGATAATGCTTATTGTAAAAAATTGCCATGGAATCATAAAATGCCGCTATAACCCTGGGGTTTCGTTTTCCAATCCCGCTGGCTTTTTTATGATGGAAGATTCGAATTTCCGGGTAATACATAATCTGATACCCAGCCTGTTTGATTCGATAACACCAATCGACGTCTTCCCCGTACATAAAAAAATCCTCATCCAGCATCCCTACCTGATTGATGACTACCCGTGGCACCAGCATAAAAGCGCCCATAATACAATCGATGGAACATATTTTATTTTCATCCACATAGGTCAGATTATAGGCACCAAAACGAGTGCTTTCAGGAAAAGCGGTATCCAGGTTAAGACTGTGATAAAGCCCATTTAATGGTGTCGGAAAGCTTCGTTTGCAGGCTGGATCCAACTTGCCTGAAGGCAACAGTACCTTACAGCCGAGAGCCCCAATATGTTTATGATCTTTAATAAATGCCACGGCACCCTTTAATGTGTTCAGATCAACAATGGTATCAGAATTCAGTAAGAGGATATAGTCCCCCTGCGATATTTCCATACCAATATTATTTGCCTTTGAGAAACCCAGGTTTGCGGTATTTTTTATAATTGTGATCGTTGGAAATTGCTTTTCAATGGCTTCAATGCTGCCATCTTCTGAAGCATTATCCACCAGGATGATTTCATAGTTCAACCCTTTGGTATTACTTTTTATGATTGAATCAATACAATTTGATGTCAATTCTTCTGTTTTATAATTAACAATGATAATCGATAAATCCATTTTCAGCCTTTCTTAAGCCTTTTTGTCTTTCAAAAGACATTATATTTTACCATACACCCTTTAAATATGGAAGGGTCGAAATGGAAAGTGTTTTTACTTCCCCATTTTATTTTCAATAAATCGAAATACGTTCACTATCAATTGTACTTCAATAAAAAAATAGTGTCCCAGATTTTTTAATTGAAAGGGGACCTTGGTTATTTTTCTATGATTTTTCAAGCCTTCCTTAATTCCCGCAGCATAGTCTCGGCCAAAACCTCTTTTTACAAACAGTCCGTATTTAACCAAAAAACCCAATAATAAAAACGGGCTATTGACAAGCAACTGAATAAGTGGCATATTTTTGTAGGCCACATAAATATTGTTTCGTGCCGAAATCTGCACTTTGAACGGACTGTACTTTTGTCCTTCTGCAGTCGTTGCACTGCCGATATGGTAACAGATAGCTTTTGGTTCGTATCGGTTTTTATAACCGTTTATTAAAGCTCGATACGAAATATCCACATCCTCCATATAGGCAAAGAAGGCTTCATCAAACAGGCCAATCTCAGCTAAAACAGATCGGCGATAAATCCCGGCCCCGGCACAGGTACTGAAAATTGCTGTCGGCTTATTATGAGCATTCACCGATTGGCCATCACCCCGTTTATAACCCCAGCCCAAAATATTATAAAAATCGCCGGTGTCATCCAGCTTATCCCGCTCGTAGTAACGGATCATTTTAGAGCTCACAGAAAACACCTGCGGATTGTCATCAATATGTAAATATAAATATTTCACAAAATCCGCTTCAGCTACTACATCGTTATTTAAGAGTAAACAATATTTTCCCTGACTCGCCAGGATTCCCTGATTAACAGACTTGTCGAACCCCGAATTAATCGGATTTTCCAACAGTGTTACATTTTTATACGCTTTTATAATATTGACACTGGAATCTGTCGAGCAATCGTCCACGACAATAATTTCCATCTGTCCGAACTCACTAAAACTTTGAACCAACATACTATCCAGGCAATTTGCGATGAAATTTTCGCCATTGTAGTTTGGTATAATAACTGAAACGTCACACTTCATAAAACCTTCCTTTATCCCTATAAATAGTCCGTTTCATTATAACACATGATCTTCCTTTACTAAACAAAAAGAGACCGGGCCTTTTCCCTGGTCTCTTTTCCGATTAACACCTCAATTTGCATTACTGAAAGGGTTGTGAAAATCAATCCAAATTTCCGGATTAACACAGGCATCGTCAGCATTGGCAATGGCTCCAAAATGCAGGTGGGGGCCATAGGCATTGTCGATATAAATTCTTTGAGCATTATAACCAGATCCACCAACTGATCCAACTTTTTGACCCTTACTTACCGGCTGTCCTACACCCACATTAATCTCCTGCAAGTGACCATAAAAGAAGGAAACACTTTCACCATATCGATCCGTAGTCCGTATTCTGACATAGCGACCATAGCCCATAAAATAGCCTGCCTTTTCTACAACACCATTGCCAACCGCATAGCAGGGGGCATAATAGGGAGCCGGGATATCAATCCCTTCGTGGATATCGCCCCATCGTGGCCCAAACCAATCTGTGGGATCACTGGCATTTGGTTTGTAATTTTTATCCAGCGGGTAATTGAAAAAACCATAAATAGTAGCGGTATTCTGCAAAATCTTTCTGCTGGAGTCCTTTACAAAAACCATTTTCCCGCTTTTATCGACAAGGTAGGCATGCGAAATAAACTCATCAACAATAATATTATAATTTTGCAAATTAATGGTGGCTTCCCAGGTATGATTGCCAATATAGGTTGCCTGCTCCCATCGCAGATCATCCTGGCCATTTGACCGGCTCCAGGTGGGAAACATAATGCCAGTCACTCCATTTTCATTAGCCACATTCTTGATCCGCATCTTAAACGTATTGTTAAGTACCGCCTTATCATACTCAATGATTGGGCTAATACTGGGCTTAGTAAATTCTGAATTTGCAAATGCAATACTTTCTCCCCCAATACCCCGAAGGTAAGCATGAATAATATAGGATCCTGTTTCAAAACCATGATTTTCAATGTCGACATAAGCGTAAAATTCGCCGCCGGGTCCCAGTTCGCCCTTATACCATTTCAATTCATCTTGTCCATTTCGGTTTGACCACACTGCAAACACTACATCCTTAATGCCTGTCCTATCCGAGCAATTTTGAGTGCTGATTGAAAACTTTGATATATCACTATCTTGCCGAACTTTAATCGCCATTGGTTCTTGCAGAAACGGATTGCTAATCACCTGTTCGATATCTCCGCTATACGTTTGCTGCCCCTCTTTATTTTTTACATAAGCATGGGTAATAAATGTATCATAACTCCGTTTGTAGTTGATGATTGAAATGGTGGCCTCCCAGGTGTCATTTCCCACATAGGTTCCCGATTCCCACCTCAAGTCATCCTGTCCATCGATCTGACTCCAGGTGGGAAAACTGATCCCTGTAACACCTTGAGGATTGCTCGCTCCAGTTATTCGGACTTTGTATTCATTGTTTACTACTTCTCCAACGGTGATTGTTGGGTTGGGTGTTCCTAAACTGAATGTATTAGTAAGATTTTTAGCCAACTCCCCCTTTAATCCATAGATATAGCTGTGAATATGATAGTCACCTGTTTCAAATCCATGGTCTTTAATGTCCACTGCAAAACTGTACTCCCCATTGCTATTGAGCTTTCCCTCATACCAATGGATATCATCCTGACCATTTCGCTCCGACCATGTGGGAAACATAACCTTGCCAATTCCGGTTTTACCTGCGCACCCAACTGTACTGATCATAAATTGTGTTTTGTTTTCTACTCCAGGCTCAATCCTTATGACTACGTTGTTAATGTCCAACGCCATTACTACGATGTCTGTCGATTCCTCAGTTGACTCATCTTGATCAGTTGTTAAATTATCCTCTTGGTTTGTTTTTACATCTGAAATATTACCATCTGAGCTCTCTTCGGTCACTTCCCGATTTTCTTTTAACAGCTCCGGTTCGGGGTCAGACAATACCGCAGTTGCTTCTAATATCATTGTTTCTTTACCAGAAACTTCTATTGCTTCCTGCGCTGTAATCTGACCAGATGAAAAAAACAAAATGATTGTCCAACAAATGATCACTTGTTTTTTCCAACTTTTCTTACCCGTCCTTTTTATCATTTTTTCCCCTTTAATAATCCTTGAATTTATCACTACCCTATCATTGAACCATTGCCGCCGTCAAGACTTAGATATAAAAAAACAGAGCCGAATTACTTCAGCTCTGCCTCTTTACAACTAAAACTTTTTCATAATTGTCTTAACCTTGCCGGCATAAGTTGTGTCGGCTGCCCAGGTTCCTGCCAGTTCTTCAACCGAAACCGCTCTTAACCGTAACGAGTCATTCCACCTTGGATCAACTCTGGTTTGATTTAGTGCCGCACTGCTGGCGTAACACTTTAAATGCTGCACATGTCCGCGGATTCCGATTTGAAGACCAACATTGTTGTATCCATAAACTGCTGCAAAATCATAACCAGGTACACCTCCAGTGGCTCCCAAACCAGCAAAATTAAATTGTGCTGGTTTAACGTCTCCACCAAACTGAAGATTTCCTGTTTCCAGCATTGCCTGCGCAAAGGCTACCTCGGCGCGAACGCCTTCGGCATTACACTCGCTGATATAAAGATTGACAAAGGTCTCCAGATTTACTCCCAAATCGTTGTAAATCTGAGGATAGACACTTCCTGTACCCTTATAGTAAGCCACCAATTGAGCCGCCGTTACAGTTGTGGCACCCATAATCGGGGTTTCCACATAGCGCACACTGACTGAGGTATTTCCCAGGAATACTGAGCGCCCGTCGGTTTCCACACCATAAGCATGAATGGAATAGGTGCCACTATCGCCCTTATGGTTTTTGGCATCAATCATCGTCTGATAACTACCATCACTTTGCTTGGTTGCCGTGTACCATTTTATATCGTCCTGGCCATTCTCATCGCTCCAGGTTGGAATCAGAATATTTTTGATTCCATTTGGCGCTGTGATGCCGCTGACCGTTGTTGTAATGATATTCTCATTTACAACTGCTTTAACTGTTGTTGCCGTCATCGGTTTTGTTGCCGTTATATTTACTGATGTATTCCCCAATAACGTCATTATTCCGCTAGTTTCTGTTCCATAAACATGAATACGATATGTTCCGCCATCATATTTGTGATCTTTAATATCGATGGTAACGCTATAGCTTCCATCGCTCTGTTTTTCCGCGAGATACCAGACCAGATCATCCTGACCATCGGTATCACTCCAGATCGGTACCGAAATTGATTTGATTCCGCCAGGGGCATTAATTCCTTTGATGGTTGCCGTAATCTTATTGCCCGATACACTACCGGTTACACTGGTGGCTGTCATGGGTTCAATCACGACATTCGCTTTTGCCGCACCGACAAAGGTCATTTTTCCATTACTGTCCTTTCCATAAGCATGGATAATATAGTTTCCGCTGTTATAGTTGTGATCTTTGATATCAATGCTCAACTTATAGCTGCCATCACTTTGTTTAGTTGCCGAATACCATTTTATATCATCCTGACCACCCGTTTCGCTCCAGACAGGGATCAACATTTCTGTGATTCCATTTGGCGCCGTGATACCTTTGACCGTTGTTGTAATTTTTCCACTCAATACCGCTGCTGTTACACTGGTCGCTGTCATTGTATCAACCTTAACCGTTGTCGTGGTACTTCCCAGAAATGTCATTACACCGCTGTTGTCCTTGCCATATGCATGAATGTTATAGGTACCGCCATCATATTTGTGATCTTTAATGTCCGCCGTTACCTTGTAGCTTCCATCGCTTTGTTTAGTGGCACTATACCATTTCAAATCATCCTGGCCGCCTGTTTCACTCCAGATCGGGATGGACAATTCCGCAATCCCGTTGGGTGCCTTGAGGCCTTTTAACGTTGCGGTAATTGTGTTACCCGATACCCCACCGGTTATACTGGTAGCAGTCATTTTTTCCTGTACGGATGCTTCAACAGTTGCTGTGCTCTCGCCTAGCTTGGTGTATTTACCATAAGAATCCACCCCATAACAATGCAATTGATAATCGCCACTGGTATAACCATGATCCTTAACGTCGATGGTAACACTGTAATTGCCATCACTTTGTTTGGTTGCGGTATACCACTTCAGATCATCCTGACCACAGTCATCACTCCATGTTGGGATATAAATAACCTGTAAACCATTGGGTGCCGAAACGCCTTTAACCGTTGCCGTGATCTTATCCCCACTAACGGTGGCAATAAATCCAGTTGCTGTCATCGGTGATGTTGCTGCTCCAAAAAGCTCACTGACACTTGCTAAAACCTGATCGGCCATTTTCTGCTGATTAGTGCCATCTGCCAACTTCAGTGATTCCGCATTATTGGATACAAATCCAGCTTCAATGAGTACTGACGGCATGCTTGTTTTTCGTGTATAGGCGTCATCCCGCTCAACAATCTTGTTTCGGCTGGGAACATAAGTCAAATTCTTGCTGAAATTTGCATTCATAAAATTTGCCAATTCCTTCGATTTTAACGCAATCGTTGGGGGCGTTGCATCCAAATCGGCAGTCGATCCATCAGACCAAAGCCCGGTTTTTTGATAGATCCCATTATTATCAACCGTTGGATGATAGCTACTCCAGTAAAATTCATAGCCGCTGGCAGTTGCTGCCCCTGAATTATGATGAACACTGATAAATAAATCCGCACCCAAATTATTGGCGGCACTGCATACTGCTGTTGAATTATTTACTGTCGTTGCCAGCAACGTCGGTAACCCCGGATTTCCCGGAATTTGATGGCTTAACATTGCATTATAACCATTATTTCTCAAAGTTGTTACAATTTTAATTGCCAGGGCATTGTTAAGATCCACTTCTGTAATGCCCGTTGTTTTATTAACGGCTCCGGTATCGGCGCCTGACTGATGTCCCGGATTAATCACGATCGTGGTGCTGGCGGCATTAACCGTCGGACTGAAATATGAAAAGAAAGTAAATAGCGTAAGGATCACGATTACCCCCAAAGCAATCTGCTTTCTTCTGTTTTTAATACACTCCATTATTTTCCTCCTTTCTCAAGAATTTTAACCCGATGTCATTACACTTATAGTTGTCACGATAATATCACAAATATTTTACAACGTCAATTTTTTCGTTACATCTTATGGGTATTTAAGTTAAATCTCGTTCTCTTCATCTTCCTTGGTTTTGCCCTTTACATAGCCCACAATATCCACACAAATTGCGTAATTTCCATCAACTCGCGTTAGGTTTCGGTTATAGTAGGGATCATTTTTGATGTATTTCAGCCAATGATCCTTCATGTATTTGATTTCACTGTTGAAACGCTTATATTTGGAATAGGTATCTTCGGCGCCCCGGGATTTTGATTCATAGTGATAGAGTTCCACATTATGAAGCCAGACATTAAATTTTCCCGCTTCATAAAGCTTAAGACAAAAATCCACATCATTAAAGGCGACTGTCAGTTTTTCTTCAAATCCATTAACCCGATCAAAATCTTCCCGTTTCACCATCATACAGGCGGCTGTCACCGAAGTGTAGTTATTGGTGGTGACCAATTTGCCAAAATAACCATAATCGCCCCGGGGATAACCCACATGTCCATGTCCGGCAACGCCGCCCATCCCCAGCAAAACACCAGCGTGTTGAATGGTATTATCCGGATAATAAAGTTTTGCTCCAACTGCACCAACATGTTCCTGCTGGGCGTAGCTGACCATCCGTTTCATCCAGCCTTTAGTGATAACCGTGATATCATTATTCAGGAACAGTAGATACTCGCCTTTTGATTCCTTAACCGCCAGGTTATTTATTTTCGAAAAATTAAAGGGGATATCGATCCGGACCACCTTAAACTGATCCGGGTATTTTTTTGCGTAGTATTCAAAAAGTTTGAAGGTTTCTTCTTTTTCGCTACCATTATCGGCAACAATAATTTCGAAATTTTCGTAAATAGTTTTCTCATAAATCGAGTCAATACAGGCTTTTAGATCTGCGGCATTATCCCGGGTTGGGATAATCACCGAGACTAAACCATTATTTACAATTTCATACTCAATATTATAAACCCCAGGAAAGGCACCATGGCTAACCGTACCTTTAATCCCCCGTCTGTCCAGGGCATCTTCCAGGGACTTAAGGCCCGCTTCAAAGGCATAACCTTTTGAATCCGGATTGACGGCGGTGGAATTGCTGATCATCCGCCAGTGATACAAAATCTTCTGGATGTGGAAGATGTTCGCTGTTTTTTCAGTGAAGCGAAGCACCAGATCATAGTCCTGAGCACCTTCATAGCCTTTTCTGAAACCGCCGATTTCGTCCATAATCGCTTTGCGGTAAACCCCAAAATGACAGATATAATTGGTTGCCAGCAATATATCCGGAGCCCAGTCGGTTTTAAAAAATGGTTGGCTGCGTTTATTGTCTTCACTTAACTTGTCTTCATCACTATAAATCAAATCCGCTTCCGGGTGTTCGTTTAATAATTTGACCACTTCATATAGGGCAAAATCTGCCAGGGTATCATCATTATCCAACAGTCCCACAAATTCGCCGGTGGCAATAGCCAGGGCCGAGTTTGAAGCCTCAGAAATATGGCCGTTTTCTTCCCGATAAACCACCTTGATCCGGGAATCCAGCATTTTGAATTCTTCCAGCAACGGCTTAATATGGGGGTCAGTAGAGCAATCATCAGCGATACACAATTCCCAATTTTGATAATATTGATTGCGAACCGAATCGATGCAGGCTCTGAGCCATTGTTCTTCTACATTATACACCGGCATAACAATCGATACCTTAGGATTATAAGAAAAACTTTTTATTTCTTCGATGACCGTTTTGACATCTATATCTTCATGGACGTCAATCCAGAAATCATAGTTTTCCTGATTTTTATATTTGAGTTCGAATTTTATTTTGCGGATGGTATTCTTCAATCCATTGCGCCCAAGATAGCCCACGGTTCGGGTCGTAATGCCAACCAGTCGTTTGGCATTAAACAGATTGGGCTGTTTCAGATAATCATAGTTCTTTTTTAAATTGATCGGAACAATTCGAATGTTGTTTTCATCCTTTAATTTCAGTTTCAGCTTTTCGCCATAGGTTTTTTCATCAAACTCAATAATAAAGCCAATTTTGGCGTCATCCGGCAGAGTATACTTATTGTTAACGTCAATTCTAAAATCCCGTTTAAATTGAACTCCCGCCGCTTCTCTTCCCAGTAAGTATAATTCGACCGGTTCTTTGGTTTTTGTATTAAAGGCCCAACCCTGGACCGTGGCGCATTGACTCGCTTCATCCTTGACAATTTTGTCGATGAAATATTTAATCTCTTCCTGTTCAACAACTGATTTCTTTTCCATACCAATAACCTTTCTTACTAATCCTAAATTATTTCCCATTGATGTTCCATATGAACCAGACCCTCAGTGAAATAATCGGCCACAACCGAGATCACAAAGGCTGCTGTTTCGTAGTCCAGATTGACAATGCTTTTATTTGCAAAAAGTCCGATATCCACTTCGTATTTTCCACCCAGCAAAGGCAGCTTGGGGACCACATAACGGACATGGTGGATACCTTTTGTTTTGGGAATCTTGACCCCATCCAAATGGGTGTTCGGCCCAAAGATATACTGACGGTCGATGGTATAAAAGGCCACCCCTACCAATGCTTCGCTGGAAAGATCATCGTACAGTTCATACTCAATATCGACGCTGAAATCATCAAAAGTATTTAAGGTTTCAGTATTGCAGCTCATGGCGATGATTTTCCCCAGATGGGCATCAATTTCCATTTTGGGGGCCTCAGGATTTCCTTCTTCAAGGGCTTTCTGTTCCATCGATTCTTTAAGCATTTCGCTTTCATACATATCGATAACGTGAGTAACCTCACCAAACATCCGCATTTCGCCATGGTCAATCCAGACACCCTTTGTGCAAAAGCGCTTGATTTGTTCCAGCGTGTGCGAAACAAAGAGGACCGTTTTACCCGACGCTTTGAATTCTTCCATCTTATTGATACATTTTATCTGGAATTTTGCATCGCCAACGGCCAGAACCTCATCAACAATGAGTATTTCCGGGTCCACATTAATGGCGGTGGCAAAGGCCAGCCGGGCGAACATCCCGCTGGAATAAGTTTTGACTGGCTGATAAATATATTCGCCAATCTGGGCAAAATTGACGATATCATCCAATCGTTCGTCCATTTCTTCCTTGCTATAGCCCATGATCAATCCATTGGCATAAATATTTTCGATTCCGGTGTATTCCGGGTTAAAGCCGGTTCCCAGTTCCAGCAGCG
Source organism: Acetobacterium malicum subsp. dehalogenans DSM 11527 (assembly GCF_000472665.1). Taxonomy (GTDB): domain Bacteria; phylum Bacillota; class Clostridia; order Eubacteriales; family Eubacteriaceae; genus Acetobacterium; species Acetobacterium malicum. The sequence continues at coordinate 121,698 of NZ_AXAC01000004.1, read as the reverse complement.
CCGATACCTTCCCATCAACATAAACATCGCCTTTGCTCTGGGTAAGGACCCCAGAAATAATTTTCAATAAAGTCGACTTCCCTGATCCATTCTTACCCACAATCCCGATGGATTCGCCTTTTTTTATTTCCAGATTAATGTTATTGAGGGCATAAAACTTATGATGGTATTCTTTTTTTCGGATCAGACTCATAGACTCTTTCAAGCGATCCATGGGCCGTTGATAAAGCTGATAGATTTTTGTAACGTCTTCTATTTTTATTGCCACTTCTGACATAATTTCCTCCACTGATCTGTGATCAACCTTTTTTATAAAACATCAGCAAAATGCGGTCTTAGTCTTCGATAGACTGCGATTCCAATTAGTAGCAGTACAAACGAAAATCCCCAGAAGTATGCTGTCATAACCGGGTGTTCCCAAAACCAGCCGGTTCCAAAAAAGCTTTCCCGATATCCCTGGACGATATAATAAAGAGGATTCAGCTTTAAAATCCACAGCAGATTTGCCGGAAAGATATTAATATCCCAAAGGATCGGCGTTCCCCAGAAGAGCACCTGCATCCCGACATTGATAAATTGCAGAATATCCGTAAAAAACGGTTGAAGGGAAGCGGTTACCCAGGTTAAACCGGTTAAAAAGACAATCAGACAGATCAGATAGTAAAGAATCTGAATAAAATGCAGAGTGATTGGCTGACTGTATAACAACATCATCACCACTGCAAAAGCAATAAAAAAGATATGCGTATACAACGAGGATATGATTTTTACCGTTGGTAGTATTTTAATATTAAAGGTTACTTTTTTTACCAGGTAACTGTATTCCCGAAAACAATTGGTTCCATTGACAAGGCATTCCGAGAAGAAAAACCAGACGATGATGCCGGTGATCAAAAATAAAATAAAAGGCATCCCGCCAGCAGGAGCAGACTTCAGACCCACATCAAAAACAAACCAGTACACCGCAATGGTGACTGTCGGCTGAATAAATGCCCACATAATACCCAAAAACGAACCAGCATACCGGGACTTAAAATCATTGATCGAAAATTTCTGGATCAGTTTCCGATTTGCATACAAATCTCTGATATAATCCATTAAATCTTTAAACAAGTACAAACTGACACCTCATTCTTATTCTTAAATGAAAAAGCACAAAAACTGTGCTTTTTCTTTTACATCTATTCGACTTTTTCTACTTTTTTTCGTACATATTCTGATAGTACTGCTGATAATCACCGGATTTAACCTGCTCCAGCCATTCCTGATTGTTTAAATACCATTCAATGGTTTCGGCAATCCCCTGTTCGAAGGTATAAGCTGGTTCCCAACCCAATTCGGTGGTTATTTTGGTATTATCGATGGCGTATCGGCGGTCATGCCCGAGACGATCTTCAACATAGGTAATCAGATCTTTGCTGATCTTTGAGCCGTCATTATCAATCATATATTTGCCGGAGCGCAGCATTTCGCCGACATCCTCAATAATTAAATTGACAATTTCAAGATTGGCTTTTTCATTATTTCCGCCAATATTATAGACTTCACCGGCTACCCCTTTTTCAAGAATAGTATCAATGCCGCTGCAATGATCGTTGACATGCAGCCAGTCTCTGATCTGCATCCCATCACCATAAACCGGCAAACTTTTTAACGCCACCACATTCGAGATCATTAGTGGAATCAGTTTTTCCGGGAAATGATAGGGTCCATAATTATTGGAGCAACGGCTGATTGTCACTGGCAGTTTAAAGGTTTGTCCATAAGAACGGACCACCAGGTCGGCGCTGGCCTTGGATGCCGAGTAAGGACTGTTGGGAGCGATCGGAGTCGCTTCGGTAAACAGTCCGGTTTTTCCCAGGGCACCATAAACCTCATCCGTTGATACCTGATGATAGCGAACCCCGGCCCGGTAGGTCGGATAGCCACTGTCATCTTTTCCGGTTTGCCAGTGATTTTTCGCCTCATCCAACAGAACCAGGGTTCCCATTACATTAGTTTGCACAAAAATTTCCGGATCTTCAATACTGCGATCGACGTGAGATTCGGCGGCAAAATTCACTACTGTATCGAAATTGTATTGATCAAAAAGGTTTTTGACAAACGGACGGTCGACAATATCCCCTTTGGCAAACACATAATTGGGGTTATCTTCAATATCCGCTAAATTCTCCAGATTCCCGGCATAGGTTAACACATCTAAATTAACGATTTTATAATCCGGGTGCTGATTTAGCATATATTTTACAAAGTTAGAGCCAATAAATCCGGCACCACCGGTGACTAATATTGTTTTCATGATTACTCCTTCTATCTATATAAATACGATCTATTCAAATCTTAAGGACTCGCTGATCTCGCTTAAAAAAGGTAGCTGTCCGTCTTTTTCTGAAAGCAGCACTTCATCGATTGTTTCAAGCGGCCATTCGATCCCAACTTCCGGATCATTCCAGCGAATTCCGCCATCGTATTCCGGGGCGTATAAATTGGTGCACTTATAGTTAAACACGGCTTCGTCTGAAACGACTAAAAAGCCATGAGCAAAACCTTCCGGAATATAAAACATGGTCTTGTTTTCTTCGGTTAACAGCACCCCGGCCCATTGTCCATAGGTCGGCGAGCCGTTCCGCAGATCCACGGCAACATCATAAACCTCGCCCTTGGTTGCCCGAACCAATTTCCCCTGGGAAAACTTGGTCTGGAAATGAAGCCCCCGTAAAACACCCTTACAGGATTTGGACTCATTATCCTGTACAAACCGCATCGTTAAACCGGCTTTGTGGAATTCTTCCTCGTTGTAGGTTTCCATGAAATAACCACGGTGATCGCCAAAAACGGATGGTTCAATAATCACCAAGCCGTCAATTTTCGTTTTGATTACATTTATCTTCGCCATTATTCCACCTATTTACCTTTAGCACATTGGATCAGATATTGACCGTAGGCTGTTTTCTTTAATGGTTCCGCCAGTTTTAAAAGCTGCTCTTGATCGATGAACTCCCGCAAATAAGCAATTTCTTCAATGCAAGCGACATAAAGACCCTGTCTTTTCTGGATCGTTTCCACAAAATTGGAGGCTTCAATCAAACTATCGTGAGTTCCGGTATCAAGCCAGGCCATTCCCCGTCCAAACAATTCTACTTTTAAATTACCTTGTTCTAAATAGGTTTCATTAACAGTGGTAATTTCCAGTTCGCCTCGCTCCGAAGGTTTAATATTTTTGGCTATTTCCACCACTGAATTATCATAAAAATAAAGTCCTGGTACCGCAAAATTAGATTTTGGCACTTCTGGTTTTTCTTCGATTGAAAGAACCGTGCCGTCTTTGGCAAATTCAACCACCCCATATCGCTCCGGATCAGTAACCGGGTATCCGAAAATGACCGCCCCACTTTGCAGTTCAGCAGCTTTTCTGATGGTGTCAGTAAAACCATGACCATAGAAAATATTATCGCCTAATACCAGGGCCACATTGTCATCGCCAATGAATTTCTCGCCAATAATAAAAGCCTCTGCCAGACCATTAGGGGCGTCCTGTACTTCATAGACAAAATTCAACCCCAATTCTTCCCCGGAACCAAAAAGTCGTTCGAACATGGGGAGATCGTGGGGTGTGGAAATAATTAAAATATCTTTTATCCCAGCCAGCATCAGGGTTGCCAGTGGATAATAAATCATCGGTTTATCATAAATGGGCAGTAATTGTTTGGATACCGCCCGGGTAATCGGATAAAGTCGGGTGCCGGAACCTCCGGCTAATATAATACCTTTCATAATTGCCTCTTCTCTTTTAAATTGTACGCGCATTCCCGGCGTGCCATCAGCTTTGATGCCGGCTTACAGCAACCGCTAATGGCACGCTTTCGAATTCCGCCTTGTTTATTCTAAATTCTCCAGATACTCTGCCAGAGAAGCCTGCCAGGGTCTGAAATGGTTCATCTTCAAATCATTTAAAGCTTTGTTTTCAAGTACCGAATACTTGGGGCGTGGTGCCGGTCTGACAAATTGCTCTGAGGTCACCGGTTCCACTGGGATATTAATTCCTGATAATCTAAAAATTTCGACGGCAAAATCATACCAGCTGCATTGTCCTTCACAGGTACCATGATAAAGTCCGTAATGATCGGTGTGGATCAAATCAATAATCGCTGCCGCCAGATCGACGGTGCTGGTTGGCGAACCGACCTGATCATTTACCACCGTCAGTTGGGGATGTTTTGAGGCCAGCTCCAGCATCGTTTTAACAAAGTTATTGCCGTCCCCATACAACCAGGCGGTCCGGACAATAAAATACTTGGGTGTTGTTTCTGAAACGGCTTTTTCCCCCGCCGCTTTACTTTCACCATAAACTGTTTTGGGGTCGATGGGATCCGTTTCCAGATAAGGCCGCAGCGTCCCGTTCATTGTAATGCCGGCACCATCAAAAACATAATCGGTAGAAACCTGAACTAAAACAATATCCTGATCGCGGGCGATTTCAGCTAAATATTTTGGCCCTACGGCATTAATGGCCATGGCCAACTCTTTTTGTGTTTCGCATCCATCTACATTGGTCAGTGCTCCGCAATTGATGATCACGGTTGGTTGCTCTTTGGCAATAATCGTCGTCATTTTGTCTTTATCGGTAATGTCAAATTCAGGAATGTCATATCCAACATGGTCAATCTTTTTTTTCTCGAGCTGCCGGGTTAATTCCCGCCCCAGCTGACCGTTTGAACCGGTTAATAAAACTTTCATATCTCACCTTGTTTCATCATTCTTGTCGTGTTTATATTTTCTGGTTTTTCGCTGTTTTTAAGCTGTCAAGCCATAAAAATTCATTGTCATTATACTTTATATCCCCATAAAAGTCTATTTTTTTCTAGATTCTTTCAGGTTTTTAAGATAATTCAAAACACAAAAAGACATCTTTTTTCCTTTATTATTTGATCAATTGCGATAATTCAATGTTTTTTTAAGCATATTTATGTTATTATTGGTTGATATGATCTTAGCTCGTTAAATCGAAAGGAACCTTCATGAAAAAGAAAGTAATTTTAGTCATCCTATTTCTGATCGTCTCACTAATAGGCACCGGACTAGTATACGGATTTAATACCATCAGTCAAATAAATGAAATGGTCGCTGAACCAAAAATGGATGAGGCCGACTTAAAGGTCAACAACGACCTAGATATTGATACCATCAATATTGCTGTTTTTGGAGTTGACGGACGCAGCGACATTGAAGGTGATCGTACCGATACCATTATGATTGTTTCAATGGACTTCAGAAACGGCAACATTAAGGTTACCTCGGTGATGCGTGACTTACTGGTGCAGATCCCCGAAACCAAAGACACCTATGAAAGTCTTGATAAAATAAATGCCGCCTACGCCTATGGCGGACCAGAGCTTGCCGTAAAAACCCTGAACGAGAATTTCGATTTGAATATCAAAGATTATGTGATCGTTAATTTTGATGCGATGGTTGATACCGTTGACGCCCTGGGCGGAGTTGAAGTCAATGTTCAGAACGAAGATGTACTGGAATGGACCAATAAGTACATCGATGACGTCAATGATAAAGTTGGTAAAGCAGATCCCTATCTGGAAACAACCGGGGTGCAAACCATCACTGGCGTTCAGGCGCTGGCCTATGCCAGAAACCGCTTTAGTGATGATGACTTTTATCGAACCGAACGGCAGCGAGAAGTTGTCGGTCAAATTGCCGACAAAGCCTTCAACATCGATATGGCCACCGGCATCAGTCTGTTAAGCAAGGTTTATCCCTATATTAAAACAACCCTTTCAATCAGCGAGCTGACGACCTATGCCAAGGCGTTTTTAGAATCCCCGGACAAGCAATTTCTGGAGTTCCGACTACCCACCGATACTCATGTAACTACAGCCATGATCAATAGCGTTTCTTATGTGGTGCCGAACAGTCTTGCTGATAATGTCATTGCCCTCCATGCTTTTATCTATGGTTCTGTCCAGACAACAACCACGACGGATACAACCACTGCCAGCGGCAGTTCTTCCGCCACAACGGACAACAGCAGTGCCGACAGTACCTCAGCCAGCACTGGGAATCGCACCAACGTCAGCAGTCCAACCACCAGCTCAAACACCAGTATTTCCTCGGGCACCAACTCGGGTTCAAGCACCTATACTGCTTACGTTCCATCAGCTCGAGTGAAGGAAATCAGTGATGCTATCGCCTACTATGCCGGCACCGGTTCATCCTCATCCTATACTGAATCCAGTCCCAGTGACAGTAGCAGCGACTATTCCGAACCCAGTAATCCCGGTTCTACCTATTCAACTACGGAATCCTCAGGATCAGGTTCATCCGGTAGCTCTGGTACCTCGGGATCAGACTCCTCCAGTTCGGGCGGAACATCTTCCGGTTCTGACTCAAGTTCGGGGTCAACTGATTCTGGAACTGGCTCTGACTCCAGTTCTGGAAGTGATTCCGGCGCAACTGATTCTGGTTCCAGCGGAGATAGCAGTTCTGGCGATGGCACTTCCTCGGAAACTGTTAATTGATACTTAATCAATGACTTAACGACTACCACAAAAAAGGCGTTATCCCAATTCACGGGATAACGCCTTTTATTTATTTGTTTCTTTATTCTTTCGACACCATTTCTTAATGCGCACCGCTCAGATTAAATCCGTTACCTGCTTTTTCAGCAATTCTTTTTTTGCTGTGGCTTGTTCCTGGGTTTTTCCGGTTACCGAGAAATAAATCTTCAGCTTGGGTTCTGTCCCCGAAGGTCGCAAGGCAAACCAGGAATAATCATCAAAAACAAATTTTAAGACATTTGATCGGGGCAGATCAATTTCTGATTTTGCTCCTGAAACCATATCCGTGCTGATACCTGATTCATAATCATTGAAGCAAATCAGTTTGGCATCGGCAAAACCCGGGAAGTTGACCGTTCTGAACTTTTCCATGATGGCGGTAATTTTGGTTTTTCCCTCAATGCCTTCAAGAGTCAAGGCTACCACATCTTCAATAAAATAGCCATATTTTTCATACAGGCTTAACAGCGCTTCATAAAGACTCAACCCTTGTTTTTTATAATAATCGGTCATCTCACAAACCAGGGCTGACGCCACCACAGCATCCTTATCCCGGGCGTAATTACCCGCTAGATAACCATAACTTTCTTCGTAGCCAAAAGCAAAAGTATAATCGCCGGTGTTCTCAAAATCAGTCATGCATTCGCCAATGTATTTAAAACCAGTCAGCACATCTAACACTGCCGCACCATGGGATTTTGCCACAATTCCGCCCAGTTCACTAGTGACGATTGTTTTGATAACCACCTTATTATCCGGCAGATCGGTTCGGGTCTTCAGGTAATAGTCAACCAGCAGGGCGCCGGTTTGATTGCCGGTAAAGACTTCAAACTCACCCTTTTGATTGCGGCCAACCACCCCAACCCGATCGCAATCGGGATCGGTGCCAATAATAATATCTGCTCCGCATTCATCGGCCAGGGCCATGGCTAGAGTAAAGACTGACCGATCTTCCGGGTTGGGATAGGGCGCTGTGGTAAAATCACCGTCCGGCAATTCCTGTTCCGGGACCACGGTCACCTGCTGGTAACCCAATTCGGCCAGGACCCGGCGAACCGGTTGATTGCCCGACCCATGAAGCGGCGTATAAACCACTTTCAAATCACTGTCGGGATTAGGAATGCAAATCGATGTTACGGCGTCAGTAAAGGCATTATCCATTTTTTCACCGACCATCTTAATGATTTTTTGATTAAGGCCTTCTGTCAATGTCATAATCGGGATATCAAAAACATCCTCGATTTTGGCAATTTCGGCAATCAAAGCATCGGCTGAGGCCGTCACCATCTGGCCGCCATCTGGCCCATAGACCTTGTAGCCGTTGTATTCTTTGGGGTTATGGGATGCCGTAATGACAATCCCGCCGGCGGCTTTCAGCTCCCGTACTGCAAAAGACAGTTCCGGGGTTGGCCGTAGCTCTTCAAACAGATAAGCTGTAACCCCCATTTTGCCCAACACCCCAGCTGCCGTTTCAGCAAATTTTCTGGAGTTATGGCGGGAATCATAGGCAATCACGACGCCCTTCTCCCAGTTCTGAATGTCCTGCCGCAACAGGTATTTTCCCAAGCCATAAGTTACCTTGGCCACGGTATAAATATTCATCCGGTTGTTGCCGGCACCCATTTTCCCCCGCATTCCCCCGGTGCCAAATTCCAGATCGGTGTAAAAGCGATCTTCAATTTCTTTTTCATCACTGATAGCTTCCAGCTCCCGCCGCAGTTCAACATCCAAGTCCGGCTGATTTAACCAATTTTGATAAGCCTTTTTATAATCCATTGTGTTCCTTTCTCCAATCCTTTCGGGGTAATCGCGGGGACGTCAGTCCCTTGCTCAAGCCAGTCGGATTTAACTATTTATCATTCAATAAGGTTTCTAAATATCGTTTAAAATCGGCACCCAGTTTCCCATCTCTCAAGCCATATTCCACGGTCGCCTGAAGAAAGCCCAGCTTGTCGCCAACATCATAACGTTTGCCGATAAAATCATAGGCAAACATCTTCTCCATGGTAGCCAGGGTTTTTAGTCCGTCCGTGAGTTGAATTTCACCGCCGGCACCTTTGCCAGTCCGCTCAAGTACCTCAAATATTCCCGGGGTGATGATATAGCGTCCTAAAATAGCCATGGTTGAAGGAGCGGTGCCGACGGCCGGCTTTTCGACCAGATCATTGACCTGATACACCCGTTCGCCAACAGCATCCCCGGAAACGATACCATACTTATTGACCTGATCTGGGGCGACCTGCTGAACTCCGATTACCGAAGCCCCGTAAGCATTATAGACGTCCACCATTTGTTTCAGGGCCGGATTTTCATCATTATAAACAATATCATCCCCGAGCACCACCGCAAAGGGTTCGTCACCGACAAATTCTTTGGCACAAAGCACGGCATGCCCCAGACCCTTGGCTTCTTTCTGCCGCACCGAAAAGATTTTTGCCATGTTTGTGATGGCTTCCACTTGCTCCAGCGCCTCAGTTTTGCCGCCGGCTTTTAACAGGGCTTCCAGTTCTGGGACCTTGTCAAAGTGATTGATGATACTTTCTTTATTACGGCCATTGATAATCAATATTTCTTCGATACCCGAAGCGACAATTTCTTCAATAATATATTGGATCGTCGGTTTATCAACGATGGGAAGCATTTCTTTCGGTGTCGACTTGGTGATTGGTAAAAATCGGGTGCCCAGTCCTGCCGCTGGAATAACCGCTTTGCGAACTTTTTTCATTTTATTTTATCTCCTTTTCTGGAATCCCCAGGCCTGAATAAATAAAGCCTTTTGGTGGTTCATCGCCAAACAGATTTCTAAAATCAAAGAAAAAGCGATCCTTCATGGCTGCCCGAACGCGCTCCTGATCCATTCCCTTGAATTCCCGCCAACTGGTAATCAGCACCAGGGCATCGGCATTCTGAGCCGCCTCATAGACGTCATTACAGTAGCTAATCTCATCTTTTTCGTTGTGCAAGCGCCATTTGGCTTCCAGATTTCCTTCCGGACAGTAAATCTGGATCTTGGCCCCATCGCCAACCAGACCTTTGACAATATTGATCGAAGGCGCTTCCCGCATATCCGTGGTTTCCGGTTTGTAGGACAGACCTAAAACGGCAATAGTTTTTCCTTCCAGATTACCCATAATCCGTTTAATTTTTTCGACCATTTTGTTTTTCTGTTTCTCATTGGCCTGAATAGCCCCTTTGAGCACCATAAAATCCTCGCCATAGGCTTTAGCAATCTCCACCAGGGCCTTGGAATCCTTAGGCAGGTCACTGCCGCCATAACCCGGACCGGCTTCCAGATAGCCAGGGCCAATCCGTTCATCCCGGCCCATGCCATTGGAAACATCGAGAATGTTGGCATTGGCATTTTCACAAAGTAAAGCCATCTCATTAATAAAGGAAAGCTTCGTTGCCAGAAAAGCATTTACCCCATATTTAATCATTTCGGCACTCTGGGGATCGGTGATCACATAGTTTTCTTCCCGGACATGAAGGCTATCATAGACACTTTTTAAGCGCTCCACCGCCGTCGGCGAATCCGATCCAATCACGACCATATCCGGCACCAGACAGTCCTTGATCATTGAACCTTTGCGGGCAAAATCCGGATTACTGATAACATCAAAGGGGATATCCACCTCCCGCTCATCGAGCGTCTTTTGGATCGTTTGTCTTATAATCTGACAGGTGCCCGGCGGCACCGTTGATTTAATCACCACCGTTACATAGGCTTCCATATGATTGCCGATGCTTTGGGCGATCGGTTTCATAAACCGAAGATCCGGAAAATCATGATCATTAGTCGGTACCTCACAGGTTATAAAAATAATTTCGCTTTTCTTAATGGCACTTTGAATATTTGAACTAAAGTACAACCGACCAGTTGATACCGAAGTCGAAACCAACGCCTTTAATCCTGGCTCGTAAATAGGCAGATCACCCTCTGTGAGCATGTTGATTGTTTCTTCGTCAGTGTCGACACAGATGACATTCACATCCGAATCTGACAAAATGGAACCATAGGTAATCCCTAAAATACCCAGTCCGATAATACAAATATTCATTCCTTATCCTCCCGTTTGTAATGGTTTTTTGCGTCAACTAACCATCACATCGCTGTTTACTCTCAATTTTATCATTCATCGATTGACACACAATGCCCCTAACTTTCAACCTAAATTATAGCACAGAAAAAGGGTCTTTAAAACACTTGCCCCAAAAAAGCGTAATAAAAAAGAAAGCCAGCTTCTCAAGGAAACCCTGGCTTTCTTTTATTTGATTATAAATCTTTGAATTATAAACCTTCTTTTGAATTGATACGAGCAATTGCTCTTTCCAAAGCTGCCTGAGCTCGAGCTGCGTCGTACTTGTCGTCTTTAAGACGTTGTAAGGCTCGCTCTTTCGCTTCCTGAGCCCGTTTAAGATCAATTTCTTCCGGCCATTCAGCTGCATCGGTTAAAATAATGGTCTCTCTGGGATTAATGGTGGCAACGCCTCCTAAAAGGGTGCCGCATTTACTTTTTTTATCGCCAAAAATTATATTAAAGGTACCAATGGCTACTGTGGTGGTCAGCGGTGTATGCTCAGCAAGTACCGCAAACTCTCCTTCTGTTCCCCGGATAACAATGCGCTCAATATCTTCATCAAAAAAGATGCCGGTTGGAGCAATGATTTTTAATCTGAAAGTTTCAGCCATTAAAACTCACCTCAACTAACCTTTTATTTTTTTTGCTTTAGCAACTGCGTCTTCGATCGTTCCGACCATCAGGAAGGCACTCTCTGGTAAATCATCATGTTTTCCTTCAAGGATTTCTTTGAAGCCCTTGATGGTTTCGCCAATAGTTACATAAACCCCAGCCGTTCCGGTAAATTGTTCCGCAACGTTGAATGGTTGGGAAAGAAAACGTTCGATTTTACGGGCTCGGGATACCGTAATTTTATCGGCATCAGACAATTCGTCCATCCCTAAAATTGCGATAATATCCTGTAATTCTTTGTAACGCTGTAAAATCTCCTGTACTTCACGGGCTGTTTCGTAGTGTTCTTGTCCAACAATTTTAGGATCAAGAATACGAGAGGTTGAATCCAGTGGATCTACCGCAGGATAGATACCTTTTTCTGTGATGGCACGGTTAAGTACTGTAGTGGCATCCAGATGGGCAAAGGTAGTCGCCGGAGCAGGGTCAGTTAAGTCATCGGCAGGTACGTAAACAGCCTGAACCGATGTAATTGAACCCTTGCTGGTGGATGTGATACGTTCCTGCAGGGCACCCATTTCGGTTGCCAGGGTTGGCTGGTAACCAACCGCACTCGGCATCCGACCCAGCAGCGCTGAAACTTCTGAACCAGCCTGGGTGAATCGGAAAATATTATCAATGAAAAGAAGTACGTCCTGGCCTTCCTGATCACGGAAATATTCAGCCATGGTCAGTCCAGTCAGCGCAATCCGCATTCTGGCTCCTGGGGGTTCATTCATCTGACCGAAGCAGAGGGATGTTTTATCAATAACCCCAGACTCCATCATTTCGTAGTAAAGGTCATTTCCTTCACGAGTACGTTCACCAACGCCGGCAAAAACGGATAAACCACCATGCTGGGTTGCGATATTGTTAATTAATTCCTGGATTAGTACGGTTTTACCAACACCGGCACCACCGAACAGACCAATTTTACCACCTCGAACGTAAGGACAGATCAAGTCAACAACCTTGATTCCAGTTTCAAACATTTCTGGTTGGGTTTGTTGTTCTTCAAAAGATGGTGGATGACGATGGATCGGGTGCATAACTACCCCGGTTGTATCAAAGGGTTTTCCATCGATGGGTTCACCCAAAACGTTAAACATTCTGCCAAGGGTTGCTTTCCCTACCGGCACTTGAATCGATGCTCCTGTATCCACAGCTTCCTGATTTCTTACCAGACCGTCTGTGGAGTCCATAGCAATACATCTGACAATGTCATCCCCTAGTTGTTGAGCTACCTCAATTACCAGGGTGTGTCCATTGAGTTCAATATTTACAGCATTGTTCAATTTTGGCAGTTGGTCTTTTTGAAACTTAACATCGACTACTGGTCCAATAACCTGAACAACCTTCCCTATATTTTGGGCCATTCCCTATAACCTCCTTGTGCAAATTAATTTGCACTCATTATTTATCATTATTCTGTCCTGGCCGGCTAAGCCGCCAGTTGCTGCATGTTTATTTTAGTGCTTCAGCACCGCTGACAATTTCCGAAATCTCTTGGGTAATTGCCGCTTGACGGACTCGGTTGAACTTAAGTGTTAACGCATCGATCATTTCATTGGCATTCGTCGTTGCCGATTCCATGGCGGTACGACGTGCCCCTTGTTCACTGGCGGCACTTTCAATCATCGAGCCATATACGGTGCTGCTGACAAAGTTTGGAATCAGGTACGTTAACAGTTCTTCTGGTTCTGGCTCATAGAGCATGACCGTCAGATCTTTACTTTTTCCTTCATTTTCCACTACTTCAGCTTTTTTAACCGGTTTGAGATCTTCCACACTCAGTGGTAGCAGCTTCATTAAGCTGGCATGTTGAGAAATGGTGGAAATAAATTTGGTATAGGCAATATAAACTTCATCATATTCCCCATTTTTAAATCCTTCCATTACCACCGCAGTCACTTCTCTGGCATTAAAAAAGTTTGGTCGTTCTGAAATACCGAGATATTCACCCTGGATAGTGTAGTCGCGATTTCTGAAATGATCCCGACCACGAGACCCAACGGCGTAAATAACAGCATCTTCTTTATTCGCTACGTGATCCTCAACCAGTTTAGCAACATTCACATTGTAGCCCCCAGCCAATCCTTTATCACCAGTTATGACGATATAGGCAACTTTTTTGACTTCACGCTGGTTCATGAAAACATTTCGAGTGCTTCCACTTTTTTCAACAATGCGTCCCATACTTTCAATCATGGCCTCAAAATAAGGGCGACGACCTTCGGCCAGCTCGCGACTTTTTCGCAGCTTAGCCGAAGCCACCAGTTCCATGGCATGGGTGATTTGCTTTGTACTGTTTACACTTTTTATCCGACGTTTAATATCTTGTACATTTTCTGCCACTCAGAATCACCTCCGCTGACAATCTATACAGATTTACTGAAAACTTTTTTATAAGCCTCAATACATTCAGCAAAAGCTGCGACAACCTCATCTGAAAGGCCGTCCTTCCCTTTAACCTTGATCATGATTTCAGGGTAATTCTTTTGAGCATACTTCATTAGGCCTTTTTCAAATTCACGGATGTTTTTTACTTCAATGTCAAGCAGGAAGCCGTTTGTTGCCGCAAAAAGAATCAGAACCTGTTCTTCAACCTTCATTGGGTCATACTGATCCTGTTTCAGGATTTCAACGATCCGTTCCCCTTTAGCCAACTGCGCTTTGGTCGCATCATCAAGATCTGATCCAAACTGAGCAAAAGATGCCAACTCACGATACTGAGCGTACTCAATACGAAGTGGTCCGGCTACTTTTTTCATCGATTTGATCTGGGCGGAGCCCCCAACTCGAGATACAGAGATCCCGGGGTTAACCGCTGGACGAATACCGGAACGGAAAAGTTCGGCTTCAAGGAAGATCTGACCATCTGTGATCGAAATTACATTGGTTGGGATATACGCCGAAACGTCACCAGCCTGAGTTTCAATGATTGGCAGAGCCGTGATCGATCCACCCGCTTTAAGCTTGGCAGCACGTTCCAGTAACCGTGAATGCAGGTAGAAAACATCCCCTGGGTAAGCTTCACGTCCTGGCGGACGACGAAGAATCAGGGACATGGCTCGGTAAGCCACCGCATGTTTTGATAAATCATCATAAATGATTAATACATCTTTTTGTTGTTCATTCATGAAATATTCAGCCATTGTAACCCCAGCATATGGTGCCAGGTATTGGAGTGGTGCCAATTGGGCCGCCCCAGCTGAAAGGATAATGGTATAGTCCATGGCATTGTTTTCTTCCAACTGTCCAACGATCTGGGCAACGGTTGATTCTTTCTGGCCAATGGCGACGTAGATACAGATAACATCTTCACCTTTTTGGTTGATGATGGTATCAATTGCTAATGCAGTTTTCCCGGTTTGTCTGTCACCAATGATTAACTCACGTTGACCACGTCCAATCGGGATCATCGAATCGATGGCTTTATAACCAGTTTGAATTGGTTGATTAACCGATTCACGTTCGATAACACCAGGCGCTTTAACTTCAACTGGGCGACGGTGATCCGTAACAATTGGGCCTTTTCCATCAATTGGGAAACCCAAAGCATTTACAACACGGCCAATCATGGCTTCGCCAACTGGCACTTCAACAATACGACCGGTACAACGAACGATATCACCTTCAACGATGTTATCATCATAACCTAAAAGAACACAACCGACGTTATCTTCTTCAAGGTTCAATACCATCCCGTAAACCTCGTTAGGGAAAGCTAAAAGCTCGCCTGCCATAGCATTTTCAAGACCATGAACACGGGCAACCCCGTCTCCAACTTGAATGACCGTACCGACATCGACGACTTCAAGCTTATCTTCATAACGCTCTATTTCATTTTTAATAATTTGACTTATTTCCTCTGGTCGGAGATTCAACTTTACTCACCTCTTTTTAATGTAGTCTTAAACTGTTCATTTGTGTTTTCATTTGATTTAACTGATTTTTGATGCTCCCATCAATAACCTGATCCCCTACATAAACCACGGCACCGCCAAGAATTGACTCATCGATGACGTTTTCAAGAATTACCTTTTTATCAAAACGCTTGGCCAGGTTTGCTTCCAAAGCAACCCGCAGGGCTTCGTCCAGGGGCACCACGGTTAATACCCGGGCTTCCACAGTGTTTTTGTAGGGCAACACCAATTGTTTGAATGTATCATGAATTTCGACAAGAAATTCAAAACGATTTTTATCCAAAAGAATGTTTAAAAAATTTCTCAAGTACTGATTATATGAGTCTCCAAAAACCCGGCCAAGAACACCCTTCTTTTCAGAAGTGTTCATTGAAGGGGTTAACATCAGATTCATTAATCCGGCTTCAGACTTGAAAAGATCAATGACCGAAGAAAACTCATCGTACATTCCATCAACAAGATTGTTATCAACGGCTGTGTCGAATAAGGCCTGGGCATATCTTTTCGCTACTAAACTCATTTAGCATCCCCTACCTTATCGATAAAGTCTAAAATCATGGCTTCATGTTGTTTTTGATCCATGGATTTGTGAATAATTTTTTCAGCCGCAAAGAGTGACAGATCAACGATGTTAGATTTAACTTCGTTCATCGCTTTGCGTTTTTCGACTTCAATTTCAGCCATGGCTTTTTCCATAATCAGTTTTGCATCCGCATGAGCTTTTTCAACAATATCATGTTTTTGAGCCTGTGCTTCTACATTTGCATCTCGAATGATCTCACGTTCTTTGGAACGGATGTCAGCCAACATTGTTTCGTATTCCTGTTTCAGTTTAGCTGCTGCGGCATTTTTTTCAGTAGCACCTACTATTTCAGCCGAAACATCTTCTTGTCGTTTTGCAATAATATCTTTAACTTTGTCATAAAAGAAATGTCTTAATAACAAAAAGAAAATAATAAAGTTAACGATTGTTGCCAGTAAGAGTTTTAAGTCAATTCCAACTAAGCCTGCATATTCAAATATCAATGTTATAGCCCCCTTTCTAATTCATAAGCATAAACGTATTTCATTACAAAATCACCTATTAACCGAGAAAAGGATTAGCAAAGAGTAAAATCAGTGCAACAATCAAACCGTAGATACCAGTGGTTTCAGCAACCGCTGCACCTAAAAGCATGGTTCTGACGATGTCACTTTGTGCTTCTGGCTGACGTCCAACCGCTTCCGCACCTTTACCAGCTGCAAAACCCTGACCAATACCAGGTCCTACCCCAGCGATCATAGCAATACCGGCACCAATAGCTGAGCATGCTTTAATAAAATCTAAACCTTCCATTTGTGTATCTTCCTCCTAATTTCAACCGAAATTTATAATTAATTTTTAATTAACCAAGAAATGGGTTTGCAAATAATAAGATCAATGCAACAATCAACCCATAAATACCAGTGGTTTCAGCAACCGCTGCACCAAGAAGCATGGTTCTGACGATGTCACTTTGTGCTTCCGGTTGACGACCTACGGCTTCTGCCCCTTTACCGGCGGCAAAACCCTGACCAATACCAGGTCCTACCCCAGCGATCATCGCAATACCAGCACCAATGGCTGAACACGCTTTAATAAAATCTAAACCTTCCATAATTAAACGTTCCTCCTAAAAATTTCCTTCCCACTAAAAGGGATTCGTAGTGATTAAAATCAATACGACGATTAACCCATAAAGGGATTCGCAAAGAGTAGAATCAATGCGACGATGAGCCCATAAATACCAGTGGTTTCAGCAACTGCTGCACCCAGTAGCATTGTTCGAATAATATCACTTTGGGAATCGGGCCGAATTCCCACTGCTTCTGCGCCTTTACCGGCGGCAAATCCCTGACCGATACCAGGTCCTACCCCAGCGATCATGGCAGTCCCTGCACCAATGGCTGAAAATGCTTTAATCACATCAATGCCATCAAACTGACCGAGAAACTGCAATAAAAAATCTACAATATTCGCATCACCAATCATACCGTTTCCTCCCTTTCTCCCTCATTAATCCATAGCCCCAGAAATAAACACCATGGATAGCATTGTAAAGATAAAGCTTTGCAATAATCCTGAGAAGATATCAAAGTAGAAATGGAACGGAACAGGAATTACAATCGGAAAGAAATACAATCCTGCTAACGCCGAATACAGTAGTGCCATAATGATACCGCCTCCCAGCAGGTTTCCGAAAAGACGGAAAGACAGGGAAACCGGATTGGCGAATTCTCCAATTATATTAATTGGCAGCAAGAACGGCATTGGCTCAAGGAAACCCTTGAGGTAGCCTCCCAATCCCTTTGATTTTAAACCAAAGAACTGGGTCATAAAGAATGTCATCAAAGCCAGGCCAACTGTACAGTTTAGATCGGCTGTTGGAGATCTCAGACCATAGATTCCAGCAGTGTTTGCAAACGCAAGAAACATAATCAGAGCAAGCATCCAAGGAGCAAACTTCATCTTATCTTTTCCCATCGTTTGTCCGACTAAACCATCCATAACCGTGACAATGGTTTCAGCAATGACTTGGGCTTTTCCTGGACGCTTTTGCATATTTTTTGTCAAAATAGCACACACAACCAGAATCATCACCATGATGATCCAGGTGTTCACAAGAGTTTGTGTGATTGGCATTCCGAAGAGATACCCGTAAATTTTTGGGCCTTCCATTGTTTTTTCACCTCATTGTCCAGGCGTTTTAAATTTTTAAAGCGCCTATTGTGTTTTTGGATTTTTACGCCTCATTTATCAAGACGTTTTTTTTTGATACTGTTGTATTGATTAAAACTGAAATTTTTACAGCAACCAACCCAAGCAAAACACCAATGATGTTTACCCAGGGATTAATAATTGCCACATATATAACAACACCGGTTATTAAGTATCTCAAAAAATATCTGGTCTGAACATATTTTTGAGCCCTCGCCGATGGCATTTTCATTGCTTTGTCAAAGGTTAATTGCATTAATCTGAAATTGAGAATGCTGTAAGCGCCACCAAAGAGAACGCCCAGCGCAAACGCCAGTGGATCTTCTGCTAAGAAACTGAACAGCATCAAACCCAGGCTGACCAACCCGCCATAAATGATTATTTTTGTTTCCAAAGATAACTTGTCAAAAATCTGTATCGTTTTCATGATCCTCATCTTCCTTTTTTATCTGATCTCGATATTCTTGCGCACGTTTTTTTTCAGCCGCCCGATCTTCATCAGTTTTATTTGTTTCGTTTATTTTCTGGGCCTGTTCATTCAGCCGCAGGGGAATTACATACATATTTCGCAAACCAGCCATAACCCCCAGCACAGCCAAAATAATCACCACCATGTTGCCGGTATGAAAATAGAAGTCCAGAACTTTGCCAATGAAAATCATAATCCCTACCGGTACGAGCACCGAAATCCCAATCTGCGAGATCATTGCCAGGTACTTATAAGGCTTCTCCTTTTCGCTTTTCATCCAATACTCCATTTTTCAAATAATTTTTTGTTGTAAATCGATACTTTTTTGTCATTCAATTTGTTAATTATTCTACAACCTAAACGAAAAAACTAATATTTATCTTTTCTCGTGAAATCTTTTACATATAGTATCACAATTCTATAGACTTGTATATACAGCAATTCTGTTTTTTTTGCTATTTTGAATATTTTTTTTCGATGGCCGTAATCCCATCAATACGCCGTTGGTGGCGGTCTCCGCCAAACTCAGTTTCCAGCCAGATTTTGACAATCCGCATCGCCAAACCCTCGCCTAACACTCGGGCGCCCAACACCAGAACATTCGCATCATTGTGCTCTCTTGACATTTCAGCCATAAACTCATTGGTGCACAAAGCCCCCCGGATACCCGGAACCTTGTTAACCGCCATCGAAATCCCCAACCCAGTTCCGCAAATCGCGATCCCCCGGTCACAGTCTCCAAAGCTGACTGCTTCCCCAACCCGTTGCCCATAAATGGGATAGTCGCAGGAATCAGTTGTAGCGGTTCCGAAGTCAACGACCTCGTGACCTTGTTCTATTAAAAACGGTTTAATGACTTCTTTTAAAGCCAGTCCGCCATGATCTGAACCAATTGCAATTTTCATTTTTTATTTTCCTTCCTATTTATATAAAGGCATAACCGGCGGCTTTATAGAGCCGGTTGATTAAGGCCAAGGTTTCATTATTCAGTGGAATATCTTCCGCGTATATTCTTTCAACCCCAAGTTCATCAAAGGTCCGGAGCCGGGAAAAGAGATTTTTTGACATTTCCTTGGGATCATTCCGACTGCCCAGTGAAAGGATAAAACCTTCTCGATAAAAGTCCATCGTTTCATCACTTGCCAATACCCCAATTGTCATTGGTTTACCTTTGTGATGAGACAGGGCTCTGGTGATTTTTTCGCGGATCTCTTCCGGCGCGCCCTTAACCACGACCAGTTCACCCTTGGGTGAATAATGGGTGTATTTCATCCCGGGAGACGAAACCTTCTCAGGCACCACGTTCTGGGTCACATTAGAGGAGACCTCCACGTCACCCAAAACCTCCCGCAGTTCGGCCAGGGTGATATCTCCCGGCCTCAGCACCACCGGTGGTTCGACCGTCATATCAATCACTGTCGATTCCAGACCCAGTTCGGCGTCTGACGATAAAATCATCCCGTCGACCCGCCCATCCAGATCCTCAAGGACATGTTTTCCCTGGGTGGGACTGGGCCGGCCTGATCGATTGGCACTGGGTGCGGCAATTGGGCATCCCGCCATTTTGATAAACGCCTGGGCAATGGGATGATCCGGAAAGCGAACCCCCACCGTATTCAACCCACCGGTTACCTCAGCTGGAATGGTGACCGCTTTTTCCATAATAATTGTCAAAGGTCCTGGCCAAAATACTTTCATTAGTATCTCAGCCTTTGCTGGAATATTGGCAACCAATGGCTTCACCTCATCCAAACCGGCGATGTGGACAATCAACGGATTATCATCCGGTCTGCCCTTGGCCGCAAATATCTTTTTAATCGCCTGGGGATTCATCGCATCGGCTCCCAGACCATAAACCGTTTCGGTGGGAAACACAACTGTTCCCCCGGCTCTAATCAGACTGGCAGCGGCTTCTAAGTCACTTAACGCTACCTCATCAAGAACTTCTATATTAACTATTTTTGTCTTCATTTTTGTTTCCATTTTTCTTAATCAGTTATAACCCACTATATCTTCATTCAGCCTCACTTAATAACTGTTGTTTCAAAGCCCACAAGTTTTCAGATAAATCGACATGATAAACATGGGGATTGACCATTCGCTTAAACGCTGGCCATAAGCTGTCTTTTTCGTCTCTTAAGTGTTGCTGAATTTCTGAGATGGTCGGTGCTTGATAAACGCATTTCCCATCAATAAAAATCGGCACCAGCAGTTCACGGATATAATAATCAGTAATGATCCGTTTTTTCCAGGTATGAACTGGATGAAAAATGGTCAGTGGTTCGGTTTCATTAATCATTTCTTCTTCCAGCGTAATTAAATCCGCCAGAGCCATCCCGTTGCTTTTGCCATAGATGCGAAAGATTTTCTTGTATCCGGGGTTGGTGATCTTTTCCGGGTCGTTAGATACCTTCAGCTTCGATTTGCCGGAGATCACCGACAGTTTATAAACCCCACCCAAAGCTGGGCAATCATAGGCCGTGATCAGCTTGGTCCCAACCCCCCAGGAATTGATTTTAGCCCCCTGACTCTTTAAATCCTTAATCAGATGTTCATCGAGATCCGAGGATGCTACAATCCCGGCTTCCTGCAAACCCGCCTCATCCAGCATTTTTCTGGCCTCAATACTAAAATAAGCCAGATCTCCCGAATCGATCCGAATCCCATAGCGACCGGTAATCGCACCTTCGGCCAGGGCTTTTTTAAAAACCTTAATGGCGTTGGGGACACCCTTTTCCAGGGTGTTATAGGTATCCACTAAAAGGGTGGCATTATCCGGATTGTATTTTACATATTTTTCAAAAGCTTCCAACTCGGTATCATAACTGAGAATAAAACTATGACTCATGGTTCCCATGGCCGGCCGATCCAGCATTGCTTCGGTTTCCACCACACTGGTTCCGGCACAACCGCCGATAACCGCGGCCCGGGCGCCATAAAATCCGGCTTCTGTGCCGTGAGCGCGGCGCAAACCAAACTCCATGACCACATCCCCACGGGCTTCTTCAATGATCCGGGATGCCTTGGTGGCGATCAGCGTCTGATGATTAACAATACTCAGAATGGTGGTTTCCACTATCTGGGCTTGAATCAGTGGTGCTTTGACTCGAATAATCGGTTCCATCGGAAAAATAATGCTTCCTTCCGGAATGGCAAAAATTTCCCCTTCGAATTTGAAGTTCTCCAGATAAGCTAAAAAAGCAGGTGAAAATTCAGGATGATTCTTTTTCAGTAAGGCCGTATCTTCCTTGGTAAAGCGGATGCCATTGACATATTCAATAACCTGCTCTAACCCGGCAACAACGGTGTAGCCTCCCTCAAAAGGGTTATTTCTAATAAAAACATCAAACACAGCTTCTTCATTTTCCTTACCATCTTGGACGTATACATTTCCCATGGTAAATTGATATAAATCCGTTGCTAGTTGAAGCTTTCGGTCAAATTGCATACTAAATTCTCCTTCTTTTCACATTGCATATTATTCTACCACTTTATTAGAGTAAAATACAAACTTTTTCAATATAAATATTTGTATGCGGTTCCCGGTTTTTCCCGGTATTTTACACTCTTTTTCGTGAAATCCTTTGCTAATATTCTCCTTGTTAATAATTATACAATTGCGATAATAAATTCTTGTGGTAATTTCTGGCAAAAAAAAGAAATGCTCTCGCATTTCATATTTTTTTACGAATAATTTTACCTGATTAGCCGCAGCTATTGCAATCACCGGTACAATCATCGTCATCACAGTCGTTATCTTTAACGTCGTCACTAAAACCAAATAAAACCGTTTTATCCCGTTTTTCCCGTTCCGCATAGATCTCCAGATCGCCCCAGGGCAGTCCTGCCCATTTGGCCAAGGCAAAATCACTCGGATACTTTTCCATCATCTCGATCTTTCCATCCACAATAGTCAGCGGCAGACAATCGATGCCTTTGGTGGCAATGGCTTCTTTTACCACAAAACTATCCATAAAGGCTGGCATATCGTCCATCACGTTATACCGGGTCACCGAAACGCCCCGTTCTCTTAAATCCTGTACCATTCGTTCAATCCGGATTAAATCAGCCTCGATCATCGGATCGCAGACTCCACCAGCGCAACCGGCCGGTTCATATATTTCTACTTTTTTCATTATTGCCTCCTACAATTATTTTCAGACAGTCACATTCTTTGTCATCATTATAATTGATACTCCTTTAAAATGCTATTAAATTTGATGCCGATGTACGTGAGCTGTCTGTCGTTACTCTAACGGCATGCTGATTATTACTCATGTTAAAAAAGATGAACTAGCCTTCTCGGAAGAATACTTGCAGATTTAATTGGTCAAGGCTACTCTGGAGAAAACATACTTTCCGAGTCTTAAAAAACGACTCTTCCGGTTCGGCCGGGGTAAAACCCTTTTTCACCATTTACCTCCTTTTAAAACCAGGTTTTCAATCATTTTAGGTATTTTCTACCAAATCACTATTTGATTCAAGTCAGACTTCTAAAATATTAAGGGATCGCAAATGTAACAACAAGATATCTCGGCAACTCTTGATTTAAATTGCCATTCACAAATTTATCATGTTTAAAGCCCGGATTATTAAAATTATTTAAAACTATCCCGCCACTCAAAATTGACATTGAACTATTTTTAGGAATCAATTTATAAGACATTGTGTCACCAACTATTACCAATTGAATATCTTTGACTTGATCTGAAACGTATCCCCCAGGATCAACGTTACATCCACCTGTTTCATTGAAACCGATACTATAATCACCACCTGATGTTTGAGATACACTGATTTCTATTGCTTTAGCTAGTGAATTTTGTAATTCAGTCTCCACATTTGTGATGCTCTTTTGCTTATACGAAATTCCCTCGCCTTGAATATAAAGCTTTTGAGACATCAGAAAAACCGACATCACCGTAAATATCAATATTCCCGAGATAAGCAATGACACAAGTAATTCCACCAGGGTAAAACCATTTTCACCACGGGATTTGAACTGATTTTTCATACAAAATCACCGCCATCTGAGAACGGTTTATCTTTATTCTTATTATTATAAAATTTAGCTAGTGCAGCAAGATCAACATAAGACTCACCATTATTATAATACACCCGTATACTGATATCATAAACTATCTTTTCAGCTATTGTGTTACTATTTACAGTGATATCGACATCATGTCCTTCGATTGAATCTGGATAACTTCCGGGCGTTTCTCCCGCTTCGAACGCTGCAATCATTTTATCAACCTGATCTTGCCCGATTGCCGCCGCATTGTTTTTACTGTCTGTAAAGACAATCATTTTTTGTCCATACAGCAAAGCACCAACAATTGAAACTAGAATTATCATAATAATCGCAGTTGACACAACTGTTTCGATCAGGGTAATTCCATCATTGTTTTTTAAAATCTTATTCATGATGCCTCCCCTTTAATAATATTTCTCAGTTCCCTGTTTATTTTTCCCTGATGGATCATCAGGGTCAACCGGGTCATCTGGATCATCTGAAGACCACGCAATGGAAACACTTGGTTCTGTTGGATTTAATAATGTTACCGCCAAGGGGAGCCATTCTGGTGAATTATTATATGTTAATGGTTCAAGTGGAAGATCTTCCAATTTATTACCTGTAACGGCTTGATATTTCCCCGGCTTGATTGTACGATCGGTCTCCCAGTCTTTAAATATTAACTGATCGGGATAGAAATAAAAATCCGTACCAGTTCCATCGGTTTTTCCCGAGTATTTTAATTGAGTTTTCTTTTTAATATCTCCTCCGCTATTAGATAAATAAATGCTATCTGACTTCACATTGAGCGTCAAAGTTGGCGGATTATCATATTTTAAAATCACCGGACTACCTAAAATAATTTTTTCGGCACCGGTCATATTAACTGTTGAATTATACTGTTCATAGCCATTAAATCTGGCTTTCAGTGTTCCATTGCCACTAATATTCATCGATGAATTATCTGCGTAAGTCTTACCAGCAACATCAAGATATTGGGTGTTGATATTCAAGGTTCCGGTCCTATTAACTGTCAAGTTACCTTTTATAACAACATTCTGAGCGTCTAATTCTAATATTGAATTTTGTTTTAAGCCAAAATCACCATTACTCTGAAAGAGTTCAAAGTTTTTAATTTTAACATTATAAGCAATCGATTCTAGCGGAATGATGCCTTCCACAAAAACCTGATTTTTTGAGTTTTGTCTCCCTGTTATTGATATTTGACAATTGTTGGATAAATTAATCTTTCCAGAATAAAAATAAACAATATTCTTAAATTCCTGGTAAGAACCCGATGTGATAGTCGTCATATCACCATGCAACCAGAAGTTTTCACAATCCCAAATAATTCTTGTCGCATTTTTAACCGTTACTGCACTGGGCTTTGTTGTTCTACCAATAGAAATATTTTTCGCTATTAATTTATTAACGGGGTCTGCTGAATTTGTCAAAAAATCAATGTTTCCCCGCACCCAGATATTCCCGCTACAAGTCCAGTTTATTTTAGAACGATCCCCTATTTTGATATCGCCTTTTACATTATCTGTGTAATCACCAACAATAATATTATTGGCACTAATATTAAGCGTTGAATTCGTTCCTCCTAAAGCATTAATTAAAATGTCACCTTTAACCCAAAGTGTATCACATTCGATATTTAAGTTCGTGTTATCATTTATCGTCAGATTCTTATCGAAAATAATTGTTTTCGCTTTAAATGTGTTCGTCTTTCCTGAGCCGTTATTCTGGACATAATTTTGTTTAAACCAAATTGTTTCTGTTTTATTCCTGTCACCTAGATTAAATTCTGCCTGCCATACCCCAGTTGTTGGCATTGGCGCTGTAACGTAAATATTCTTTGCTTTTAAATCAAGTGTTTTTCCATTCTCCCATTGAAATTTGCTGTTATTATCTTTATCCCTGCCGATATCCAGGCTCAAATCGAATCGCTCAACACTGAGCAACCCACCGGAGTCCTCTTTTTCATTTCCTTCACCCTGAATATTGATCTTCACCTTATTCCCGGTAGTATGAATATTTGTATTCTTAGCTCCGGGGTCCTCAATTGGCGGCCCTGAACCGCCTCCAATTCCCGAATCAGCTTGAATTGGAATATCAACTTTATAATTAAGCTCCCGGCGAAGACCTTGAACATCGATATTAAATGTATACACTCGAGAAGCACCTTCACCACTCGCTGTTAGATCACACTTTCCTAGCATTACTTTGACAGTCTCTACTGAAGTATCACTGTTGGTTTTTACAACAAACGACTCCAAATCAGCATTTTCTGTAACACTATTTTTAGTTCCAAAGATCTTCTTGGGATATTCGTTTTCTTTTTCACTAATGAGATTTTCCAACTCTGAGATACGACTTTGCAACGATACAATCAATGACTGATCAGCTGGATTTGCAGGATCAAGTGCATTTTTTTGATTTAGTTTATCAATTTTTTCCAATTGATAACTATTTAATTCTGACATATCATTATTTATAAAAATCTTTCCAAACTCGATCACAGACTTGGCATCCATATACGCCTGTCGACTCTCTACAGTTTTTTGGGTAAAGATAAAATCACTGTTTGCCACAGCCATAAGGGAAAGCACCATAATCATAATAATCACACCAATAATTAGAACAAATGCCAGCGAACTGCCTTTATTATTTTTCGATATTTCTTTTATTCTAATATTCATGGTAATCCTCCACTTAATCCCGTATATTCCTAATAGAGTCCGATTATGTTTTGCTTTTACCTACTTTAATCAATGTCAGTTTAACCTAAAGTGAATCTTCTCGCAATTGCTTTATTTCTCCATCATATAAACCTCAAAGGTCACATTAATCGCCACCTTACCCCCGTCAAGTTTTGTGATTCCGCCGGTGCTGGAGCTGGATGAGTTGGATGAACTGGACGTACTGGTTGAACCTGTTGTAGCGGTTTCTGGGGTAATCTTAAAGGCGGTAATAATCATATCCGGTCTTGCCGCCACGGCATCTAGCAGGCGGTAAAAGTTCGCCTGGGTGCCGGTGAGTTCCATATTTACCACCCCGATCAAGGTGTTGGCGCCTTCGGCACTCGTTACAGAGTCAGGTATTGTCGTGTCTGTGGTTTCTTCCGTATCAGTCGTCTCTGTAGCGGTCGTGTCGGTGATGTCATTATTATTGGTAGTCGTTGTGGTTTCCGCTGTTGTTGTGGTTGTATCGGTCGTGATATTTTCTGTCCCCACGTCCGCCGAGGTCGGTTCATCTGATGTGTAGGGAATAAAGGTCAGCACGCTGCCGATGCCATTACTGGCTACTGATAATACCTTTGGGGCTAAACTGTAATCCAGACACAACTGGGTCAACAGCATATCCAACCCTTCATTAGGCAGCTTCTGGGGGAAAATGGCTTTCATACTAGCCAATGTCACCGTCGCCTCATCCCTGGCTTCCATGGTGGACGGGATGGCGTCAATCGCCATTACCATGGATTCCTGGGTGAACTGCGCCTCCGCGGCCTGATCATTAACCACCTGAAAGCTGCTGTAGCTTGGTAAGATCACAAAATAGATGCCGAAAAAACCAATCACAAAGCACCCTAAAATATAAATTAATAATTTCTCCCGCGTAGTCAATTTTTTCATTGGCTGGCACCTGCTTTCAGGTAAGCATCAGCCGCAAAACTGTAACCCAGTGTGGTGGTTGACGTACTGGTGCTGGTTCCGGTTGTCCCGGTGGATGAGGTACTGGTTGAGGTAGTTGTTTGGGTTGCCGTTACCTGGGAATAGCCGGTATAGTCTACCTGGGTAAAATACCCGGTGGTTTTTAAGCGTTCAATGTAGCGGGCGGCCTCTTTTTCATTGTTTGCGGTTGCCACAATGTGAATAGCCCCATCTATGCCATCATATTCCAGAGAATTTAATGCAATCGCCCCATTTCCCTGGGTAGCGATGGCATTCAACATCACCGACACCAGATCGGGATTACTATTAATCGCCATATTAATGGTCTCAATATTTGATATTTCCGTTTGGATGGCGCTGACCTCCTCCGTCAATTCCTTGGCTTGCATATATTCGGCCTGATTATTGGTATCGCCGATATAGGCATTCATCTCTTCAAGACGTTTTTGAGCACTGTATTTCAGACCAAAGAAAATGCCAAAAATAATCAGACAAACCAGGATCATCGCCCCGGGTATAATCAACGCCTTATATTCAAAAGGCAGATCTTTTTTAACGGCCTTACTTCTTCTGAACGCATCAAAAAGGTTGATCGGCTTCGTTCCAGCAAAAAAGCCAGCAATGGGATAAATAAAATTCCCAAAGTCAAAAGCTTCGTCCATGACAAAACCATTTTTTACATTCGGGGTCTGGGGCATCATAAACAGATTGAGCTCAGGGTCAAAGTTCAGAGCTTTCAAGGCTTCCAGCTCAAACTCATCCAGGCCAGCGTAAAGACTCATGTTAAGCGAGTGTTCCGATTTTTGGGACTTACTGAACTGAATCAGCGACGACAGTTTTCCCGAAAGTTCATCGGCCAGGGCAGCTGTGCCTCTTTCTGATAACAAACGCGAGCGGGTTGAGAAAATATAAATACCGTTTTCAAATAATAGCGAGACCAGATTTTTCCCATCCACAATATTCAGGGCAAAGGTCATGCCTTTGAAATCCCGGGTTGCTGAAACGTATTGAATTAGCGTGTTGAGTCCCACATCGATGCTTTGAATCTGAATTTTCAGGCTGGCAAAAAGTGTGATATAAGACTCTAAAACCCGTTTTTCCACTCCGCAGCAAAAAATATTATGGCCCATAAACCCGGGCATATTGGCATAATCCACCACCAGCTCATCATAGTTTCCGGCATTATCTTCAAATTCCACCGCGGCCAGAGCTGCCAGCTCCCTGGGTTTCAGCTTGGGAACCTCGATGGTTTTGGTGGCAATCAAACTGCTGTCGATGACCAGTTTCATGTTTTTAAAAAGCTTGGGGTTTTCTTTCAATGCCCCGGCAACGGCTTCTTTTACCACCTCTTCGTTGGTAATAACCCCGTTGATCAGTGCCCCGGTTTCCACCGGCAGGGTTTTAAAATTTGATATATTAAGATGACCTTTCTTAATGATCCCCTGAAGGACCTGAATGCCATCATTTGAAAAATAGACGAGTGTCTGCATATAAAGCCTTCCTATCCGATATTTTGGTACAAGGTCATAATGGGGAGCATTACCGATAACATGATGCCACCGACAATCGTCGCCATAATAATAATCATAATCGGTTCAATAAAAGTGACCAGTCGGGTAGTCGCCATTTCGGCTTCGTAGTCAAAGGAATCCGCCACTGATTCCAGCATACTATCGAGATTCCCGGATTCTTCACCAATATAAATGGTTGATACCAGCTTGGCATCAAATCCCTGAATAGTTTGGATCGAAGCTGAAAGGGGTTCGCCGTTGCGCACCTGGTCAATGGCATGGGGAAACTGGGACTGTAGATAGGTATTGCCGATGGTAGAACCACTGATCGTCAAAGCGTTGATCATCGCCAGACCGCTGGAATAAAGCGAGCTTAAGGTTCTGGCAAAACGGGCCGTATAAATAATCTTCATCAGCTTGCCAATTTTTGGTATTTTCAGTTTGAAATGATCCAGCCCCTTTTTAACACTGGGGATTGCAATCAGAAAGCCCCCCAAAACGACCAAAATCAGTGATCCAATAATATAGATATACCAGTAGGTGGTCATCGAATTACTGATATTGATCATAAACTGAGTAATCGCCGGCAGTTCGATCCCTTCAAACAGGGTAAAAAACTGCGGCAGGATCAGGGTGAAAATCAACACCACCACAGCAATAGTGATAAAAAACAGGATCACCGGATAGGTCATCGCACTTTTTATTTTACCGCGAAGCTTGTGCTCCTTTTCGTAGTGATCGGCCATTTTTCGGGCCGTACCCTCCATCTGACCGCTGGCCTCACCGGATTTATACATATTAATCAACAGCTCGGGAAAGGAGCCACCGGTTGATTCCATGGCATAGGACAAGGTGTTACCGCGCTGGATTTCCTGATAGAGAATACCATAAACCTTTTTGATCGCCGGTTTAACATCCCGTTCTTCCATGATTTTAATGGCCCGGATCATCGTGATGCCCGAGGACAGCATACTGGCAATCTGCCGGGAGAAATCGGATAGCTCCATCGGTTTCAGCTTATAGGCCCTATGATGCTCCTGAACCTCGTGGATTTGCAGAGCGAATTCATTATTTTGCCGCAGGGTTCGTCGGACTGTGTCCGCTGATGCCGCCTCCATGGTGCCCTTTATCATTTGCGACTGTAAATTTTTAGCTGTATATTTATAAACCGGCATATGGCCTCCATAATTGACTTTAACTTAACGGTATTATAACCCAAACAGATTAAAATACCACTGTATTATTATATCACCAAACAATAATGCTGTCATGATTCCGATACATAAATAGGGGCCGAAAGCCATGTGTTTATCCTTTGTTTTTTGTACCAGCAGGTAAACTGCCACCGCTCCGCCGAGCAGCAGGCCAATAAAGGCAGCCAACAGGGCATTGCCCCAGCCCAGCATAAACCCGGCTACCGCTATCAGCTTGATATCGCCGCCACCAAAGGCCTCAGGGATAAACAGCGTTAGGATCAACATCGGCAGACTGATGACAAAAATGCCAATCACCCGGGACAGGATCCCGACCTCGGGGAATAAGAAAAAGCTGAGCAAGGCCGGTGCCATCAGGGCAATAACCAAACCGTTGGGAATGATCATAGTGTCAAAATCGATCATCGTGATGCAGATTAAAATGGTGCCGGCTGAGAAGACCACCAGCCACTGAAACGAAAAGCCATACACCGCAAAAATTAAGATCGCGATCAGCCCGGTAAACAATTCAACCAACGGATAGCGGATGGCGATGGGCTTGCCGCAGTCGGCGCATTTCCCCCGCAGCCAGAAATAACTGAACACCGGAATATTGTGATAGCCTTTGATCGGGGCCTGGCAATGAGGACAGAAGGAACGGCCTTTAGTAAAAGAAATTCCCTGGGGCACCCGGTAGATGATCACGTTGAGAAAACTGCCGATGACGATGCCCACAACAAAAACATAAAGGTAGAGGATAAATTGAATCAGTTCGACCATATAAAAGGTTACCTTTCCCAAAACGATTATCAGTGTTGTTTTATTTTTGTTTTAACTTTTATCGCTTATCGCTGGTGACTGTCATCGCTCCCGGAGCATAGCTGGTCACCAAACCATTACGCTGATAGACAATATAATCAATGGTGGCATCGCGGTTTTCGTCGACGACGGTGATGATGGCATCCTGATTTGCTTCTGTTCCGATCAGCTCAAGCAGATCAGCCTGAACCGGCACCCGGTAATCGGCGGCCGCAAATTCAAGGGCTTTGGCCTGAGCGGCCAGATAAACCAGTTTGGCATTGGCGGCATCGGTGGTTTTCCAAAAGCTGGCCACCAGGCCGCCGATGATAATTATTACAATGGCCAGAATAATAATAACGGCTAAAGAAAAACCGCGATCAAAGGTGGCCGGTTCGTTGTTTTCGGGAGGAAACTGGTATTGGCTGATTGGGTTCAAGGGTAACCTCCAGGGGTTTGGGAAGATGTTTGGCTTTGTAATTGATAAAAATGCGTGCTGAAATAAAACAAAATTATTCTATCACTTAATTAAAAGGATTAGCTTAAATCGGTGTAAAAAGTTGGATGTTAAGATTTGTTGTTTGGGAAAACTGCGATGCTGGTTTGTGACATGGTTGAAATAGCTACCGCAACAAAGTTTCTGAACGCAACGAACCCCTGAAATAAAAAATCTCCCCATCCCCGCAAACCCAGTGACGGGTTTGCGCCTGGGAGGGGGAGAAGAACCCTATGGCGCATAGGGTACAGTTAGGTATTTTATGTAGTAGCTTTAGGCAATTTTTCGACTGTGGCATTTCCACTCTCAATAGTTACTTTGTAGCCATCTCTAACATACTCCACTTTCAAAACTTTTCCAGTTGATAAATTAGCGACCGTTGCCAAATCCTCTTGAACAAGTACTGTCCATGCTGCTTCTGAACTTGGCGATCCTGTTTTTGGAACTGTTGTTGGTACTGCCGCTGTACTAATTGTAAAATCTCCGCCTTCTTTTTCACTCAAATATTTGTACATTTGATAGCTTGCTTTAGTATGTCCTGTAGTACCTGCTGTTGTTTGAACTCCAACTTTTGGCGAACTTAAATCTGAAGATAACTCAGCGTCAGTCAATTTAAATGTTGCATTAAATTCAGTAGCAGCCGATTGTGCGGCAACATAAACAGTTCTAGCTTCAGCAACATAAGCTTTTCCTCTAGCATCATTCACAAACCCTAACATCGCCGGTATCGTAAACGCCGCCAGTATCGCCAAGATAACCAACACCACAATAATTTCTACCAGGGTAAACCCTTTTCTGCTTTTCCGTATCCTGTTAATTAATTCCATTTTTCGCTCCTTATTGTTTTTATTTTTAAGCTCTATATGATCATCCGCGCCTGAAGATGATTTATAAATTAAATTTATTATTAAGACGGTTCTATTTTCTCATAGCAGCCATTATTTCATCTTAATAATTTTGTTTTCACAACTTTTGGGGTCAAAAAAAGCCACACTGTTTCGTGTGGCAACTGGCTGTCTTATCGGGCTGGAATTGCTAACCCAATCCGCTGATGTAGACCCTGTAGTTTTGCGTCACAGGGTTTCCCCTGCTTTGCCTTTAATTTTCACATTTCTATATTATCTTAGGTGAAGCGATCTAAAAAGTCAAGTAAATATTTACATTTTACAATGATTTCCTTTACATTTTGTTGACAAGACTTTGTGGTCAACATTAATATCGGCAGTTTTGGTTTTCACTTTAGTCTTTTTCGTCTTTAAACTATCGCCCAAAATACTGATTAAACTCCTGCTTATCACTCGCCCATTCGAGGCCGACCTCGTAGGTGATTTTCTGGTCCCGGACCAGCATCGCCAGATCAGCATTCAGAGTTTTCATGCCATCGCGGCCACCGGTTTGCATCACTGAGGCCAGTTGGTGGGTTTTGTTTTCGCGGATCAGATTCAGCACCGCATCGGTGCCGATCAGTACCTCCAGGGCGGCCATCCGGCCACCGCCGCTGGCTAGCGGCACCAGCTGCTGGGTGACGACCCCTTTTAAAATGCTGGACAGCTGGGTGCGGATCTGCTGCTGGCTGTGGGGCGGAAAGACGTCAATGATTCGGTCAATCGTATTGGCCGCGCCGATGGTATGAAGGGTGGATAAGACCAGATGGCCGGTTTCAGCGGCGGTGACGGCGGCGGAAACGGTTTCGTAGTCCCGCATTTCGCCGACCAGAATGACGTCCGGATCCTCCCGCAATGAAGACCGCAGGGCTGAGGCAAAGGAGCTGGCGTCGACCCCGATTTCGCGCTGATGGACAATGCTGTGCTTGTGTTCGTGCTTGTACTCCACCGGGTCTTCAATGGTTAAAATATGGACCGCCCGATTGGTGTTGATGTAGTCAATCATCGAGGCCAGAGTGGTGGATTTCCCGCTGCCGGTGGGGCCGGTGATCAGAATCAGGCCCCGGGGCTCCGACGCCAGCTTGCGGATAATCGGTGGCAGTTTCAGATCTTCAAAGCTGGGGATGGTATCATTAAGTAGCCGGATCGCGGCGGCATAGCTGCCCTGCTGTTTATAGACGTTGACCCGCTGCCGCAGGCCTTCTGGGGTAACATGGCAAAAATCCAGATCGGTGCCGGACACCAGCAATTTCTGTTCATCGGGGGTCAGCAAGCTGAAAATCAGGTTTTCAATAATCTGCGGATTGTGTTCAAAATCACTTTGATAAAGCTTGCCGTTTTTGCGAAAAACCGGCGGCAGCTCCCGGGATAAATGAATATCCGAACAATCGTTGCGGCGGCCGTAGTTGACCAGATCTAAAAAACTTGTCATAATCCTTCTCCCTATTCCACATAATATGATAATTTAAGAAATTCTTCCATCGAGGTGATCCCCTGGATGGTCAGATTGGAAACGCTTTTTCGCAGTGGAATCAGCTTACCGGTTTCTTCCACATAGCTGTAAATGTCCTCGATCGGTTCCTTGCGGGAAATCAGGGTTCGGATGGTTTTGTCGATGGCCAGAATTTCATGGATGGCGGTTCGGCCTTTGTAACCGGTATTATTGCAGATATGACAGCCACGGCCCCGATACAGGGTCGTCAGCCGGGGTTCCCCCAGCAGCTCTTTCTCAATTTCAGATGCCGCATAGGCTTCCCGGCAATTGGGACAGATTTTTTTAACCAGTCGCTGGGCCACCACCCCGGTCAGGGAGTTGGCCACCATATAGGGTTCGACGCCCATATCCTGGAGCCGGACCACTGCTGAAACAGCATCATTGGTATGCAGGGTGGACAGCACCAGATGGCCGGTGATGGCCGAACGAACGGCAATCGAGGCAGTTTCTGAGTCCCGGGTTTCACCAACCATGATAATATCCGGATCCTGCCGCAGGATCGAACGGAGTCCCACATCAAAGGTCAGTCCGGCCAGAATATTCACCTGGGTCTGGTTGATTTTGGGCAAATTCCGTTCCACCGGGTCTTCGATGGTGGCGATATTAACATTTCGCTGACTGAGCATTTCCAGAATCATATACAGGGTGGTGGTTTTGCCACTACCGGTGGGGCCGGTAATATAAACCACGCCATGGGGACTTTGGAGCATCTGGAGGATTTTTTTATAATCCTCATCATTCATCCCGAATTGACCGGCGTGATCCAGGGGCACGTTCATACTTAAAAAACGCATCACCATTTTTTCGCCGTAAACGGTGGGAATACTGGAACTTCGGACATTCATTTCAACGCCATCAATACGGATTCGGAAATGACCATCCTGGGGTACCCGCCGTTCGGCAATATCCAGATTTGACAGGATCTTAATCCGGGCGATCAGGGACTGATGGAGATTATTGGCCAGGGTCAGATAATCGACAATCAGGCCATCGACTCGGAGCCGGATAATGGTTTCTTTTTCAAAGGGCTCAATATGAATATCACTGGCCCCGGCATTATGGCCTTTCAACAAGACTGAATTGACCAGATTGACAATCGGAGCATCCCCCTCGTTGGTGAGAATATCCTCAACAAACGATAAGCTGCTGCCGATGACGGTCTTGTTGGCGGCCGAGGCGGCCTTTCGGGCTTCGATTTCGGTGTAAGATTTCCGGATCGTTTCCAGAATCACTTCCCGGGGCGCCAACACCACATCGATACTCATATTGGTAATCAGCCGCAAATCTTCGATGGCGTAAAAATCCAGGGGATCATTCATCGCCACCACCAGATGATTGTTTTCTTCAGCAATCGGAATCAGGGTGTATTTGAAGGCAATATTCTGGGGGATTTTCCCCGCCGCTTCCAAATCGATGACGGTATCTTCCAAATCCAGCACCAGCACATTCAACCGTTTGGACAGGGCCTCCAGCAATTGGGTTTCCGTTACATAACCATAGTCAACCAGAATAGCCCCCAGCCGTTTGCTTTTATCGACCTTCTGGTAGGCCAGCGCTTCCTGGAGCTGTTCCTCTTTAATAAACCCGGCGTTGATGAGAATGTCGCCGATGCGAATATTTTTAGTTTCCATTATTTTCCTCTTCCCCAAAGATCACTTGTTTTTAAAAATCTGCTGTTCGAATTCATCAACCGTCATCGGCTTGCCAAAATAGTAACCCTGAATGATATCGCAGCCTAAGGCCCTTAACATTTCCACCTCGGCTTCGGTTTCGATGCCTTCCGCCACCACCGTCATCCCCAGTTTTTTGATCATATTAATGGTGGACTCCACGACAATATGATTCTGTTCGCGATTGAGGCGGCTGTTAAAAAAGCCCTGATCCATCTTAATGACATCCAGCGGGAGATTTCCCAATAGATTGATGGATGAATAACCTGATCCAAAATCGTCCATTGACATTTTAAAACCATATTTACGAAAGGCCTGACCAATTTCAATCATCCGATCGACATCTTCAAAAATACTCGATTCGGTGAGCTCTATTTCCAGATTGCCCCGATTAATCCGATATTTATTGGTAATGTTTAAAACACTTTCGATAAACCCGGTCTGTTTAAGGTTCTTTCGGGAGATGTTTACCGAAACCGACAGTTCCGGGTATTTTTTTTCTTCCCAGGTTTTTAAAATTATACAAGCCGTTTCCAGCATAAACATATCCAGCTTTTTAATGAACCCGGTTTGTTCAAAAATGGGAATAAATTCCCCCGGAGAGATCAAGCCTTTATGGGGATGCCGCCAACGCACCAGTGCCTCGCAGCCACAATAGGCATTGCGATGAAGATTATACTTGGGCTGGAGATACATTTCGAACTCACTATTTTCCAGGGCATCTTCCATCTGGTCCATAATTTCTTTTTCATCACCGATTTTTTTACGGAAGGCATCCGAATAGAAAAACCAGCGTTGGTTATCCGCAGTTTTGGCGGCAATTCGGGCCATATTGGCCTTTTCCCGGATTTTTTCGAGGTTTCCTTTTTTATCTTCAATGATATAAATCCCGAAGTGACAGGAAAGTCGTTCCTTGATGCCGATGGCCTCCCGCTGTTCATTCAAAACCCGGATAAATTCTTTAATCCGCCGGGTTATTTTGTCCCGATCATCACAGACGCAGAGGATCGCAAAATGATCCCCGGATACCCGGGCATAGGTTTCCTGTTTACCCATCCGGTTTTCCAGAATCCCCACAACCATCTTAAGAACCTGATCGCCCTTTTCATGCCCGTACTCTTCATTAATAAAGCGGAACCGGTCAATATCAAAGGTCAACAGGGCACATTGACTGATATTTTTTGATTCCAGAATCTCACTTGCTTCCAGTTTGAATTTCTGCCAGTTATTGCCGCTGGTTACTTCATCAATATAGGCAATCCGTTCCAGTCTTTTTTTTGAACGATCCTGATAAAACAGGATAATCACAAA
The DNA here is from genome assembly GCF_000472665.1 of Acetobacterium malicum subsp. dehalogenans DSM 11527. Taxonomy (GTDB): domain Bacteria; phylum Bacillota; class Clostridia; order Eubacteriales; family Eubacteriaceae; genus Acetobacterium; species Acetobacterium malicum. The sequence goes on along the minus strand of NZ_AXAC01000004.1, from coordinate 85,215 downwards.
CAATAAGGTCATGGCCAGCAGAGCGGCGGCGATCAGCATCAAGGAATACCAGCTGATCTGACTGGTCTGCGTACTCACCACCTGGGTCGGTACCACCGTCATCATGTACCAGTCATTGATGGCCAGCGGTTTATAAATGGTATGACGCTCCATGCCTGCATAAAAGCTGGTATAACTGCCGCTATTTCCAGTCGCCATATTTTCGTTAATCGTTTTTAAATTGTCACCCTCTCTTAAATCGGCCTTACTAAGCAGTTCTAAGATATTCTCAAACGAACCCGGGCTGTTGGCATGAGCTGAGGTGACTACGGCATCCCCATTGGCTTTGACAATATAGGAATAACCCTGGTTGGAAAAACTCTCGACTTCCAGATATTTTTTTAAATCCTCCGTAGTCACTGAAGCCAGAACCAGGGCAACCACTTGATTATCATGAAAAATGGGAACCGCATAAACATTGATCGGCTTGTCATCGGTGTAATCGTTGATGGTGTCTGACACGGTTGCTTTGCCTTTAATGGCCTCCTGAAAATAAGGCCGATTGGCGACGTTGTAGGCCAGACCATCCGTAGTGATAACATCACCATTGGGTAGGGCAATCCCCATGCGTTTATAATTACCCTCCGCAACCTGCAGTTTGATCAGGGTCAGCATGGTGTTGTGATCATAATCACCATGGGCTTCAATCAGTTGGGCAGTGGTTTCCAGATTTTCCAACTCATTGATTACCTTGCTTTCAACCAAGTCCGCACCCCGACTGCCAACTTCCGAAAGATATAAAAAGGTCTGCGCTCGCAAGGCCTGATTAATGAGGGCTACATAATACCAGCTCAAGGCAAAAAAAAGAATAACAGTGATAACTGCAACAACACTGGCTTTAATCTTTTTAGACTTTGTGATCATCTGTCATCCTTTCTTTTTGTTATTTTCTAAAGTTCTTTCCATTCTACCAAATAAAAAGAACTTATTCAACGCAATTGAATAAGTTCTTTTGTTAAAAACAGCTCTATTTATCGGATATCTTTGATATCCACCAGTTCTATTTCGGCCATCGTGCGGTTGGATTTTAAACAATCCAACAGCGCCTGAGCAGTATCCAGTGAGGTCAGCAGGGCGATCGAGGTTTCCACACATTTTCGTCGCATCCGGACATCATCATGATGCGGCATCCGACCCTTGCTGGAGGTGGAAATAACATAGTTCAGCTTGCCGCTTTCGATCAGATCACCGATATTCGGTTTACTTTCCGCCAGTCGGCGAACCACCTTGGTGGGGATATTGTTCTCGTTGAGAATCAGCGCCGTTCCCACGGTGCCGTAGATAACAAAGCCCATTTCATGGAATTGGCGACCGATTTCGACAATCGCCTCTTTATCCCGATCCTTAACGGTGAGCAGGACCCCGCCGGAGCGTTCCATACTACGACCGGAAGCGACCAGGCCTTTGTACAGGGCATCGGCAAAGGTTTTGGCCACGCCTAAAACTTCTCCGGTGGATTTCATTTCTGGTCCCAACTGGGTATCGACGTCCTGCAGCTTGGAGAAACTGAACACCGGCACCTTAACCGCTACATAGTCGCCTTCCGGATAAAGACCTGGCGCATAGCCGAGATCTGCCAGCTTGTCGCCCAGCATCATCTTGGTAGCAATGTTGACCATCGGAATATCGGTGACCTTGGAAATATAAGGCACCGTCCGCGAAGATCGGGGATTGACCTCAATCACGTAGACTTCATCTTCATAGATAACATATTGAATGTTGACCATTCCGACAATATCCAGCGCCTTGACCAGCCGGCCGGTGTAGTCGATGATGGTATCCTTGGTGCGCTGATCCAGGGTTTGCGGCGGATAAACAGAAATCGAATCGCCGGAATGAACCCCAGCCCGTTCGATATGTTCCATGATTCCGGGAATCAGATAGCTTTCGCCATCGCTGATGGCATCGACTTCCACTTCTTTACCCATTAGATATTTATCGATCAGAACCGGGTTTTCCAGTTCCACGGCGGTGATAATATCCATATATTCGACCACGTCTTCCCGCTCGTAGGCGATAATCATGTTCTGTCCACCCAATACATAAGAAGGTCGCAGCAATACCGGGAAGCCTAACCGTTCGGCTACTTCCACCGCTTCGGTGGTGGTATAGACGGTTTCGCCCTGAGGCCGGCGGATATTGCAGGTTTCCAGCAGCTGATCAAACACTTCCCGATCTTCAGCGGCATCGATATTGGCCGGTGAGGTGCCCAAAACCGGAACGCCCATTTCTTCCAGATAGCGGGTCAGCTTAATGGCGGTTTGGCCACCAAACTGAACAATGGCCCCGATCGGTTTTTCGGTTTCTACCACGGAACGGACGTCTTCTTTGGTCAGCGGTTCAAAATAAAGGCGGTCCGAGGTATCAAAGTCAGTGGACACCGTTTCCGGGTTGTTGTTGATGAAAATAGCTTCATAGCCTTTTTCCCGCAGCGCCCAGGCACAGTGCACCGAACAGTAGTCAAACTCAATGCCCTGGCCGATCCGGATCGGGCCGGAACCAAGAACCAGAATCCGTTCTTTGCCGGAGGGATGTTCTTCGATAAATAAGGCCGCTTCATTTTCTTTATCCCGGGTTGAATAAAAATAGGGGGTCTGAGCCGCAAATTCGCCGGCGCAGGTATCAACCATTTTAAAAGAAGCATAGGTTTTGGGATCTTCCTGGATTTTTTCGCCGGATAATTCTTCGATGGTTTTATCCAAAAAGCCGATTTCCCGAGCGACCCGGATCCGTTCTTCGGTTAGACCCAGGGTTGCCAGGTCTTTTTCCATAACCGCCAGATGGCGCAGCTTATCTAAAAACCACTTATCGATTTTGGTAATGGCAAAGATGGTGTCCAGCGCAACACCCCGCTTGATGGCTTCATAAACCACAAAAGAACGTTCATCATCCGAATCCGCCAGCATTTTCATGATGTCTTCATCACTGGCTTCCACCAACTTTTCAACGGTTAATGTTTCCATCCCCAATTCAATCGAGCGGATCGCCTTCATCATGGCATGTTCAAAGCTGGAACCAATCGACATGATTTCGCCGGTGGCCTTCATCTGGGTGCCTAAGGTTCGTTTGGCATAGACAAATTTATCAAAGGGCCAACGCGGAAACTTCACGACAATATAATCCAGCGCCGGTTCAAAACAGGCGGTGGTGGTACCGGTGACCTCATTGATGATTTCATCCAGCGAAAAGCCAATCGCAATCTGGCTGGCAACCTTGGCGATCGGATAACCAGTCGCTTTTGAAGCCAGCGCCGAGGAACGGGAAACTCGGGGATTAACCTCAATTACCGCATAGTTGAAGTTTTCCGGATTCAGAGCAAACTGACAATTACAGCCGCCTTCAACCTTCAGGGCGGAAATGATTTTCAGGGCCGAGGTTCGCAACATCTGGAATTCTTTATCACTCAGGGTCTGACAGGGTGCCACGACAATCGAATCGCCGGTGTGAATCCCGACCGGATCAAAGTTTTCCATACTACAAACGGTGATGACATTGCCCTTGGCATCCCGCATGACTTCAAATTCGATTTCTTTCCAGCCGGCAATCCCTTTTTCAACCAGAATCTGGCTGATCGGTGATAAGCGAATACCATGAGTGGCAATTTCTTCCAGCTCCTGCTGGTTGGCGGCGATCCCGCCGCCGGTGCCGCCCAGAGTAAAGGCCGGACGGACAATCACCGGATAACCGATGGTGGCGGCAAAACGGACCGCGTCTTCGACTGTCACGACAACTTCGGAGGGAATACAGGGTTCGCCAATTTCCCGCATCATATCTTTAAAGGCCTGACGGTCTTCAGCTTTTTCAATGGTTTCCAGGTTGGCGCCCAACAATTTAACGCCATGAGCATCCAAGAACCCTTCTTTGGCCAGTTGCATCGACAGGGTCAGCCCGGTTTGGCCGCCCAGGGTCGACAGAATACTATCCGGTTTTTCCATCAGGATGATCCGTCTGATTACTTCCAGGGTCAGGGGTTCAATGTAAATTTTATCCGCCATGGCTTTATCAGTCATAATCGTCGCCGGGTTGGAGTTAATTAGGATGACTTCCAGACCATAGTTTTTTAAGGCTTTACAGGCCTGGGTGCCGGCATAATCAAATTCAGCCGCCTGTCCGATGACAATAGGGCCGGAGCCGATTACCAGGACTCGTTTAATATCGCTTCTTAAAGGCATCCTTGTTGCCCCCTTTCCATAAGATCAGTAAATTGTTCAAATAAATAGCCGGTATCGTTGGGGCCGGCGCTGGCTTCGGGATGAAACTGTACCGTAAAGGCGTGGATGTCCGGATATTCAACCCCTTCACAGGTGCCGTCGTTTAAATTGAAATGGGTCACTTTTCCCACTTCAGCGGGAATGCTTTCCGGTACCACCGCATAGCCATGGTTCTGGCTGGTAATAAAAACTCGGTCTCTGGTAACATCTTTAACTGGTTGATTCATACCCCGATGGCCGTATTTAAGCTTAAAGGTTTCGCCGCCCATGGCCAGTGCCAGTAACTGATGGCCCAGACAGATGCCAAAAATAGGCTTGCCATATTTAACAAAATCTTTGAGGTTTTCAATAATTTCAATATTTTCGGCCGGATCGCCCGGTCCGTTGGACAGCATGATCCCATCGGGATTAAGCATCCGAATTTCTTCAATCGTGGTATTGGCCGGCATCACGGTCACATTGCAGCCTAAACGCAGCAGCATCCGCAAAATATTATGTTTATACCCATAATCAATCAAAGCCACGTGGTTCGCCCGGTTGACCTGGCTGTAATACCAGCCCTTGTTTTTGCGGGTCACGGCCTGAACCGGATTGACCACTTTAAAAGCGTGGATTTTTTCCATCAGCGCTTCTTTGGTCGTTTCAATATCTTCGGTGGTAATGGCACCGTTCATGGTACCATGTTCCCGGATTACCCGGGTAATGGCCCGGGTGTCCACATCCCAGATCCCGATTTTATCCTGTTCGATCATAAACTCGTTAATATTGTGCGTATTTCTGAAATTCGACGGTTCTTCACACCATTCTTTGGTAATATAACCGTTGATCCAGCTTCGTTCCGATTCCATATCGTCGCTATTGATTCCATAGTTTCCGATTAAAGGATAGGTTTGCAGCACAATCTGTCCATAATAAGACGGATCCGTCAACACTTCCTGGTAACCGGTCATCCCTGTGGTAAAGACGATTTCGCCAATGGTGGTGCCTTCGCACCCAAAATTATAGCCTTCAAAAACACTGCCATCCGACAGCACCAGCCAGGCCCGCTTATCTCGTTTGTAATAAGACATTGTCTACCTCCGTATTAGTTATTTCCAAAAAATACCTGATTGCACGCAACCAGGTATTTCAATTTAGCACATTTATCGAATTGCTAAGTCCTCTCGATTCGGGCCAACGCCGACATAGGCAATGGTCGTTCCAACCAAGTCTTCAATTGTTTTAATGTATTTTTTTGCATTCTCTGGTAAATCTTTCAATCGGCGGATTTTTGTGGTATCACTCATCCAACCGGGAAGGGTAATGTAAACCGGTTCGACCCGTTCCAGGTCTTCGGTGTTGGGAAAACTGGTTACCAATTCTCCATCTAATTTATAATCAACACAGATTTTAATCTCCGGCAGATCATCCAATTTATCAATTTTACATAAAGCCAGTTCATCATATCCGTTGATGGCATGGGTGTATTTAAGGACCGGAATATCGATCCAGCCCAGCCGACGGGATCGGCCCGTTCTGGCGCCAAACTCATCATCTGGCTTTTCGCCGGTACCCCTCAGGATATCGATGGTGCCGCCAAATTCTTCAGTCGGAAAGGGACCAGCGCCGACAGCACTGGAAAAGGCTTTTGCCACCCCAATGACCTTATCAATTTTCTTGGCCGGAAAGCCACCACTGACTGCTGCATAAGCGGCAATCGGATTGGATGAGGTAACATAGGGGAAAATCCCTAAATCAATATCTTTCATGGCTCCCAATTGGCCCTCGAAAAGAATACTCTTATCGGCGTCAATCATGTCATGTAAGAAACCAACCGGATTGACAATCATATGACCAAAGGTTTCAGCCCAGAACTGGCATTTGGCAAACAGGGCTTCTACCGTGTAGGGTTCTATCTTATAGGAAGCCATTTGGTCATTGACCACTGGTACAATGGTTTCCAGTTTCTTTTTGGCATTGTCAAGATTCAGCAAATCTTCAAATCGTAAACTTTTTCGCATCGCTTTGTAGGCATAGGCCTGACCGATACCTCGCTTGGTCGTACCAATACCGCCGCTGGCTTCCATCAGTTCATCCAGTTTTTGATGATAGGGCATGAGGATATGAGCTTTTGCCGATATTTTAAGTCCTTCCAGGCTTACCTTTGCTTCGATAATCTGTTGCATTTCTTCAAGTAAAACATCCGGATTAACAACCACGCCGGTTCCGATTAAACATTGACAATCTTCGTCGAAAACACCACAGGGAATTAAATGAAGTTTGAAAATACCATAATCATTAATAACAGTATGACCTGCGTTGTCGCCCCCTTGAAACCGAACAATTAAATCAGACTGTTTGGCGAAATAATCCACCATTTTGCCTTTGCCTTCATCGCCCCACTGGGCGCCAACTAATACAGAAATCGACATCTATTCTCATTCCTTCCATCAACCTCAGACCTGCAGCACCTCGGTAACCTGAATTTACATCCATTTTAGCAGAGGGCCTTGATCGAACACCACTTATTAGCATCTTTAATTATTTTAAACTAGAAAATTTATGGGATCATTTTTTCCCACAGTATTATAACATAAAGCCATCGGATTTGTTCCACAATTTTTATATTTTTTCAATGATATTGTTTACATTTTTGCTTTTTACCGTTTAAGTTGGCGTACTCTTAAAAACAATGATCTGTCTTTAAAGCTTATCATGTAAAAAGCTTCATAACAAGGCTTTATCTCGTCATGAAGCTCAATTCGATGATTTTTATATTTATCTATGTGGCTATTTTTTATCATAGGTTTTAATAATCTGTTCTGCTACCTTGCGGGGTGATGTCCGCATATCCATGGCCTTCTTTTGAATATAGCGGTGGGCCTGATCTTCGGTCATGTCCAGATGCCCCATCAGGAAGAGTTTTCCCCGATAAACAACCCCGAGGTCGTCAATTTTTGCTTTCAAGGCCTGGTTCTGACTTTGCAGCTTTTGGATTTTTTCCCGGGACTGACAGACGAAACGGACATTTTGAACCAACAGCTGACGGTTCAGAGGTTTAGGGACCACGAAAGCCGCTGTATCGGTCAGTTTTTCTTCAACATGATCGACCAGTTCGCTTTTGACAATCAGGATCACACCGACCATGAATTTTTCCAGAATATCAACAGCAAAATCCACACCGAATTCATCACCTAGAGGGGTGTTCACGATCACCAGATCATATTCAATTTCCTGAAGTCGCCGCCGGCCTTCGGCTGCCGAATTAGCCGAGTCAATTAATTGAAAATTCATCGGGCGTAGAATATCGGCCAGCCCGCGGATAACGTCATCTTGCTTACATACCAATAATACGCTGCTCATCCCCTTCACCTCCTGCCGCAATATATTTTCTGTTTAATAAGTTAAGAGGTAGCGATCAATTTCCCAGGGGTGAACCGTTTTGATATAGTCCATCCATTCGGCGGTTTTCAGTTCAATGTATTTTTCGGCCAGACTTTCCCCCAGCACGGTTTTAATTAAGGGGTCAGCATCCATCTCAGTCAGGGCATCCATTAAGGTGATTGGCAACTCCTGAATGTTCTTAACTGCCATCGGATCTCTGGTTATTTCATCTTCATCCAGTTTTAATTCGTCCATTAACACCAGTTTTTTTTCAATCCCTTCAAGACCGGCCGCCAGAATAATGGCAAAGGTCAAATAGGGATTACAGGTGGGATCTGGCCCGCGCAGTTCAAAGCGATAATACTCATCAGACTCCATCGGAATCCGGATCAGCGGGGAGCGGTTGCCAAAGCCCCAACCAATATGCCGGGGGGCTTCCTTACCACCGGTTAAGCGTTTATAACTGTTAACCAGGGGATTGGCAATGGCCGTCATGCCTTTAACATGAGCCAGTACACCAGCCATAAATTGCCGGGCTTCTTCACCCAGAATACCGTCCTTGTTTTCAAAGATATCCTGTCCGTCTTTTAGCAGCGACACATGAATATGCATCCCGCTGCCCGGTTCTTCCATCAGCGGTTTTGGTAAAAATGACGCATGCACCCCATTTCGCTGCGCCACGGTTTTAACCACGGTTTTAAAGGTCATAATCTTATCTGCTGCCGACAGGGCATCATCATATTTAAAATCAATTTCGTGCTGGCCGCGACCGGCTTCATGACGGGAACTTTCGATTTCAAAACCCATATCTTCCAGAGTCAGACAAATCTCCCGGCGGGTGTTTTCACCCCGATCATAAGGCGCCAAATCAAAATAGCCGGCCTGATCAGTCGGAATCGTGGTTGGATCACCGTTTTCGTCCTGTTTAAAAAGATAAAACTCGCATTCTGCGCTGGTGTTAAATTCATACCCCAGGGCTTTGGCCCGGTTGATGGTTTCCTTTAAGATATAGCGGCTGTCTGCTTCAAAAATATCGCCATTGGGGTATTTGATATCACAGAGAATTCTGGCTACCTTCCCTTGCTGGGGCCGCCAGGGCAAGAGCTGAATGGTACTGATATCGGGATATAAGACCAGATCTGTATACCGGGATTCTGAAAATCCCACCACTAATGAGGCATCAAAAGGAATCCCGCTGGCCAACGCACGTTCCATCTGCATTGCCGTAATGGCAATATTTCGATTTTGTCCAAAGAGATCACAAAACTGAAGGCGAATAAATTTCACATCATTCGCTTCAATAAATTTCATCGCTTCTATTATATTTTTCGCTAAGCTCATTCTAAACCTCCACTTATTTTAATCAGAAACAGCATTGATTTTTTCTTTCTGTATAACGCTATTTGTACTGCTTCTTTAAATTAATCCTGTTATCCTTTTATAAAGTTGTCATTTCATTAAATCGTATTTATTTAGCCGACCCACATCAGTTTTTAGGCAATTTTCTATTTTGTACCCATTTGCCCCATGAATCCACACATTTTTACGCCATTGCCTGTTATAAACAAAAAAAGAACATGCTAAATGAGCCCCTCTGCAATCCAAAAATTTCAGGAGGATCGAACGCCATTGTTCTTTAGTAACTGCTCTTATTCTATTTTTGTATACAATGTACTTACTGCGTTAGTGCTATCATTAAAACATATTTCCGCTAAGGTTTCAATTTTTTTTTGTTTTATTTTGCCTGACAAGGTTTTCAATTTCATTTTGCCGCTTAAAACCCTTTAAACTTTCCGCCTAAAGGGTTTTAATTCAGCAAATTTACAGGTTTTTGCTTATTGGATCGGGCCTTTTTCCATTTGAGCCATAACAATCTGTCTCAGCATCTCCATCGAACCGGCAAATTCCTCCAGGGTTAATCCCGGCACGCGTTCAGCCACCAGTTGATAGCCGGACTCGAAGTCTTCCGCTGCATTTAAAGCCATCATCAAATCTGCATCTCCCAATAAGGCATCCAGTACTTTAATATGTTTTTCTTCATTCATTTCAAAATTAATACTCATTATCGTTTTCCTTTCGATATTAATACTCAAAATTAATCGTCCAACCTAATTTTCAGCAATTATATCCTAGTTTTTCTTCATATTATATAGCAGGCCTGGTTTTTTGTAAATCATTCCAACTAAACTTAAGAAATTGATAACCATTACATGTAATTTCTTGTAAATTTTACTTTACAACAGACTTTGCATCGTCTATAATAAGGATAAATTTAAATAGTGATAACTGCCACGAGAGTGACGATAGCAATGGTGCTTTGAGAGTGTAATGAACGCTTTCCAAGGCGCTTTTTTTTTAATCACTTTCAGGCTCCCCCTGTGGGTTCAGCAAAGTAGTTATCGATCTTTTCAGATTCATCATCTGAAAATTAATACCTTGTCAGAACGAAGGTATTCAATCTGAATTAGTAAAAGACCTTCGATTTGATTTTACTTAGCTTTTATTGTAACATATCTGACAATGGTGACAGTTATGTTATAATTATACAAATTATATTTTAGGAGGACACACACGTGCCAATTAATGAAAATGTATCTGATCTTTTCGGATCAAAGGTTTTTAACTCTGGAGTGATGCGCAAGCGCTTACCAAAGCATATTTACGCTTCCCTGTTAAAAACAATGAAAGAGGATCTCCCTCTGGAAGAAAACGTCGCTGAAGTCGTGGCAAATGCCATGAAAGATTGGGCTTTAGAACTGGGTGCGACCCATTACACCCATTGGTTCCAGCCAATGACCGGCATCACTGCTGAAAAACATGATGCATTTATCAACCCAACTGAAGACGGCAAAGTTATTATGGAATTCTCCGGTAAAGAACTGATCAAGGGCGAACCGGATGCTTCATCTTTCCCATCCGGTGGTTTACGGGCAACCTTTGAAGCACGTGGCTATACTGCCTGGGATCCAACATCCTATGCTTTTATTAAAGGAACAACCCTTTATATTCCCACCATTTTCTGTTCTTACTCTGGTGAAGTGCTTGATAAAAAAACACCACTGTTACGATCCATGCAGGCGCTTAATACCCATGCCGTTCGTATTTTAAAATTGTTTGGTAAAGATGATGTCAAAAAAGTAACCTCCACTATTGGTGCTGAACAGGAATATTTCCTGATCGAACGGGAAATGTATAAACAACGTAAGGATCTGATCCTGTCCGGCCGTACTTTGTTTGGTGCAAAACCACCTAAAGGCCAGGAAATGGAAACACATTATTTCGGTAAAATCCGCGGCCGTGTTGCCGCTTATATGGCTGACCTCGATCAGGAACTATGGAGTCTGGGAATTGCCTCAAAAACACGACACAATGAAGTTGCTCCAGCGCAACATGAGTTAGCACCAATTTTTGCAAACACCAATATCGCTACTGACAATAATCAATTAATTATGGAATTCATGCAACGGGTTGCTTACCGTCACGACCTGGCTTGTCTGTTACATGAAAAACCATTTGATTTTGTCAATGGTTCAGGAAAACACAATAACTTCTCGATGTCTACCAACACCGGTGAAAACTTATTGGAGCCTGGCAAAAATCCGGTCGAAAACAAACAATTCCTGCTGTTCCTTTGTGCTGTTATTGAAGCTGTTTATAAATACAGCGAAATGCTGCGAATTACCGTAGCCAGTGCCGGCAATGACCACCGTCTGGGTGCCAACGAAGCACCACCAGCGATTGTTTCCGTTTTCCTGGGTGAGCAATTAACTGCTGCTTTAAAATCCATCGAAACTGGCAAACCAGTATCTGAAGCAAAAGATCTGGTCATGGAACTTGGCGTTAACAGCTTACCAAAATTCATCATTGATGCAACCGACCGAAATAGAACCTCTCCATTTGCCTTTACCGGTAACAAATTCGAATTCAGAATGCTGGGATCAAACCAGTCGATTTCCGGCCCCAATATTACCATCAATACCATTGTCGCTGATGTCTTGAAAGACTATGCTGACATTCTGGAAAAGGCCGATAATTTTGATACTGCTTTGGATACATTGTTACAAAATTCTGTTAAAGCGTGTAAAAATGTTGTCTTTAATGGTAACAACTACTCTGATGAGTGGGTTGAAGAAGCAGCCCGACGCGGTCTGCCAAACTTAAAAACCACACCAGAAGCTTTAGCTGAATTTACTTCTGAAAAGAATGTCAAACTTTTTGAACGGCACAATATCTTTACTCCAGCCGAAATGGATTCTCGTTATGAAATTCATTTAGAAGAGTACATTAAAACCATCAACATCGAAGCCTTGACCATGCTTAACCTGGCTAAACGCGAAATCTCGCCGGCGGTTGTTACTTATACAAAAGAAGTTGTTGATACCCTGATTGCTAAAAAAGCCTGTGGCGATGCCATCGACATTTCTGCCGAAGCAACTCTGGTCGAAAGATTGTCCAAACTTTCCGGCGACCTGATCAAAGCCATTGATGCGCTTGAAACCACGCTTGCTGGTGTAAAAGACTGCGACTCAGCTCAGGCTGAAGCCAACTATTCCTGTGAAAAAGTTATTCCCGCTATGGAAACCCTGCGGGTAGTTGCCGATGCACTTGAAGAAATTGTAGCTGAAAAATACTGGCCATTCCCAACCTACGAAGATATCTTATTCTACGTATAGATTGAAAAACCGGGGCGGGGTTTTACCCCACCCCCTTTTATTACATTTCATCTTAAACTATAAGGAGGTTCATATGAAAAAGCTTGAAATAGTCATTAAACCTGAAAGACTCGAAGACCTGAAAGAAATCCTCAACACCTGTGACGTTCAGGGGATGATGATTACCAATATTATGGGATACGGAAACCAGAAAGGTTATCAGAAATCCTATCGTGGAACAGCCTACACCGTTAATTTTCTTCCTAAAATCAAGGTCGAAACAGTCACCGATGCCGAAACGGCGGGAATCATCATTAAGATCATCAAAGACCGTCTGGCCGCTGATGACGAAATTGGTGGTGGTAAAATTTTCGTGTATGATGTCGAAGATGTCGTTCGTATCCGTACCGGAGATCATGGCGTTGATGCAATATAATATGAATAGCGAAAGTAATCTACACTATCAAAGGAGATAGGTTTTAATGAGAAATTAAAGCTGTCTTCTTTTTTTATACCGTTATTGGTTACTTTAATTCTATTTATATGATTTAATTTAATGAGAGAGGTTATTATTATGGAATTATTATGGAATTATTAGAATTAACACAATATATCGATATTGTTTGGGTCTTCCTGGCTTCAGTACTGGTCTTCTTTATGCAGGCTGGCTTTGCGATGGTTGAAACCGGCTTTACCCGGGCTAAAAATGCCGGGAACATCATCATGAAAAACTTTGTGGATTTTATGATTGGCTCAATCCTATTCTTCTGTTTTGGTTTTGCTTTTATGTTCGGTCCCGATGTGGGCGGACTCATCGGCATGGGCGGATTTTTCAATCCCGAAAACCTGACCAATGTTTCGGCTTTTGAAGCGGTCACACCGGAACTGTTTATCTTTTTCCAGACAGTCTTTTGTGCTACTGCTGCTACCATTGTCTCTGGGGCTGTGGCCGGACGAACTAAATTCTCCGTTTATTGTCTGATCTCTGCCTTTGTCAGCCTGATTATTTATCCGGTTGTTGGACACTGGGCCTGGGGCGGTGGATTCCTTGGCGCGATGGGGTTCATTGACTTTGCCGGTTCTACCGTTGTTCACTCGGTTGGTGGTTGGACTGCCTTAATGGGCGCCATCATGGTTGGTCCGCGGATTGGTAAATATAACAAAGATGGCAAAGCTAACGCCATTCCCGGCCACAGTTTGACCTTAGGTGCGCTTGGGGTCTTCATTCTCTGGTTTGCATGGTTCGGATTTAACTGTGGTAGTACCCTGGCTGTCAACTTAGATATTGGCCATATTGCTATGACCACCAACCTGGCTGCCGCCGCTGGCGGATTAACGGTTATGTTCCTGACCTGGGCCCGTTACAAAAAACCAGATATTTCAATGACCCTTAACGGTGTGCTGGGCGGATTGGTTGCGATCACTGCCGGATGTCTGGTTGTTACCCTCTGGGGTGCCATTATCATCGGAGTTATCGCCGGTGTAATCATTACTTTCGGAATTCCTTTCATCGATCAAACGCTGAAAATTGATGATCCAGTTGGCGCCATTGGTGTTCACTGTATGAATGGTGTTGCGGGAACCTTACTGGTTGGTTTATTTGCCAACTACCTGCCAGGGACTGAAGATGCAATTCTTGGTTTATTATATGGCGGCGGCTTTGCTCAACTTGGCGTCCAATTTGTTGGTGTCCTGGCGGTTGCAGCATGGACCTTAGGAAGCTCTTTCGTTCTCTTCTTTGTCCTTAAGAAAACCATGGGTCTGCGAGTTGAAAAAGTTGTTGAAATTGAAGGTCTTGACGTTCACGAACATGGAATTGAAGCTTACTCTGATTTTGTCAGCCGCATGAACTAAAAACCTGATTTACTATTTTACAATTAAGAAACATATGGCATCGCCAGGGCGGATTAGAAGCACCCCCCTTGTTTATAATTCGCCCTGGTTTGATAAAATGCAAGAATCACCTGATGTTGTGACAAAAAAAGCCCTGGAAGTTTTTGCTTCCAGGGCTTTGATCATTTATTTTGATTTAATGCTATAAATTTTTAAAACTCGGCAAAGGCCTTGCCAAACTCGACACAGCGGTGGCGCCCCTCTTTATCAGGTTCTCCTAAGATAGTCAGACCTTTATCAAAGAGAATGGCTCCCAGACCTTTTACCTGGTTCTCCCAACCCTGCATCCACTCGCCATCGCCCCAGCCATGGGATCCAAAAAGAGCGACCTTTTTACCTTTTAAATGCGTGGAAATCGCCTTAAAAAACGGTTCAAATTCACTTTTTTCCAGGGCTTCCCCGGCCATCGCCGGACAACCGAGGGCAATTTTGTAATAGCTGTCAATACTGTCAATATCAAAGTCAACCACGTTGACTAAAATCGCTTTAGCGCCGGCTTCATCAATACCGTTTGATATTTTTTCGGCCATAATCTCAGTACTTTCTTTATAACTCCAATAGATCACGCCAATTTTATCTACCAATTCCATTTCTGTCTCTCCTTCTTATGTTTGAATTTACAGTTGTCTATTTATATACCCCAAAACCAGCTGCTTATTCTTCAATCTCAAATCCTGAATTTATTTTTTTTAAATCCTGGGACAAGATCGCGACGCAGACTTGCAGATGGTCTTCGAGCAAGGCCTTATTGTGTCGCAGGCCTTCCCGATAATAGGCCCGGGTTTTTTCCTGAATAGCAAATTTACCCAGCAGTCCCACCACCGGTATCGCTAGTAAAACCGCCCCGGCAATTGAGGTTCCAATTTTATCGCTTTTTTTAATCTGAAAATGGGTAATCTGAGGAATTCGTTGTTGATCCGTCACTTCCACCAGGGTATTGCCCAAAAATTGGCTGCTGAAGGCTCCATAGAATTCATAGGCTTCGTTAAAAAGCGCATCCGATTCCCGGCCAATCGCATCAAAAATGTCCTGGGCGTAGCTATCAAAAAATTCATTGCGGCTAACTTCCTTTTTACCGGAGGTCGGGTTTAAAAAACTGACATGCTTCTGGACCACTTCCTGACAATCTTTAAACCAACTATTTATTTTCTCCTGGCCGATGGCTGCCAATATCTGCGGCATTTTTCCGGAAATGGAGTCGAGCAGATTGACCTTGATCCGATGGATGATTTTTTCTTTGCCAAAGACCTGAGTGGTCTTGCCGCTAAGCAGTGTTTTGGCGTGACTGGATACCTCAACAATATCCTGATTCCGTACTCCCGTTTTTGTTGTGATCTCTGTTCGCATCGCTGCAATAGCGGTTTCCACATTCATCACATCACAATGAGTTAATACCACCAGCACCGGGTTGCCAGCCATACCCAGGGCTGTGATCATTTCCAGATCAAAGTCTTCCACCCGGGCTGATTTGGCCGACAGGCAATAAATAATGGTGTGGAACCAGTCCTTGATTTCCCGGACATCATGCTGATCCAGCACCTCCTGGATCAGAGCTTTCCAACTTTCTGATTTATCCACTTCCAGGCCCCAGGAGTCATAAAGATGAAGAACCAGCTCAGGGCTCAACGGAATCGTTTCGGCAAAGATCCCCATCCCGGTCACTGGCCGGCCGGCTCCGGTTTTCATTAGATCAGTACCAAAAATGTAATTAAACAGGGATGTTTTTCCGACCCCGGTTTTCCCTAATATTAGCACATTGGTTTCACAACGTTTAGCCATGCCGGGAAACCTTGAACCATTCGGCCATTAAGCCGGCTATGTTCTCACCATTAAAATAGTCGGTCCAGACAATTTCTTTACCTTCTTCAAACACCGCAGTGGCGCAGCGAAAACAGATCTCCGAAATGGCATAACCCATGGCGGCGGTAAAGCTGGAGGCCACCACGGTGTTAACGGTGGTGCCGATCGCCGTTCCGACCCCGGGAATCAATTTAAAGAGATTGGCACTGAGGGTCTGGGCCAATAACCGGCCGGATTCAGAAACCACCACCGAACCCACCAGTGACGACAGATTCCCCAGTTTCTGGTCCAGTCCATAGGTTTTCATAATATGCAGCGACATCTTAATCTGAATCGGCACCAGCAGCGCCGCATCCGAAAAAGGGATTGGCGTTAAAGCCACGCCGGCGGCACCGCTAGTATACAGAGGGATAATCTTATGATTGATCAGTCTTTTTTTAGCTCCAAGATTTCCTTTGAGGGCGCTGATAAACCCTTCCCGCAAAGACTCATCCAGATGATCAATGGCCCACCTGATCAGATCCTCCCATTGCAGATAGTCCTGCAATGCTGCTGTCACTGCCGGATCAGTGGCCACACTGGTGCGAAAAAATTCCACCTGGCAATCATTTCTGATCGCCGCTTCCATGGCCACGAGTTCTTCGGCATCGAGGTTATCGATTTGGGTCAGCACCACTGTCACCGGCAGCTTTTTTGCTTTAAGCATCTGAATCACATCGATGTCCATATCGGTTACCCGTTTATTTCCGGCCGAGATGCAATACCAGACCTCATGGATCTGGTTGATCAAATCATGGCTGGTCTCGTCTTTTTTAGACGGGTTATTGTCTGCATTGCTGCGTTCATTTACCCAGCCTTCGACATTGGCTTTGTACTTTGATATTTTTTCGGTGCCGATTTCATAACCTTCGGTGTCATAAAGGACCACCCCGGCATCGGCTCGCTGATATTTGGTAATTCCCCGGGTTACCGGAATGCCATGACCGATTTGAGCCACCGCGGCGCCAAAAACATAATTCACCACCGAACTTTTTCCGGCACCAGTGGCACCACAGACTAAAATATTTGGTTTCTTGATCTCTGCACTGATTTCGCCAAGGGTTTTATTAAAATCAAAATCATCGGGCCGATAGTCTTTCATTTTGTTTCCTCTTTCTTTGTTACTGCCTGGTTGTTAACATTTGGTTGCCACTTTTTATACCCATTTTAGCAGAGAATTGTTAATTTCATTTTAATTAAAATCTTCACCTAATTATCACAAAATAATCAAGATCCGACCACAGATCCGCGTTAAACTAAGAACAGTAATCCATCACAACTATCTTTTGCATGGGTTTACACCAAGGGACTATCCCTCAATAATCCCTTGGTTTAACATAGATTTTCTTTTCATGAACTCCTTTCTCACAAAAAAGAATCCTCTTCTCCAGAGGATTCTTTTTTGATGTCGTTCCGATTTGTTAATTCACTATTCCAAATCACTCTGATTTTCATTATTCTTATACGGGACCCGGGCCGAAGGCACGAATTCCGCCGTCGCATCGGTGTGGATAGCCTGATCGTCAAAGTAGATATGGGCCCCAAAGGCCTTAAGGACCTCCTGTTTGCTCATCCCGCCCAGAAAAAAGGCTTCATCGATCCGCACATCCCAGGCTCGCAGAGTCCGGATCACCCGTTCATGAGCTGGAGCATTTCTGGCCGTGACCAGTGCCGTGCGAATCGGCGCCCGGTTTTTATCAAACTCCTTCTGTATCGCAGACAGGGTTTTCAGAAACTTGGCAAAGGGCCCTTCCGGCAACGGTTTTCGGGCATTTTTTGTTTCATTAGCCTGAAAGGCTTCGATGCCCTGACTTTTATAGATCTGCTCCGATTCGTCGGAGAAAAGCACCGCATCGCCATCAAAGGCGATCCGGATCTGGTCGATTTCGTTTACTTCGTCGTAGGCCAGATGCTGGGTATAAATGATCCCCGCCGCGACCCCGGCGTTAATAGCTTCCTGGACATCTTCCTCATTGGCCGAAAGAAAAAGATCCGTGTTAAAAGCCTCCAGATAGGGGGAAAGTAACGCCCCGCTGACCAGGGCGGCCCGGGTGATATCTAAATTATAATGCTTGATGGAGTTAAAAATCCGCAGACTGCTGTCGGCATTATTTCGGGACATTACAATGATTTCGGTTTTCCGTTCCTCCGAACCGATTTCGTTGAGCTTCAGCAAGGCCTTGATCAAGGCAAAACCGGTCCCTGGTTTTAATAGATCATTCTCGTGTTCAATTTGATAGTTGGTATATGCCTCCACCCCTTCTTCATTAAAAATCTGATTTTCTTCTTCCAGATCAAAAAGAGCCCGAGACGAGATGCCGACAACCAAACAGTTTTCAAATTTATGCATGTTATTCCTCTTATCTTCTATCTTATAATGATTTTTTAATCTCAACGCCTCTGTTGAAAGATCGACACTTATCCACAATTGTGTTGACTTTATCGACATTTGTGGATAAGTTTGCCAGTGTTAATTTTTCTCAGCCAGATCATCTTATCAACATGCCAAAAGAACCTTTATCAACGATAAAGGTTCTTGCAATTAAATTTTTATGTTCATATCATATCACCTGAATGGTTGATAGTAAAGGGAATCCTGCCTGATATTTAATTAAGCAAAATGATCCGTTTCTGTCAGCGTTATTTTAATAATGCGGAGGTTCGAAATCTGTTCCTTTTGTTCCTGCAGTTCATTTTTCAGCGCTTTCAACATTGCCAGTTCGGATTCCGGATAAACGCTGGCTTTGTTGATGCCAACCAACGCAAATTCCTTATTTTCAGCCATTTTGAGATACCCATCCGCTGATTTTAAGGCATACAGAATCATCTTATTTCATGACCTTTTCTTCCAGATCATATAAGGTCGAGAGTCCCTTAAGCCGATCCCGATTCTGATATTTAACCCAGCTTTTCAGTTTTTCCCAGGCTTCGCCGTTGTGAATAAGTTCCAGTGCCATTTCATAGCCTGCCCGTATGCTTGGTGCCTTGTCTCTTAAATAAAGAATCAACCCGGCGTTTAACGCAACAATATCTTCCCGGGTTTTGGTTTCTTTCCCTTTTAAAAGTCGGACAATACACAGTGCCGACGCTTCGACTGAGTCAAATGTTCGAATTTCATCCACAATTCCCGGAGTTATCAACATGTCTTGTGGATTAAATGAGTAGTTTTCCACAGTACCATCTTCTTTCAACTCAGCAATGTAGGTGGTTCCGATGGTAGACGCTTCATCAATCGATTGCTCCCCAACTTCTCCATAAACAACAATAGCCCGTTTATAACCAATCTCGGCCATGATCTGGGGAACAAAGCCCAGCATTTCTTTCGAGTAGACACCTCTTACCCCATACTGCGGCAGTGCCGGATTAGCCAGCGACGCTGAAATATTCAGCACGCTACCAAAAGAAATCTGCGATAAAACCCGGCCCAACGCAACAGGGTGGACTTCCGGGCTCATCCCGTTGAAGATGCCAATGCCGGCTTTTTCAATACTTTCTTTGACCAACTCCACACGAGAATCCATATCAATGCCCAATGCTTCCAGCACATCGATGGTTCCGCAAACTGAGGTCAACGCCCGGGAACCGTGTTTAGCCATGGGAATTCCCGCTGCTGCCGCGATAATCGATGCTGCGGTGCTGATGTTAAAGGTTTTAAAACTATCCATCCCGGTGCCGCAATTATCCACAATCGGAAATTCGGTGACAGGTTCCACCTTAAAGGTATCCACCTCATAAATAGCCTCAAAGCTCCCGGCGACTTCCTCCGGGGTCGCTCCTTTGGCGCTGAGCGCCGCTAAAAAAGCTCCCTGTTGCATGGCGGTTTGTTTATCACTTAAAATTTCCATAAACATTTCTTTGGAATCATCTTTTGACAGGTTTTCTTTGTTGATCAGCTGGGTAATCACCTGACCATAATCTTTCATACTGATTGTTTTTTCCATTTGATTTCTCCTTGAATTTTACTTTTCTTTTTACTATTTGTGATTATTTTATGAATCCAAAACTGCTGAAGTGTCACTTTCACATAAGCCGACTAGTTCATCACAACAATGGTTGAATAGCCATCGCCGTTTTTTATATAATCCATTCCCCGGGCCAGTTCTTCCAGTTTGACCCGATGGGAAATAAGGGGCCGCACATTAACCTTTTTTGATTCCAGCAGGGTTTTTGCCCTCCGACTATGCTTAGCACTACAGCCATAGGACCCCACCACTGAAATTTCCTTATAGTGAATCAGATTGATGTCCGGGTAAAACGCATCATCCCGGCTAATCCCACTAAAATACCCCAGAGTGCCTTTTTTGCGTAAAATCTGTAAAGCCAGATCCAGGGCTTCTGGTCCCGGGCAACAGGGAATGACCACATCCACCCCTTTATTATTAGTAGTCATTTGCAGCTGTTTTAGAAGATCCGGCTCACTGCCGTTAAAAACAGCATCAAAGCCAAGCACCTTGCCACGGTTGCGGCGCTCCTCATTTTCTTCAATGAGGATGACGTTTTTAATGCCTTCTGCCTTTGCCACAAATAAGTTCAATAAACCCAGACGCCCCCCACCAATAATCACCAGCACTGATTCTCGGTCCATTTTAAGACGATCCTGAATGTTCACACAACAGGCCAGTGGCTCAATAAAGGATATTTCTTCATAAGCCAAATTTTCATTATTGATCTGATTGACGACTCTGGAACGCAACGCTTGTTGATCAATTTTGATCACTTCCTGAAAACCACCATCAAAATTAAAGCCCATAATCTTAATCTGATCACAGAGATTATCCTGACCTTTTTTACAATATTCGCACACCCCGCAGGAAATTCCGGGATGAATATAAACCCGTTGGCCGACCTTATAGCCGATTACATTTTTACCTTTTGCCATGATCTCGCCAGCAATTTCATGGCCCAAGATTCTGGGATAAACAAGATCCCGTTGCCCTACGGTAGCGCATTTTAAATCGGTTCGGCAAATATTGCAGGCTCTGACCCGCACCAGAATCTCGCCGACACCGCAGACCGGCATGTCCCGATCATGCAACACCAATTCGCCCGGTTTTTCCAAAACAACTGCTTTCATATCTTTATCCACCCTTATTGTCTAAATCTCTGATAACCGTGTCCCCAAAACGATCCTTTTCGATCTTAATCAAAAAAAAGCTACGCTAATAAAGCGCAGACTCTCCACATCTCTCAACATCTAATTCTCAGGCAGGTCTTCTGACTCATGATCATCACCTCTGTCGCCTTCCCATTTATTAAACAGTGGCATACTGACAGAAATTCCCAATTTACAGCGGCGGGCCCGTATAAGCTTCTCACTTATTTTCCTATTCTCCCCAAGGGGCACCTGAAAACGATTATTTAATTTTGAACTATTATATCATAACTCCAATCCTGAATAAAACACATTTTCGGCAACTTCAATTGGTGATTCTGCATGATAATTGGTTTCTTTTATTCGCTTTCTTGGTTCGATGCAACCCCTTCGTCTAAACATATTTCCATCCCGGCTTCGCTACTGGCGCTTTCAAATATAACATCCCCGTGATTGTTTGTTAAACGCACCCACACTTTGGCGGTGATACTCTCCACAATTTCCCGATCCATTAGTCCATCAACCGGCGCCCGAAGCCGTCCGCCACTAGCCATCTGGGCAGTAAAAGTCAGTGCCCCGTTTGGACCTTCCAGCTCCCCGGCACAGGTCCCCTTCTCAGTATCAACTTCCCATTTTTTTAGCCGGGAAAAATTGTAGGTGGCAAAACGCTGGGTGATCCCGTTAAAATCAGTGAAGTAGGCAAAAAAACCGGGAAATTCTATTCCTAAAAAGGGAATATTTGCCCGGGAAAAGACAAAAGAAGCATTTCTCGTTTCAAAATGGCTGGCCTGAAGCCAGAGATAGGTTTTTGGAAATGACCGGCCATAGTCCTTTTCGATATAACCGACACCACCATTAAAATCAAGAATTTCCCCATCCAGCTCAATATCACCCTTTATTTCATGGTACAGATGAATGATGGCGTGATAGCATTCCATAAACGGCAGCAAACCGAAAGGTCCCATAATTCCGGGATGCCCGGGACCAGTGGGGAAGGGATGAATCGTATTAAAGGTCAGTCGTCCTTTGATACACCCTTCAGCGGTATCCACGTTTAATGATAACCCCTGGGCATTAAAGCTATTGTTTTCAATTTCTACATCAAACTCATCTGATCGGGCATTAAACTCGGAGTAAGGAAAATGATGATACCAGGTTTTTCCGTTGACGGCATTGATTACTTGAATAAAGGCATGCTTTTTCCCCTGGGGATCAATGGCCATTCCCGGAATAATAGCAATGGCGTGTTTTCGATCGACACTGATACACTTAAAA
The DNA here is from genome assembly GCF_000472665.1 of Acetobacterium malicum subsp. dehalogenans DSM 11527. Lineage (GTDB taxonomy): Bacteria > Bacillota > Clostridia > Eubacteriales > Eubacteriaceae > Acetobacterium > Acetobacterium malicum. Next base: position 62,851 of record NZ_AXAC01000004.1, on the reverse strand, counting down.
TACCAGCCTTCAAAATACCGCCGCTTTTTGTTTTTTCCTTGAAAATATGCCTGCTTGATCATCGTCTTTTTCCTTTCATGTCGTGGAAACAGTGGTTCTTTACCAAATGTCCATTGTTTTATTGGAGCTCAACAAAAACCAGAACCAGTATGGCGGCCAACAACGAACTGGCAAAATTAACAAAATCATTGTTCACAAAGGTTATCCCGCTATATAACTGGTTGGGTTTATTATTGTGGTCCGGCTTCTCGGTCAACTCGCCGGTTTCATGGCTGATATACTTGGCCTGGATAGCCGCACCCATTAAGCTGTCCAGAATTGACCCCAACACGCCACCTAAAGTAATGATACCAATTTGCATCCATAACAGCTCACCGCTGTTTCCGGCGGCTAGCTGATACAAACCATAGGTCAATGCCACCACCACCGAACCGCCCAGCGAAGCCATCAACCCCAGCGGACTGACCCCGCCGGAAAGCCCGGGACTGACCGGTTTAAAGGTGATCAGCGAAACCGGTGCCTTGCGGCTGAGAATGCCGATTTCCGAAGCCCAAGTATCAGCGTTGCAAGCCGCAAATGATGCTGCCACCGCCACCAAATAGGCCGGATTCTGAGATATGGCAAAAGGCACTGCCATAATCAGAGCGGCACCCCCATTAGCACCAACCTGGACAATATCCCGGGGACCCGATTTGGCGTGAATTCTGGCCTCAACCGGATCTTTAATGCTGGCTTTGAAATGGGATAAAAAGGTCGAGCTTAAAAAGAAGACCATCAGTAAAACAAAGAATAAGGGCCCTCCGGCCAGATATAAGGCAGTTCCCAAAAAAAAGGCTCCCAGGGCGGCCGAAAAGGTTAATGATTTTCGACGGTATGCAAAAGTTGCCCCGAGCAAAGACAGGCAAATGTATACCACATGTTCCAGTATCGTTCCGGTTTGAGCAGCTACACTATAGTCGATTAAATTTTCCATTCTGCTTCTCCTATATGACAAATATAAAATAATAGGCCCCGGCACTGACCAGGGGCACGGTTAGATTGTCCAGCCCAAGGGGCGTTATGGCTTCAAGCGCAGTTGCCAGCACCGCCAGGGTTATCGCCGGAATCAGTACCTCGGCCGAGCCGGTGGCCGCCAGTAAAATCAGGGTCACCAGGAAGCTCGCCACCAGCATGGTAAGACTGCCGGACAGGGTTTTTTCTGAACCCAATAGTTTATATGGTTGCTTCGGCCACCGTGTTCCTACAACTGCTGCTAAACCATCGCCATATCCCATAATCATAATCCCCACCCCGCCAACCACCGGGTTCTCCAGCGGTCCAAAGCTAATCAGCGCTAACACCAGCAGCGAAATGGCATAATAAACGGTGCCCAGATCGCCTTTTCCGGCCCCGCGTTCCATCGATGAAAAAAGCTGAAACCGGTATGACAGATAATTCAAAAAGACAAAACAGGCTGGTACCACAGCAGCCCAAATGGGGCTGTCAAAAAAGACCATCGCCAGCAGCCACCAGTTGCACACCAGAATGTGGACTGCCTTACGGCTGGTTTCTTTGCCGAAGCGCTCTAAAAACCTGGCGAAAAAAATAACGCCGAATACATAAATAAACGAAACAATTATTCCCAGTAAATTATGATAAGTCCCGATGTTTTCCATCAGATGCCTCCATTCTCCGCCGCTTATCGCCACAATGATGTTAATAACAGCTGTCTGTTCGCCGTAATAAAGAGCATCAGCTTTTCCCATTTAGGAACATAGATCCGTCGATCCAACAACCGATACCGGGCTTTCCGGCAACGTTTTATTATCTTACTATAATAAAGCAGTGCCAATAATACCGGCAATCGAGCGTTTTTGTCAAATACATCCAGATTCGCTGTAATTCTATTATAGCGGCTTTCAGCTTCAGCCGCAATATGCTCCCACAGTCTGATCAGTTCCGGGGTCGGCTCTGGTCCCGCCAGATTCTCGGGACTGACCCCCAGGGCAATCATTAAATCCTCCGGCAGGTAGATGCGATTAAGCCGATAGTCCGTGCCCACATCTCGTAAAATATTGGTAAGCTGCATGGCAATGCCCAGTTCCACCGATAATTTTTCGGTTTCAATGGTTACCGGTTTTGCCAACAGCGGACAAAGCATCAGGCCCACCGTTCCAGCCACCAGATAGCAATAGTCCAATAAATGATTAAAGCTTTCCGGCTGTTTAAAGTCAACATCCTGAAGCTGACCGATCAGCATTTCCTGAAACGGCCGAATTTTTAGGGGAAAGGTGTCAAACGCCCATCGCAGCGCCCGCCACATCGGTTCATCTGGGGTTTCTCCCGCTTTGAAAGCATCCAGTTTGACAACCATCTCTTTGACCATTTCCGGGTTGTTATCAACATCGATGGCATCATCGGCAATCCGGCAGAAGGCATAGATCGCAAACACTGCCTGGGCCTGTTCTTGCGGTAATTTTCGGAAAGCCCGATAAAAACTGCTAGAATTATTCTGAATCAGGGTTTCGCACCAGTTTAAATCTTTTTGGATTGCTTCAGTGATCATTGGAAATCCCTCATCACTTCCGCTACGGTAATCTTGGCTGATGTTAACACGATCGGAACGCCGGCCCCGGGATGGGCGCTGGATCCGGTAAAATACAAATTTTGATAGCCCATCGCCTTGGGTTGGGGCCGCCAGTAATTGCTCTGCAACAAGGTCGGGCGCAAACCAAAGGTAGCTCCGAACAGAGCATTGAAGTCGTCCCTGAAATCAACGGGATTATAGGATTTTTCGAAAATAATGTGCTGTTCAAAATCTTTTAGTGGCAGAATCTGGCTGATCTTTTCCAGTGCCTGGCGGCGATAGCCGGCCATTGCCGCCTCATCTTCCCAGGGCAAGGATCCATCTTTTAAGTTGGGCACCGGTACTAATACGTAAAGGCCCAATTGCCCCGCGGGGGCCAGGCTTTCATCCAGCAGTGCCGGAGCATAAACATAAATGGATGGATCTGCCGGAAAACGCCCGGCGAAAATATCGTCCAGATTGCCCTTGAAATCTTTAGAAAAGACCAGGTTGTGGACATTCAAACCGGGAAAATCCCGTTTATCCAGACCCAAGTAGAGCATGTAGGCCGAACAGGAATAGTCCAGTTCAGCGACCTTGGCCGGTTGATATTTTTTGTGTTTAAAATCATCGGGCAACAACGCTTTCATGGCATAGGGAAAATCCGCCGAACAGACGACCCCATCTGCGGTTTTCTCTTCTCCATTAACCGTGACACCACGAACCATTTTTCCATCAATGTTAATGCGTTCCACCGCTGTATCAAGAAATAATTTGCCGCCCATTTCCAGAAACAGTTTCTCCATAGCCAGGGCCATCGCCCGCATCCCGCCCTTCAAAAACCAGACCCCATAGGTCAGTTCGATCATGGGGATAATCGTGTAAATTGATGGCCCATTAAAGGGCGAGATACCAATATAAAGGGTCTGAAAACTCAGCAGTTCCTTGAGCTTTTCATCCTTGACAAATTTGCCGACCGAGTCAAAGGCATTGTCAAAGGTTCGTAACCGCAGCCCTGCCAACAGGGTTTTCGGATTATAAAAATCGGTGGCCTTTCGGAACGAACGATCAATAAAGTGTTCCTTGGCCACCAGATACCGTTTATAGACATCGGCCAGATAGGCCAGATAACCCTGAGTTTCTGTTTCACCAACCGATTCCAAGGTCTTAATCAGACTGCTCAGCTCAGACGATGCCTCGTGGGTGGACCCATCGCCAAAATACACCTTATAGATAGGATCCAATCGCTCCATCTCGAGATAATCTGCCGGGTTTCGGCCGCAATTGCTAAAAACCTCTTCATAAATCTGGGGCATCATCAGAATCGTGGGACCCAGATCAAAGGTAAAGCCGTTGCCGCTGATGACACCCATGCGCCCCCCGACCTGACGGTTCTTCTCATAAAGCTCAACCTCGAAGCCCTCATTTAATAATCGTACTGCACTGGCTAGGCCGCTGACCCCTGCCCCGATGACGATGATTTTCTTTCTGCTCATGCTTTTATATATCCCTTCATTTCAAGTATGTTTGTTTTTATACCCCAAACGATTCAAAAAACACCCTGGTTACCCAGGGTATCGAGACTACCGATAAATTTGCAGAACATTTGACCGGGCCGGCGTATTTCGGTTGCTCTGAATAAAAAATCTGCTGCCCTATTTCATTTTTCCCAGCACTTCTTCCACATCCGGCAAGGTGTGAATTTCATATTTCTTGACCCAGATCACCATCCCTGCTTCATTAATCAGGATATTGGCTCTTTTTGATGCGCCATGTTCTTCACTGAAAATGCCGTAGTCTCTCGCCACCGTACCCAATGGCACAAAATCTGATAAAATTTTGAAATGTTTTATTGACAGGGCCCGGGCCCACACCGATTTACTGGGCTGGGGATCAACACTGAGGCCTAATAACACCGTGTTTTTTTGTGCAAAGCGATCCGCATTCCGATCCAGAGACCGCATCTGGTCGGTGCATACTGATGTCCAGGCCAGGGGATGCCAGGACAGCAGCACCTTTTTCCCTTGATATTGACTCAGGGTAATCATCTCGCCATTTTGATCCGGCAATGCAAAATCCGGAGCCATTGCCCCTAATTGAATTATCTCTGTCATCACGTTTCCTCCTCTTATTTTTCGATATTTTAGTTTCTTTGGTTATCCATAAATACTGAAATTTCCAACCGTACCGGCAAGCCTTCGTCTTCAATCATTTTAAGAAAAGCACTGGCGATTTCCGGATCAAATTGAGTGCCGGAACAGGCTTTCAATTCACTGATGGCATAAGATAAATCGCTGGCTTTTTTATAACTGCGACTGTGGGTCATCACATCAAAGGAATCCACCACGTTGATGATCCGGCCCAGGTAGGGAATTTCCTTACCTTTAAGCCCATTAGGATAGCCGGTTCCATCAAATTTTTCATGGTGCGCCAGAATATACTCGGCAATATGTTCCAAGACCGGTGTTGATTTGGCAATTCGGTAACCAATCTCCGGATGGGTTTTGATAATCTCCCACTCCTCATTATTGAGTTTAGCTGGTTTATTCAGAATATATTCCGGTATTCCGATTTTGCCAATATCATGGAGCAGCGACAACAACTCCAATTCATCCAACTGATCTTTGCGCAGCTTCAGATGGCTGCCCAAGGCTTTGCTCAATTGGCTGATCCGCATCGTATGAGCTTCTGTCTCGGTGCTTTTTTCATGAAGCGTTCGGGCCAGCGACCGAATCGTCGCATTTCGGGAACTGGTACTTTCCATCAGCTTATTGCGATACATGCGGTTCTCAGCCTGATTCAGTACCTCTTCCGGACTTTTTAATTCCTCATTACTTTCTGCATAACCCATCGCCACGCTAATATTCAAGTGGAAATCCCGGATTTTCTCAATCTCATCCGTGATATCCCGGATAAGCCGACAGACCCCCTCCTGGTTGATATCCTTAAGCACAATGACAAATTCATCGCCCGGCCATCTTGAAATCATATCGTTAGGACGGCACATCCGCCGGAGTACATTGCTCACGGCAATCAGCATCTGATCACCTTCCTGATGACCAAAGGCATCATTGGTCAGCTTCAGTCCATTGATGTCACACATAATAATGAAATAGTGCGACTCTTGCTGTTGACCGAGAACTTCAAACTGCATTTTCATATAATCCCGGTTTTTAAGTCGGGTCAGGGGATCCGAGTAACTTAAAAAGCGAATCTCTTCCTCGTTGACCTTCCTTTTGGTGATATTGGATTTGATATTCTGATTAGCCTGGTCAATTTCGCGAAGCATCTGGTTAATCGAAACCGCCAGTGTTTTAAGCTCATCTCGTCCGTCCATATCGATAGAGAGGGTGGCATCCCGTTTTAATCCCACTTCTTTGGTAAAGGCAATCAGCTTTTCAATTCGCTTTAGAAAATACCGGTTGACTAAAAAGTAATCAATGCCGAGGATGAGTAAAAGAAACCCCACGAAACTGGCCATAAATAAATTGAACTGATTCTTTACAAAAGCATAGTTTTCTTCTACCCGGGATATCGTCATCAGAATGGTCCCTTCACCATAGCCATCCGGCTGAAGTCGGCTGGCTGTAAGATAGGGTTTACCATCGAATTCTCTTTTTAGAATTTGATTTTCCAAAATGGTCGCCACCGTCCCTGCTTCTCTTAATTCCACATTGACTCCGGTTAACTCGCTAATATAAGCCGTCATTTCGTCATCAACAGTTTTTATCATCACCATACTGCCATTACTGACCGTATTACGGCTGGAATTATTGACCCGCCCGGAAGCAATTAGATATGGCTGTCCGTCCAGGATCATCAGATTTGTTTTGACATCCTCATCCTCTGTTAGCAACCCGGTATAAAAGTTGTTCTGGCTGATTTTTTCCATCAACATAGCAGACTGTTCTTCGGTCAAGGCAAAATCCCCGTATCCGACCACCTCGCCGGTTTGATTGACAAAAAGCATCATATTCAAGTTGAGATTTTCCAGCGACTCATCATTAAGATTCGCAGTCACATAATTTGGATTCCGGTCATTGATAAAATTAAAGGTATCGTCCCAATAGGCCCAATCCTTCAAAATGCTGTTGAGATTTTCTTTTTCGTTTTCAATGATGGTTTCAACCATTTCAAAATCTTTGTCGACCTGACTTCGCTGGGCGGTGTCAACATAGCCGTAAAAAACCCAATAAAAAATCCCATAGGTGATCCCCAAAAGCACAGCCGCACTGCAAAGGGCAATTATAATTGTTTTATATTTCAGTTTCATTCAGCACCATCTCTGTCTTTTTACCATGACCTGTTCTTTCTGGTAATTTCAATCGTTTTCATTGTAACGGTCAAGGCTCTATTTTTTCTTAACCAAGACCCTTTTTCAGTTGAGCTCATGCCGGAAGATCAGACGATGTATCAAATGCTAATTTACACTCATCCGCCGAACACTTCTATCCATTGGAACCGTTCTCATTGAAGTGAATCTTCCTGACCCTATCATAACAATAATCATCCCAAAATGACAGTCCCTATTTTTTAAATTTTCCTACTCCCCAACCAATTTAGCCAAACTATTATTGTCTTAAATCATTTCTGCATCTTGACATTTTTATTTAAGATGATATAATGCTGACAATTGAATACTCATTTGCGGGGGGACTTATTATAGTTGAGAAGGTTAAAACCTGACCCTTTGAACCTGTTAGTTAATACTAACGTAGGGAGGCAAGACGTTTTAGCTAATTTTCTAATCCGTGATTTTTGTGCTTTCCTATTGTGGAAGGCACTTTTTTTATCCGCATAATTTTAATTCTGAAAGGAAGATCCTGTGAAAAATTACAGCACTCAAATGGAAGCGGCCAAAAAGGGGATTATCACCCCGGAAATGGAAATAGTAGCAGCAAAGGAGGGTCTGGATGTTAAGAAACTCATCGCCCTGGTCGCCTGTGGCCAGGTGGCCATCCCGGCCAATAACCGTCATCACGCCCTTTCTGCTGAAGGCGTCGGTACCGGTTTAAAGACAAAAGTCAATGTCAATCTGGGGGTATCCGGGGATTGTAAGGACTACACGCTTGAACTGGAAAAGGTAAAACTGGCCTTAAACCATGGCGTCGAAGCGATCATGGACTTAAGTAACTACGGAAAAACAAACACCTTCCGAAAGCAGCTGATTGAACGGTCCCCGGCGATGATCGGTACGGTTCCGATGTATGACGCCATCGGTTATCTTGAAAAAGATCTGCGGTCGATCACCCCCCAGGATTTTATGCGGGTGGTCCGGGCCCATGCCGAAGAAGGGGTCGATTTTATGACTATCCACGCCGGGATCAACAAGCGGACGATAGAAGCCTTTAAACGAGCTGGTCGGCGCACCAATATTGTCTCCCGGGGGGGCTCACTGCTCTTTGCCTGGATGGAAATGACCGGCAACGAAAACCCCTTTTATGAGTATTATGATGATTTTCTGGCGATCCTGCGGGAGTTTGATGTCACCATCAGTTTGGGCGACGCTCTGCGCCCCGGCTGTATCGACGACAGCTCCGACGCTTCTCAGCTTAGCGAGTTGATTGAAATGGGCCATCTGACCAAACGGGCCTGGGCCAAAGATGTCCAGGTGATGGTCGAGGGTCCCGGCCATATGAGCATCAATGAGATTGCTGCGAATATGATTTTTCAGAAAAAATTGTGTCATAATGCACCCTTCTATGTTCTCGGCCCCCTGGTAACCGATGTCGCGCCGGGCTATGACCATATTACTGCTGCCATCGGCGGTGCCATTGCTGCCGCCAACGGTGCTGATTTTCTTTGTTATGTGACCCCCGCCGAACACTTGCGTCTCCCGGATATCAATGATGTTAAGGAAGGAATCATTGCCACCAAGATTGCTGCTCATGCCGCGGACATTGCTAAGGGCATCCCGAAAGCCCGGGACTGGGATAATAAGATGTCCGACGCCCGGCGAAAGATTGACTGGGATACAATGTTTGAGCTGGCCATTGATGGCGAAAAAGCCCAAGCCTATTACGAAAGCACACCCACCGAAGAAAAACACAGCTGCTCGATGTGTGGCAAAATGTGTGCAATGCGAACCACAAATATGATTTTGGAAGGCCAAACCGTAACCTTTCACTCTGAAGAATAATCAACTTTATTTAATTTATCACTTATCTTTTTTTTCATTCTGCCGATATTAAAATCAACGGATTGCGTCTTTTTCTGGCGTAATCATTTCGTAATAACATGGAGGTGGATTTATGAAAATTGAAAGTTCAAACGTCGCAATGGCAAGCCAAAGCAGTTATAAGGAAGCGACCAAAGCTGTCGAATCTTTAAGAACCTGGGATGCCCAGGGTAACTCTAAAACGACAACCATAACCAGTTCTTCTTCAAAAGGTATGGATATCCTGGAAATATCAGAAAAGGCTAAAAATCTTCAATTAAACACCCAAGCTCCAGTGTCAACTGTAGCCTCGGAAGATGAAACAGCCTCGCTCTCCAGCAAAGAAGAACAACAGCTGACCTTATTGAAGCGGATGATTCAGGCATTAACTGGCAAAAAAATAAAATTTGTGATGCCTAAAAAAGCGACCCTGGAAGATCCCAAAATGAGTCAAGCCATCCAAAGCGCCTATTCCAGCCGGAGTTCGCTCCAGGCTGCTGCCGCCGGATGGGCACAGGGTTTAGCTGGTGCGCAACCCCGCAGCAATACCGGCAATGCTTCTGGTGGCGGCTTTGAATACAGTCAGAGTGTCACCCATTATGAAGCCCAAAGCACTTCATTTCAGGCTCAAGCATCGGTCACAACCGCAGATGGCCGACAGATCAATATCGATCTGCAGTTAAATCTCAGCCGGGAATTTATGTCCCAATCCAATCTCAACATTCAAGGTGGCGCTCAACCGGTTAAGGGCGGTAATCAACCCGTTCAAGTTGATCCGCTGGTGATCAACTACGATGCCGGCAGTGCCTCAGTTACCGAAGAAAAATACGCCTTCGATATTGATGCCAATGGGACCCTCGATCAAATTTCCTTTGTTGGACCCGGTAGCGGCTTTCTGGCTCTGGATTCAAACAATGACGGAAAAATAAATGACGGCAGTGAACTCTTCGGCCCGCAGAGCGGCAATGGTTTTGACGATCTGGCTAAATATGATTCCGATGGCAATAACTGGATCGACGAAAATGATGCCATCTATGATAAACTACAGATCTGGTCCAAGGATTCCAGTGGCAAAGATGTTTTGATGGCCCTGGGTCAAAAAGGCGTGGGCGCCATTTATCTGGGTAACGTCAGTACCAGCTTTGCCCTTAAAGGCACTGATAATCAAACCAATGCGCAACTGCAGCGAACCGGGATCTATCTCAACGAAGACGGTTCCGCCGGAACCATCCAGCATATCGATCTGGTCATCTAATCCCTGAAACAATGCAACTCAATGCCGACTACCAATAATCAGAGGTTTTGTTAATTATGATTGACAAAACCTCTTTTTAATGTTAAAAATTGAAATAAAACTAAACTGATGGGGACCTTATGAAACAACGCAATAAAGTCGGACTGCTGATCTCACTTATCATACTCATTGGTATAGTGGCTATTGTATTCTTCAGCTTTACAACCTACAGCAAAATCATCAAAGATGATGTGCTAAATATATCCAAACTGACATCCACCAATATTTATTCAGAAATCAATAATGAGTTGACCAAACCTATTTTTGTGAGCCTGACGATGGCCAATGACAGCTTTGTCAAGCAGTGGCTGCAACTGGAAGATCCTCAAAACAATCAGGAAATCATTGATTATCTGGCGGGGATCCGGAGCAAATATAATTATCATTCGGTCTTTCTGATTTCGGCCAAATCCCTGAATTATTTCCATTATAACGGTTTGTTCAAAACCATTTCAGCTCAGGATGACCATGACCAATGGTATTACGATTTTATCAATCAGGATAAGCTTTATGTCCTGGATGTGGATCAGGATCAGGTCGATAATCAGCGCCTGACTATTTTTATTAATTGCAAAATACTGGATGATCAGGGAAATCTTATGGGTGTGGCCGGGGTTGGAATCGAAATGACCTATGTGCAGGAGCTCCTTGAAAATTTTGAACGAGACTATGATCTGGAAGCCTTTCTGGTCGATGAGCAGGGGTTGATCCAGGCCCATACCAATCCCAATCTAATTGAGACTCAGAACATCAACGATCTGGAAAGCTATTCCGCCATCGGGCCCAGTCTCTATAATAAAACGGATACCATCAACGTATTCAATGATGACGACTTATACAATCAGCAATATATTATCAGTCATTACATCGAAGAACTGGACTGGTATCTGATTGTCCGGAAAGATACCTCCGAACTGGCCCAATCCTTTAATCAGCAATTGTATTATGACCTCTTTGTTATTATCCTGGTCCTGGCCTCTGTGCTGATTATTGTTCAACGAATCATCAACAAAAATGATACCCAAATGAAAAAGCTGGCGCTACTGGATAATCTGGGAATCCTCTCCAACCGGAAGGACTTTGATCAGAATTTAAAAGCTACTCTGTCTTTAAACGACGAGACCAAGGGTGCTTGGTCGGTTTTCTTAATGGATCTGGATCACTTTAAAGATGTTAATGATACCCACGGCCATTTGCAGGGCGACGAGATCTTAAAACATGTGATGACACTTTGCAAGGCCGCCCTCAACGATCATCTCATCACCCGCTGGGGTGGTGACGAGTTCAGCGGCATTATTTACCTTCCCGGGGTTTTAGCCGCTGAAAAACTTGAGGCCCTGCGACTTGAAATTGTCAATGATCCGCTGCTCTCTAAATTCAACATCACCGTCAGCATCGGAGTAACCCAGGCCATTGGCATCGACACCGAAGATACCATCATCCGCCGGTCCGATCAGGCCCTTTATGCATCCAAAACCAAAGGCAAAAATCAGGTAACCCTGCTTTAAAATCAAGGCTAAAAAAGGATGACTTGCCCGCGCAAGCCATCCTTTTTTTATCATTCTTTGATCGTTTTATAAATTTGAGTAAATACCTGCTGTTTGAAAGTCTCAAAACCTGCTGCCGTGAGGGGAGCCGGATAGGTCATCATCTTTAGGGAGATTTTTTTACTGATATCACCGCGCATCACCGGCTGATCATAGCCATATTCGGACAGGTAAAAACCCAGCCGCTGATAAAAACCAATTCGCCTTATATTGATCTCGGTTTTTTCATCTTCTACCTCGATCACCACCGGCTTGGCCACCTGGGCCAAATAGGCCGCCATCATTCGGGAGCCGATTCCCGCGCCCCGCAGGGTTTGGTCCACCGCAAAATGTTCCAGAAAAATATTGGATCCCAGATCCCACTCGGCAATAAAACCAAGGATTTGATCTGCTTCATTTTTTGAAATCCAGATCGTATAATGAGGGTCCTTAAGCTGGGCTTTGGCATTTTCCCGGGGCCTGACTTCTTCAATGGGAAAAGCACACTCCATCAGTGCATATATTTTCTCAAAGTCCTTTTCGTTCATTTTTGATAGTTCGATTGATTACACACCCTTTCTTGTCTTATTAATTAGCAACCACTCGTCTTTACCAGCTTTTAAGGAAGATCAGAGTATCGACATAGCTGTTATCTTTTAGTCGATAGCCGTCTTTTATGGTACCAATGATTTTAAAACCCAGTTTCAGATAAAGGGTTATAGCTGGATAATTGGTGGACACTACGGCATTAAACTGGAGACCTCTAAAACCATTGTCCTGGCTTCGTAAAAGGCAATCTTCCACCAGATGACGGCCAATTCCCTTACCCCGGTATGCTTGTTTGACGCCGAAAGAGGCATTAGCAATATGTCCGCAACGGCCGAAATTGTTGGGGTGAAGAATATACAGTCCGACGACCTCATTTTTGCTGAGAGCGCAAACTGTTTCGGTCTGCTGGGCAAACATTGCGGCTGCCTCATCTTCACTCAAAACCGCATCCCCGGGAAAACTGTTGCCTTCGGCAACAATGAAATTCCAAATTTCTGTGGCCGACTTCAAATCCTCTTGCCTTAACGGCCTCATTTTGATGTCCATGAGCTCCTCCTTAATTATATCAATTGCCTTTTATATAATTAATATAGCACAATTTGGCTTTTTCTCCAACCCTAATACGATCTGCTGATGCCTGAGTTATTGAACAAAAATTTAAGCTAATCCTATTTTTTACAATTATTTTTGATTTATTTAAAAAACTCCGCTATAATGTGAATCAACAAGACCGGTAAAGTAACACGCAACTATTATCATCTACTCTAGCTGTCGCTACCCGACTGCAGCTGCTTGGCCCGATCGCCCAACCCGATTTCTTTATAAAATTACCGTTCCCCGTCGTTTTGCCGCATTCTTTCCAGAAAGGATTAACTAAGATGGAACCTGATCTGAACAAACTCAAAAACAACTGGCTAAACTTTGCTGAGCATGGCATTCTGGATGGCAATACCCGACCAATTATCCAGCGTTCCTGGGAATACTGTAAAAAAATAAACATGGATGTCAACGGTGGTAAAGGGGAAAGTATTGATGCCCGCCAATTGGAGCAGGTGTTAGCAGAAAACCGGGAACTGATCAAAATCTCCCAGCCGATCATGCAAAACCTTTATGAAATCGTTTTATCTTCCCACTTTGTTTTGGTTTTAACTGACAAAAACGGTGTCCTTTTGGATACCATCGGCGATGAGGTCGTCAGTATGCGGGCTTCCGAACTACGTTTTTTAAAAGGCACCGTCTGGACCAATGATGCGGTGGGCTCCAACGCTATTGGCATCGCCCTGGATGAAGATGGGCCGGTTCATGTGGTCGGCGCTGAGCACTACTGTGTTTCTCACCATACCTGGACCTGTTCCGCCACCACCATCCACAATGTCAAAGGGGAGATCATCGGCATCCTCAATATGTCTGGCGAAAGCCACAAGCTCCACTCCCATACCCTGGGGATCGTGGTGGCTGCGGCTTACAGCATCGAGAATGAACTGGCGCTATCCCATACCTATCGATCGATGTCGGCCTCGCTGGACAGCACCGAGGATGGGATTCTGGTCACCGATGAAAACCTGACCCTCCAATGGATGAATGTCGGTGCCCAGAAGGTCCTTCATCTTAATATGGACGAATTCAACGACATCGGTTTTCAAAAAATCTTTAAAAAAATGGACGTTGCCGGCGAAATCTGGAATAGCGACGAAACCACCCGTTACTATACCGATGTCACCGCTCATATCGACAATCGTAAAATTCAATGCAGCGCCAATGTCTCCAAGATTCTGGAAAATGATAAAATTCAGGGTTACTCCATCGGCATCCGCGAAATCAAACATCTTCACAGCGCCGTCAACCGGGTCAGTGGTAACGTGGCCACCTATACCTTTTCCGACATCATCACCCAAAACCCACAGATGCGGATGATTATCAAAACGGCTGAAAAAATGGCCCGCTTTAAAAAATGCATCCTGATCGAAGGCGAAAGCGGTACCGGTAAAGAAATGTTTGCCCACGCCATTCACCGGGCCAGTGCCTTTGCCCAGGGCCCCTTTATTGTGGTCAATTGCGCCTGCCTGCCCCGGGATCTGGTCGAAAGCGAACTCTTCGGCTACGTCAAAGGGGCATTTACCGGAGCCCTCAGCGAAGGCAAGCCGGGGAAATTTGAATTGGCCGAAGGCGGTACCATTTTTCTCGATGAGATTGGCGAAATGCCACTGGAAGTTCAGGCTAAGCTGCTGCGGGTGGTGGAAACCTGCACTGTTTCCCGAATCGGCAGCCAAAGCGAACGCAAGCTGAATATCCGGATCATTGCCGCCACCAACCGTAATCTGGAGCAGGAGGTCAAAAACAAGAGCTTCCGGGAAGATCTCTATTTCCGTCTGAATGTGATTTATCTCCACATTCCGCCACTGCGGGTGCGGGGCGATGATATTGTCTGGGCCGCTTCTCACTTCCTCGACCGCCTCAACCGGGAATATCCCGAGCATACCAAAACCTTTTCTAAAGAATTTCTGGAAGGTCTTAAGCTTCATCCCTGGCCGGGCAACGTCAGAGAACTCCAGAATTATATTGAACGAACCTTTTACCTGTGTCCCGAACTGATTATCTCAAGCGATTATCTGCCCACACCGCCACCCCGTCAGCTCGCCGAAACCAGCGTCCTACCAATGGCCACCAGCCCGACCCTGGACGATCTGGTCAAAGCCAATCTGGAAAAAATTCTCAAAGAAACCCAGGGCTGTGTCGAGGCCTCCGCCGAAATGATGGGCTTGAGCCGGGCTTCCCTGTACCGGAAAATAAAAAAATACAACATCGATATCAAAGATTATCGTTACATGTCTCAAATGTGAGAATTTTCTCATTCTTGAGACAAAAGATTCGCAATTATGAGATACGCCTGAGCAATCCGGCGTATCTTTTTTTGTTCAAAAAAGTCCACTCTCAAATAAAACCCCATTTTAAAGCCATTTCAAAAAAAATCCCGCTTAATTTAAAAGTTGGCACGGTTCTTGTTATTAGATAAGTTATCTAAAATCTTTGGATAATACAAAAAAGGAGAACATTGAATTTATGAAACTTGATAAAACAATTATCAAAGACATGTACATCCGCATGAAACGGATCAGGGAATTTGAAACAAAGGCTATGAACCTTTTTGCCGAAGGGGCGATCCCCGGTTTTGTACATCTTTATTTAGGTGAAGAAGCGGTTGCCACCGGCGTCTGCCAGGCCCTTAACGATGAGGACTACATCACCAGTACCCACCGTGGCCACGGTCACATCATTGCTAAAGGCGGCGATCTGAAATACATGATGGCCGAACTATACGGAAAAGAAACCGGCTACTGCAAAGGTAAAGGTGGCTCCATGCACATTGCCGATGCGACCAAGGGCATTCTAGGTGCCAACGGCATCGTCGGCGCCGGCCATAACCTGGCTGTCGGAGCCGGTTTCAGTGCTCAATACCGCGGCACTGACCAGGTCTGTGTCTGCTTTTTTGGCGATGCTTCAACCAATCAGGGAACCTTCCATGAATCCATGAATCTGGCTAGCATCTGGAAACTGCCGGTTATTTTTGTCTGCGAAAACAATGGCTATGGTATCTCCATGAGTCAATCCCGTCATCAGGCTATTAAAGATATTGCTGACCGCGGTAGCGCCTATGGTATTCCCGGCATCTCGGTGGATGGGAATGACGTGATTGCGGTTCACGAAGCTGCGGTAGAAGCCGTTAAACGAGCCCGTAACGGCCAGGGTCCAACCCTGATCGAATGCAAAACCTACCGCCACCGCGGCCATTTCGAAGGCGATGCCGGTAAATACAAACCAACCGAAGAGCAGGAAATGTGGATGAAAAAAGATCCCCTGCCACGGATTGAGAAACACATGATCGACAGCGAAATCGTCACGGCTTCCGAACTGAAAGCACTCCAGGACTCCGTCGTTAAGGAAATTGCTGAAGCGATTGAATTTGCCAATGCCAGCGCTTATCCGGAATTATCCAGTGCGGTTAAAGATATTTACTATGATATTGTTGAGGAGGTTCGTTCAAGATGAAACAAATGACATATGGAGAAGCCATTCGTGAAGGAATGCGGATTAGAATGCGGGAAGATGAAAATGTTTGTATTTTCGGCGAAGATGTCGGAGCCTTTGGCGGCTGTTTCGGTGTCACCGCCGGTCTTTTCGATGAGTTTGGTGATAAACGGGTTCGGGACACCCCTATTTCCGAAGGCGTTATCATCGGCTGTGCCGTCGGTTCGGCTGCCACTGGCTTACGCCCCATTGCCGAGTTGATGTTTATTGACTTTTTAACCGTCGGGATGGACCAGTTGGTGAATCAGGCTGCTAAAATGCGTTATATGTTTGGCGGTAATATTTCCGTGCCGATGGTTGTCCGTTTACCCGGTGGCGGTGGTGTCAGTGCCGCGGCTCAGCATTCCCAGTCATTAGAAGCCTGGTTAACTCATGTTCCCGGATTAAAGGTTGTTTATCCATCTACGCCACAGGACGCTCTGGGACTGATGCTCAGCGCCATCGATGACGAAGATCCGGTCATGTTCGTTGAACATAAAGCGATGTACGGCATGAAGGGCGAAGTTGATGATGTCATTGTCCCGATTAAATTGGGTGTTGGCGACATCAAACGGGCAGGAACCGATATTACCGTAGTCGCCACAGGTAAAATGGTTCATGAGGCTCTTAAAGCAGCAGCTAAACTTGAGAAGGAAGGGATTTCCGTTGAAGTCATTGATCCCCGAACCCTCTATCCGCTGGATAAGAAGATGATTTTCAATTCGATTGAAAAGACAACCCGGGTAGTTATTGCTACTGAAGAAGTCAAACGCGGCAGCTTTGCCGGGGAATTGGCCGCGATGATTTCGGAATCCTGCTTCTTCAATCTGGATGCCCCAATTAAACGGGTCAACGCTCTGGATACCCCAATTCCCTTTGCACCCAACCTGGAAAACTTTGTCCTGCCCAACGACGTCGACATCTACAATGCCGTCAAGGAAGTGATGGCTTAATTTTTAAGGTTATCAATGAAATCAAAAAAATACGGAGGTTATTATGGCACAATTAATCGTCATGCCCAAGTTTGGGCTGACAATGACAGAAGGCACCATTGCCAGCTGGAATGTGGCTGTGGGGGATGCGATTGCCGAAGGCGATATTCTCTGCGAAATTGAAACTGACAAACTGACCAATGAATTTGAATCCCCCAAAGCTGGGGTGCTACTAAAAATTATCGAAGACGACGGCGCAACCGTTACCTGTCTGGAACCGATTGCGATCATTGGTGAAGCCAATGAAGATATTTCCGGCTTATTATCCGGTAGCGCTGCTCCCAGTGCCGATGAAGCGGTGGCACCCGTCGCTGCTGCGGTTATTGCTGAGCCGCCTGCTAAAACAGCTGGCGGCCGGATCAATGCCTCCCCCTTAGCTAAAAAACTGGCTAAAGAAAAGGGCATTGATCTTGCCTTAATCACCGGTACCGGCAATAAAGGCAGCATCACCGTGGACGATGTCAACAATTATGCACCGACAACCGAAGCTGACCAAAAGATCTCTGTTTCTCCGGTTGCCCAAAAAATGGCCGCGGCGTCTGGTGTTGATTTAAGCACCGTATCTGGCGATGGTCGGATTATGAAAAAAGATGTGGAAGCACTGTTAACCCAATCGTCAAAAACCGAAGCAGCGCCAGAAACCATCCCGCTTAAGGGAATGCGCAAAACCATTGCCAAACGAATGAGCGAAAGCTTTCTCACCTCACCCCGGGTCACCTATACCCGGCCGCTGGATGCCACTGCCATGAAAGAATTCCGGACAAAACTAAAACCAGCATTTGAGAAACGAGGTCTCAAGCTGACCTTCAATCATATCATCATGAAAGTCTGCGCCCAGGCCTTGCTGGAATTCCCTCATCTTAATGGTAGCCTGGTTGATGATACCCTGATTCTCCATCCCCATGCCCATATCGGCCTGGCAATCGGACTGGATTCGGGACTGTTGGTACCCAATGTTAAGAACTGTGACTGCAAATCACTTTCTCAGATTGCTGAAGAAACTGAAAAATTGATTGCCGAAGCCAAATCCGGCCGCACCAAGATGGATGACCTGAGCGGCGGAACCTTTACCCTGACAAATCTGGGGGCCTATGGGATCACCTCTTTTTCGCCAATTATCAATCAGCCGGAGCTGGCTATTTTAGGCATCGATGCCATGGTCGATACGCCGGTAGTAGTCGGTGGTCAAATCACCATTCGGCCAATGATGAATCTCAGTCTCACCGCCGACCATCGCATCATTGATGGGGCTTTGGCAGCTCAGTTCTTACAGCGAATTGGGGAATATCTTGAAAACCCCGCGCTACTGTTGGTTTAACGCTGTGAAAGAAGGTAAAAATATGAACCATATTGCTATCATTGGTGGCGGCCCCGGGGGCTATGTGGCCGCTATTCGGGCGGCCCAGCTGGGTGCCCAGGTCACCCTGATCGAAAAAACAAAACTGGGCGGCACCTGTCTTAATGTGGGGTGTATTCCCACCAAGGCGCTGCTCCATTCTGCTGAGGTGCTGACTGAAGCGAAAAATTCTGAAAGTATCGGACTACTCATCCCTGAGGTTGGTTTTGACTGGACAAAAATCCAACAGCATAAGGAACAGATCAGCACTAAACTGGCGGGCGGTGTCAAGGGCCTGCTAAAAGCCAATGGGGTTAAGATTATCGCTGGCACAGCGCAGTTTTTAAACAATGAGGTCTTGCTGGTGACTGAAGCGTCCGGCCAAACTGACGAATTGCAACCAGATAAGATTATCATTGCCAGCGGTTCGATACCGGCTCTTCCGCCGATTCCCGGTATTGATCATCCCAACTGCCTGGATTCCACTGGAGCCCTGTCTTTGGATCACGTTCCGGAGCGACTGGTGATTATTGGCGGTGGCGTCATTGGTGTGGAAATGGCATCAGTTTATAATCAGTTTGGCGCCAAGGTGACCATTGTCGAAATGCAGCCCGGAATTCTGCCACTAATGGACAGCGAACTGGGGGAAATGTTACGGAAAAAACTGGTGCGAGATGGGATCGAAATTTTAACCGGTGCTCAGGTATTGTCGATTGATGGCAATGACCAGCAGATGACCGTTAACATCAACAAGGATGGTAACAATAGTGCCATCAGCGGTGAAAAGGTATTGGTGGCAATTGGCCGAAAAGCCGAATTATCAACACTGGGACTGGATAACACGACCATCAAAACCGATAAAAAGGGCATTCTTGTGAATCCGAAAATGCAGACGAACGTCCCCAACATTTACGCCATCGGCGATTGCCTGGGGAAAACCATGCTAGCTCATGTGGCCTCACAGCAGGGGGAGATCGCTGCTGAAAATGCCATGGGCCATGAGGCCAGCTATGACGAAAAAACCAACCCTTCCTGCGTCTATACCAGTCCCGAATTTGCCGGGGTGGGCCTGACCCAGGAGGATATCCGCGGCCATGAAAGAGACTACTCGATCGGCCGGTTTCCGCTGGCGGCCAATGGCAAATCGCTGATTATGGGTGATACCGAAGGAATGGTAAAGATTATCGCTCATAAAAAATATAAAGAAGTGGTGGGTGTCCATATTCTCGGGCCCCGGGCCACCGATCTGATTGTCGAAGGGGCGCTGGCGCTGCGGCTGGAATCGACGGTGGAAGAAATTATCTCGACCATTCATGCCCATCCCACCGTTGGTGAAGCGATTAAAGAGGCGGCCCTGGCTGCGGAAAATAGGGCCATTCACTGGAAGTAATTCAAATACAAACAAGCACAGGCAAAAGTCGTTGAGAACACTTTTTCCTGTGCTTGTTTGTATTTAGTATTGATAGAAATTAATTAATTTTTTCTTTTGGTGCTACGATTGCCGACATTGGATTCAAAAATATAAACAGAATTCCAAGAACTGCCAAGATCACCATTCCTGCAAGGATTGGTCCCTTGAGAGCATCACCAGTAATTGATGTAGTTATAGCAATCCAATAAGTTGATAAAAATGCAAATAGATTCATTGCCGCTAGAATAATCGATGTTGCCAGAGCCTGTTGTGAAGGTTTTACGATCATACTGACAATCATGAAAACAGCTGGCATGCCGATTGAAAATGCAAAACCCGCCAATGCTGTTCCAATCGTAACTAACACAACGTTTCCACCGAATAAAACCATTGCTATTCCAATAGCAGCTGCAAATAAACCAATTGAGAGAATATATTTCTTTGTTGCTTTAAATATCTGCCCAAATAGGGCACCCGCTGCCATTCCACCAATTGTATAGAAAGCCAGAACAATTCCAGCCGTCGTGGAATCACCTAGATTTCCGGCTTCCAATAGTGATGACATATTAACAAGCAACGGATAGATCAGCATGACTGAAAATCCAAAAACACCTGCCACCAGCCAAAGCTTTCCAGATATTTTTTCTTTTGTTATTACTTTTCCTGCTTCAATCGAAGCATTCTGTTTGGGCGGTTCAGGTAAGAAGAAGATAACAGCCAGCAGAGAAAGAATACCAAGTGCATGTGGTAAAAAAGCGAAATTCCAACCAAAACCTGCACAAAACCCACCTAAAAATTGAAGAAACATTCCACCAATATTCATTAGAAGTGTAATCATACCCATCATAGATGCAACTTTATCGCCTTCATAAAGACCCATTGCCAGAGCATTCGGTAATGGTGAAATAATCCCCAGACCAATACCAAAAACTGCACGTTCGATCAGTACCACTGTCCAGTCACTCGCAAAATACGGGGCAACGCCTCCAATAATGAAAAGTAAAATACCGACGATGGCGAGGTTTTTGTATTTTACCTTATTCCCCGCAAGGCTACCGGCAATCAGTGTTGCCGGTATGACAGTTAGCGATGGCAAAGTTGAAACCAATAATAATGTTGTTAATGATTCTTGGGGAAAGGCTCCAAAAATTACATTAAGCGCTGGAGTAACCGTTCCTACTCCCATTGTGATAAAAGCAATAGCCAATACCGCAAATCCAGATAAAGCTGATGTTTTTTGATTCATAGTTAGTCTCCTTCAGAATAATTCAAATTTGGTACTTTTTTTATTTAACTTCACGACCCGAACCTTCATATTGTTTTTAATCGACTAACAATATGAAGGTTCAAATCGATTGTTTTACTATACTATTGGTAAACAACACGTCCATATTTATTAAGCTCGTCCAATACCCATTTCATTTTTTTCTGCGAATCTTCACTGCTACCACAGATACCACCATCCCAAAATATCAACGCACCATTTTTGCCATAATCATCAATGGCCTGATGTACCGATTCTCTGACTATTTCCTCGGATGCGCCTGGTAAAGCTGCCGCTGAATGACGGTCCCAACCTCCAGTAAGCACTAATTTATTTCCATATTTTTCTTTTTTTTGCATTAAACTCTCATTTAGTTCCGGTAACTGACAAACATCAACGCCAATTTCTAAAAATTCATCGATCAAAAATTGACAATTTCCACAGCAATGAAACTCTGCCAGGGCACCGATCTTATGAATGGCATCAACAATCCTTTTAAAATAAGGTTTGTAGAGCGATCTCCATATTTCCTTCGAAACAAATGGCCCATTTGCAGCTGCTAAATCATCTCCGGTAAAAACGATATCTGGTTGAATATACTCACCAAAATAGTTAACAACCTCTACCAAAAAATCCGTTATTGCAGAAATAAACGCTTCCAATTCTTCCGGTTCTTCATAAATTGCACATAGTCCGTCTACCCATCCGATCATATCAATTGGAATCAGAAATATCCCATTGGTATTAAGCATGGCAATATTAACCTTTTCCGGATCAGACATCCTCTTAAAACGTTCTGTCATTTCTGGCCAGTCGAGTTCCGCCACCTTTGGAAATTTAACGGTCTCACGCCACTGATCCAGCGTCTCCATTGCCCTCCAGTGTTCGTCCGGCATTCGACCGGCATCATTTTCGACCCACCGGATATTGCAAAAATCAGTTCCAGTCGCCGGATCCACTGCCATCCAGAAATCAGGCATAAACACATTACTCTCTTCAACAAATGAAGGAACCCACAGCGGTTTTTCTCCTTGGGCAGCCATTAAATAATTTTCACGTTTACTGATCATGTTCTTTTCTCTTTTCATCCTTTTGACTTCGCAAACATTATCCAAATTGGATCCATGATGTTAATCTCATTCACTCAAATATTTTCGACTTTCTTCGTATAAGGCTTCTCTTGTTTTGATATGAATTGCATAATCACCAGAAAAAACCTGTTTTTCTGGGATTGCCCCAACGTACTTCTTAACAAATTCTCTTCCCGTCTCAATTGCCGCGGCTTCATCAACATCCATCGGTACCTGATGATAGGCGCCCAGCATGATCCTACCCCCGAACTGTTTATACAGCCTGTCAAAATCGTTTATTTCTTGTGGTGTCCATGCATCCACTCCTGCTTCTATCATCGCCGGTACCAGCTTTCCACTTTTCCCACAACTATGTAATTCAACAAAAAGACCCAGTTCATGAGCATAGTCAACAACGTCTTTCAAGTGTGGAACGATTAAGTTGCGACAGGCTTCCAACGAAAAGAAAGAGTTTCGTGAAGTTCCCCAATCATCATGAAAATAAATTACATCCGCATTAAAATCAACCTGATAGTGTTTTATCATTTTTTTGTATATTTTCACGCATTCTGTAAAGAAATCATGAACTTCGTCTTCTACTTCCTCATCAATCATGGTTATCGCTGCATTTTCAAAATCCAACAATGAGATCAATCGTTCAAAAAATCCCGTGAATATCCAAGCTTGGACTAGGTTAGGGCTATTATAGGCGTAATCTTTATTACGTTCTGCACTTTGAGCCCAATCCCACGAGTCAACATCCGGTAGTGTGATTTTATCTCGCCACTCCGATATATTTCTTAGGGTCGGTTTTCCTGGTATTACCATTGATCCCATCGCTGAAGGTTCATAAACCCACTCAACACCAAAACAATCTTTTCCACCTTTTTGGCTGTCATCCATATAATCACCCGATTCAGCGCTAACGATAAAGCCTCTGGCAATTGCATCTGGATAACAAGCTGGGCATAATGTAGTAAGGTCATAATAATTTGGCAACCATAGCGGTTTTTCACCTTTGTATAGAGCCTTGTAGTTCTCTTTTGGTGTAATTGGCGTATTATAGATTGGCGTTGCCGGTACTCCCGGAAATAGGCTTGGATACTCACCCGTTGGTTCTAATTCAGCTTTTGAAAATTCTACTCTTTTTATCATACTCTTCCTCTTCAAATTATTTATTTCACATAATAACGAATGCGATTGAGTGTTTTACGTATCATCATCTTTAGGGATAATGCTAGAACATTTCTTTACTCATTTTATCAATCTGCTTATCTATTTCTTCATATACTCCTGGAAAATGACTCATTGCCCCGCCGTGAGTTATACAAGGAATATAGAACGACTTACCATTCGCTTTGCAAGCACGCTCGACATCCTCTGCAATTCTTTCAGGTGTCCAATCCGGGAAATCCAGTTCGCCGCTATGAAGTCCACCCATAAAGGATATCTGACGACCATAATTATTAATCAGTTCTGGAATATTGTTTGTATTCATAACTCCCTGAAAAATATCGATACCCATCTCAATCATTGCTGGAACGAGGTTTGCAGCATAGGAATCACTATGGTGAACAATCAGCTCCACCCCGTTGGCTTTATAATAACCGTAGATTTTTTTGTACGCCGGTACGAAGAACTCTTGGAACATTGACGGAGAAAGAAATGAAGATATCTGACTACCCCAATCATCATGGTGGAAAAGAGCATCCGGATGGATCCGATCGATTAGTATTTCAGCAAATTCCAATTCAAATTCTGTAATGTAATTAATCAGTTCATGCATTGCTTCCGGTTCTTCATAAAAAGCCATTAATGAATTCTCCATCCCCATCATGTGATGAGTCATTTCAAATAATCCCGGAGCATACATTGCCGTAACAAACTCTTCATTTCGATTGATTGCATTGGCATGCGCAATCGCCGGTGCCCAAGATTCATCATCCGTTGGTATTAAAGGCTTCTTTACATATTCCTTCCATTTTGTAATGTCTTTTATGACGAGATGTTCTTCATCATGTACTGGGAATCCACCAATTTGTCCTTCCATAAATGTCCATGTAATTCCCCAGATATCTTTGCTGGTTGGACCTGGCATCATCGGAATACCCGTCATCTGGAATGCCGCTTCAAAAATCATATTAAGAAATTCATACTGTTTTACAAAGCGGTCCGGTTTACCGCCCTTTATAGTCTCTAATAAATTTTGTTTTTTTGTAAGCATTCTAATTCCTCCTGTTAAAATTTAAAGATGCACTTCTCATCAACATAATCTTAAACACTGATGATTTCTTTTGCTTTGACAGCGGCACTGCCGGCATCTGGTGCAAATCCATCGGCTCCGATTTCTGCCGCATATTCCGGGGTAACCGGTGCACCACCAACAATTACCTTTTGATCAGGATAAGCAGCTTTGATGGTTTGTACCGCTTCTTTAAGTGCCGGCATAGTTGTGGTCAAAAGACCCGAGCAGGCAACTAGTGTTACCCTTTCGTTTTCTTTGATTGCTTCAACAAATTTTTCTGCTGGTACATCGACCCCAAGGTCAACCATGGTAAATCCAGCGCTCTCGATCATCATAGCAACCAGATTTTTTCCGATGTCATGTAAATCGCCAGCAACCGTGCCAATAATGCAGGTTCCCAATGAAGTTTCGCTATCCCCTGCTAAAAGTGGTCTCAAAACGTCGACGCCTTTTGCCATTGCTTTAGCAGCTATGAGCATCTCCGGTACGAAAATTTCGCCTTTAGAAAATTTGTCTCCGACAACACCCATAGAATCTACCATTGCCTGGAGGATCATAGCAGGTGTACTGCCTTCATCTAAAGCTTCTTGTACCAGAGCCGGTACGAGTTTGGTTTTTCCGATTTCTACCTTTGCTTTTACTTCTTCAATTTTTGACATTTTCTTTCTCCTTACCTTTATTTGCTGAACATGTTCAGTTTTATGTGTATTGTAACGCTTTACGATTTTATTGTCAATAAAATTCTGAACATGTTCAGCTCGTTTTCTTTTGAAAAAAAATACACTCTTTGATATAATGTTAAAAAATCTATCATTACAGGAGCATCCATGTCGACTCAACGTGAAAATATCTTAACTACGGCAACTCAATTATTTTATGAACACGGTTATGATGATACCTACTTTTACCAAATAGCCGAAGTTTTAAATATAACGAAATCTTTGATTTCTTATCATTTTAAAACGAAATCTTCATTGGCCAAAGAAGTGACAGAAACTTTTTCTGTTAGAAACAAAAACATCATTTCTTTTAAACTCTATCAGACATATTTTTGCAACAATAAATTTGATTTACAATTAAGTACGGCCATTGAAATAAGGCTTTCGACAGCTTTGATTTTGCAGGATCCAAAAGTTTCCCGCTATATTAGAGAAAGTGCTGATGGACACTATGAAGATATGTTTACACCACACTATAAAAGTTTTTATAAAATCCACGACCGCCAATATCACCTTAACATCAACCGTCAAAATGATGAAATCAGCATGCTGGCCAGGGGTGCTACCGCAGCATCTAACGCGATCATCATCGATTTTATTAATAATATGCTCAATTGTACTTTGGAAGAGTGTCTTGACTATATCGTTGAGATGAATTTTCGGTTTATGCGTGTGGATGAAAAAAGAATTGCCGAAATAATTGATCAGAGTAAAGAAATAATTAAACAAGTAGGCTTTATCTTCAAACCCTACTTTATTATTGAATAATTCAACAATAAAGCAGATGAGGTTTAAGTCCTGAATAGTCAATCAAAAAAAATACTAACGGTAATCACACAATTACCGTTAGTATTTTTTTAATTATTCTTATTTCCCCGCCGTTTAAAATCCTCATCAATCTCAGCCTTCCAGCTAGCGGGAATCGGGTTGCTGGCTCGCATTTCACAAACCACATCGCTGACCACCTTGTAGTTTAAACGGGTTCCGGCCCCGTCAGCATGGTAATTGGCGGCTCGGTCGGCGCTGATGCCAAACCGGGCAGCAGTTTCGATGGCATCGATATTGGCGCCCAGAAAAATGAATTCCCACTGGTACTGGGTTTTCTCCCGTTCAATCAGCTTCTTGATCTTTTCATAGCTATATTCCCGGCTGGCATTCTCCAGCCCATCGGTGGTGATCACAAAAATAACCTGATCCGACCGATATTCCGGCTGGGTGTAGCGCTGGGCGTTGACAATCTTGCCGATGGTTTTTCCGATCGCATCCAGCAGGGCGGTGCAGCCGCCGACATAGTATTCATTTTCAGTAATCGGGGCAACGCCCTGGATATCAATCCGGTCGTGGAGCACCTCATAACCATCATCAAAAAGCACCGTCGTGACCCGGGCATCGCCGGGCGCTTGTTGTTGTTTTTTGAGCATGGCATTGTAACCGCCGATAGTATCGCTTTCCAATCCTGACATTGAGCCGCTTTTATCCAGAATAAAAACCAGTTCTGTTTTAGTTGTTTCGTTTTCGTTGGTGTTCATCGTATTATCCTCCGTTTCTTTGATAGCTAAAGGATAACACGATTAGCCAAGCCGTTGGTCGCTTTCAAAACGACAATCAGGCACCCAGCAGAGCCTGGTCAAAGGCAAACAGGGATTCGTTGATTTCGTAGATATCATAGTTTTCGGCACTGATAAAATATTCAATGATCAGGTCAAACTCATGACTGTGGGACAGGGTATAGCCAGCCCGCCCCAGCAGATCATGGGTCTCGTCGAGGTTCAGTTCCAGGGCAATGGCAAAGGCGATCGCGGTAGCTTTACTGGGATTATAATCCTTTTTGCTGCGGATCTTCGAAAATAGCTTCCGGTCAATATTGGCTTTTTTATAGGTCTCTACATCGGTCATGCCCTTTTCGTCTATCAGCCGCAGCAGCATTTCCGAAAACGACTCGTCCAACTGCCCCAGCACATCGGCCAGACTTCTTTTGACTGTTACCGACGGGGCCGGCATAAAGGGCTGATGTTCCGCCAGCTTTTCTTGCGGAGCGGTCATGCGAACCCGATTATACTGAGACAGCTCCGGCTCAACTTCCATATTTCGCTCATAAACCAGATGTTCATCCACATAGTGGTCATCAATATATTTTTCAATATCATTAAACAGCTTCTCACTGAAAACAAAGGCCTTTTTATCAAAAACCACCAGATAAACCTGCAGCTCATGTTCCAGTAAAAATTCCGCGATGGCTGCCACTGCAATCTTCAAGGCCTGATCCTTAGGATAGCCATAGATGCCCGATGAAATCAGCGGAAAGGCAATCGTTTTGCAATTCTGTTTCAGGGCCAGTTGCAGGGAACTGGTATAGGCCCGGTGCAGCAGCCGGGCCTCGTCGGCACCACCGCCCTGCCAGACCGGCCCAACGGTATGGATGATGCGCTTTGCCGGCAACTTGTAACCGTCGGTGATCACCGCCTCACCCACCGCGCAGCCACCAATCTGGTCACACTCAGCCTGGAGCTTGTCCGCCCCGGCGGCAGCAAAGATCGCCCCACAGACGCCGCCGCCCATTTTCAGACCGGTGTTAGCCGCGTTGACAATAATGTCCACCGTCATTTTAGTAATATCGTTGCGGATGATTTCAAATGGCATCTTCTACGCACCATCCCTTCATTAGCTCAATCATTATTTCAATTATATTTTTTATTATATCAGAGTACTCGATAAAATTAATCCCTTTTTGAAAAAAAGCCATGATGCCCACAGGTGGCGTCATGGCTTTAAATAACTATCTTATGCTCAAATTTAGTAGGCTTTTAGCATTTTTGTTAATCTTTTTTATCATTAGTTTGGTTATTGGCTTTTTAATCCACTCCTTCTTCAAACATCTGGCAGGGGCTGATCTTTCTGATCTTGCCGGCAACAATCAGCACTGTTACCAGTCCCAGCAGGCTGATTCCGATGGCGGTGAGTATTACCAGACTGGGATCGACATAAAAATCGCAGTTCAGGATCCCATTGGCCGCCAGCATCAGCGCCAGCATCGGATTGGTGGCAAAATATCCAGCAATGGCCCCCACCACCGCAGCCCCGATGATAACCGGCATCTGACTGATTAAGATCTGCCCGATCAGTTGATAAGCGGTAAAACCAAGGGCTTTAGAGACCCCCAGTCGGGTTCGCTCGCGCAAGATCCGCACCCGGATCACCAGAAATAGGACAAACACAATAATCACGGCAATAATCCCCAGACAACCGGTCACGACAATTTTTATCGACGCTTCAAAGGAATCCAGCATCATTTCGATGGACGCAAAATAGCTGTTGGTTTGTAGTTTCTCGGTTCCGTATTGATTGTTTATTTTAGTGACAAACTTTTCGGTATCCTGACCCTCCGCCAGATAGATCATCAGATTTTGCTCCTGATAGGACGGTACCAGTTTTTTCATCCCGGCGGTGGTAATGGCAGCGCCTCGGCCCAGCATATTGAACTGCTGGGTGATTCCCACCACCAGAAATTCCCGGGTTGTGCCGTTATAGTCGATCGATACCGTATCCCCCATTTGAGCGCCCAGATTATCCAGCACAATGCTGGTGATGGCGATCTCATTATCATGCACCGGCATCCGGCCCTTCACGCAGGTGTTAACTTTCAGGCGGCTGTAGTCTGCCGTTACCCGGGTATTGGCACTGCTTTCCTTATCTTTAAATTTAATCATGCCATCAAAAGAATTGAGCCTGATGGTATCTTCAACCCCCGGCATCGCGGCGATTTCATCGAATATCTCAGCTTCATCCGCCAATGCCGTCACTTGAACCTCAGCGGTTTCCAGTCCAATTAATTTGATCATGGCGGTTTTGTCCACTGAAAAATTATAGTAGGACACCAGCGAAAACACGGTTACCAGACTCAGCAGCATGATGATCAACCCAGCAATGAGATTCTGCCGTTTATTAAAAATCAGTGACTTAAAACCCATGGCCGTATTGAGACTTAATTTAGTCTGATCCAGCGGGATGCGATTTTTCCCAAAATGATGGGTTTCGATACCGCTACGCAGGGCTGTTAAGGGGGTAATTTTTTTAATTTTTGCGGCACTGAAGTAGGAAATTCCCAATACCGCGATCGTAATCACGCCCAGACTTGCCAGCACCGCCTGGGGATAAAGTCCGGTGGCCCAACGCAGCCCGATTGACGATGACACCACATTGGTAATCAGCGGCGAAATCAGCAGGGCGGCGGCCAGCCCCACCATAAATCCGACCGCGGTCATCAGCAGATATTCCACCAGAATCGAACCAAGAATCTGCCTTGTTGTATAGCCCATGGCTGCCAGGGTACCGATATTTTTAATATTGTTTTCAATGTGGGTGGTGGTGGAAAACTTGATGACAATGGCGGCAATCGCCAGAATGATAATCGAGAAAGACAATAGCACCGCCATAATGATATCGATAAAGATGGCCACCCCCGTTTTCATTGTTCCATAACTAAGGGAGGCATAGCTGCCGGTGCCTTCCGGCATAATCGTTTTTATTTCTTTGATATACTCCGATTCAAAGGCTTCGGTGCCATTAATATCATCGGTGATCACCGCAATGTAGCTGCATTTTGAGCCATACTCCGGCTGCGCCAGGAATTCCTGGAACTGCTGATCGCCCAGAAACAATTTATACATGCTGACATTGGAAGGACTGGCAAACATCAAATCTTCATAGAAACCCGCGATCTCAAACTCGGTACTGGCATCATCCACGGTCATTTTTAGGGTATCACCGGTTTGATAGCCATTGGCTACTTTCAAAACATAGGGTACAATGACCCCATTTTTCGGCATCTGGTCGGCCGGATCGATGATCTTCACCTGGGATATCTCCCGGGCGGTATCCAGATTTAGAAAGACCGCCGGGATACTGTTGGCCTCTTCCCCAGTACTTACATTCTGAAATGAGGACGACATCGACATCATCCCCTCTTCCCGTTCACTGTAGGAATAGGCTTCGATCGATTGATAAATATCCTGAATCTCCTGATCGTGGGCACCGTCGGTGATTGCGATCAGATGTGCGCCATTGGTTTCGGCATTTTTTTCATCAATAAAGCTGTCCATATTTGACAGCACGCTGATGCCCACATAGAGAAAAATAGTGGCAATCGCAATCAGGATGATCAGGGTGGCCGTGGCCACCTTGGCCTTTTTGATATTATTGGTCGCAATCATCAAAATGTTCATACTACCAACCCATACTTTCCAGAAATTCCCGCAGGATTTGATGGCGGTCCGGATCGTCCTTACGATAGGCGCCCAGATTCAGCTCATCGATGATGACCCCATCTTTTAAATACAGAATGCGGTTGGCCCGGCGGGCCGTTTTGATATCATGGGTCACCATGATAATGCTCTGGCCCGAGGCATTGACCTCGGTCATCACATCCAACACATTGATGGCATTGGTCGAGTTGAGCGCCCCAGTGGGTTCATCCGCAAAGACGATTTCCGGGGCATTGATCAGCGCCCGGACAATCGCCACCCGCTGGGCTTCGCCGCCGGAAAGCTGGGACGGATATTTATGATAGCAGGCATCACTTAACCCCACCTGCTGGAGCAATTCCTTGGCCCGGTTGGCAATGGCCTTTTTATCACGGCTGACCAGCAGCCCCGAGATCATAATATTATCGAGCACGGTCATCGTGTCATTGAGATAGATCTGCTGGAATACAAAGCCGCAGTGCTTTCTGCGAAATACGGCCAGCTTGTCATTGGAATAATTGGAAATCGCTTCGCCTTTAAAATCAATGGTTCCCAGGGTCGGCTTGTCCATCCCCGAAAGGGCATAAAGAAGGGTCGATTTTCCCGAACCCGAGCTCCCCATGATGACGGTAAAGTCACCGGCTTTAATTTCGATGTTAAGATTTTTTAAAACATGCTGCATGATGCTGCCGTTTGAATAGGTTTTACTGAGCATTTCTGCCTTTAGAATTGTGTTTGACATTCGTTCCTCCCGATTGACTAGATTGGATCTTTATCCCGAAGATAAAAGACCATGGTCGGCTTTTGCTTTCCATGGCCTAATTATATTTCAAATGTTCTTAACCGGTCTTTTGCCAACTCTTATTAAATTCTTATCTGTTTCTTAACTGGCAAGACCATCACACTACTCTGATGCCCAGTTCCACCGTGAAGCCATCCTCATTATAACAGCGGATGCTACCGCCCATGGCGGCCATAAACTGCCTGGCCAGATAGAGGCCCAGCCCCGATCCCGGGGTGTTTTGGATCGATTCCCCGGACCCCCGAAAAAACTTTTCACACACCAGCGGACATTCATCGGGATCGACCCCCGCCCCATAATCTTTGATCTTTATGGTTAGCTTTTTATCTGTTTTGTCCAGATTAAACCAGATATCGATATCGGTATCGGCATATTTATAAGAATTGCTGATGATATTGTCAATCACCTGACCCAGCCGCAGCGAATCACAAAAAATCAGACACGCCGGCAGTTCATTTTTAAAGTGGATCTTCCCAAAATTATCCATATCGGTAAACATTGAAACGATCACGGTACTGGGTTGCTCACTGACATTGACCTTCAGCATTTCCAGTTCTTCCAGGGTGGCGTGGAAGAGATTGCTGATCAGCGCGTCAATAGTATCGGCTTTGGCATCGATCACCGCAATTTTTGCGATACTTTCGCTGATCGTTGTTGCGGTTGACCCCGATAAATCCCCCGCTGACAATTGTGCCAGCTTGATCTCAAGTAACTCACAGATGGCTTTAATGGTAGCCACCGGGGTTTTGATGTCATGGGACAGTTCCGCCACCAGCTCTTTCTTGCTGATATTAGCCTGATATTCACCCTGCCGGGCCTTTCTCAGTTCTTCCCGCATCAGATCAAAACTTTCCGTGAAAGCGCCAAAGTAATTGCCCCGATCCATCGGCAGCCGGAACTCCAGATCACCGTCGGCAATTTTTCGGGCAAACCCCTTCATCACCCCAAAGGGTCTGAGAATCGTCGTATGTACCCGCCCGATAAGCAGATAAACCATCAGCATGACCAGCCCAAAGGTAAGGGTGATCATCACAATCAAATTTCTTTTCATGGTTGCTTCTTCACTACCGTCGGTCCGAATGATGATCTTGCCCAGCAGTTCTTCCTGGCCATCCGCTGCGGTTCCGATCAAATCAATGATCGTCTGTCGATTCCTGATACCATCAAACAGAAGGGCCTGATAGTTTTCGTCGGTCACCAGGGCAATCTGGTAGGACATGCCACCGTTTGTACCGGATTCTTCTGCATCGCCAGCGTGCCAGTCTTGTTCGATGGTTTTAGCGACCTGGTTAATCTCGGTAACATCGACCCGATTGATCTGGGAGGCATTGATGGTGCCGATTACAGCCAAATAAGCTCCTAGCATGATCACCGTAAACAGGATCACCATATTTCTAATTTTCATACATTTCCTCTACTGAGTATTCTCTTTTGTTTAAAAAGCACGACCACAGCTATTCGTTGTCCCCAGTCTCGAACATATATCCGGTGCCCCAGATGGTTTTAATCAGCCTTGGCTGGTTGGGATTTTCTTCGATTTTCTCACGGATTTTCCGGATATGGACATTCAGGGTGCCGTCACTGAAAAACGCGTCCCCCCAAATTTTGGCGAACAATTCATCTTTAGCAATCACCCGGTTTTTATTTTCATAAAGGTATAAAAACAGCTTGAATTCCTTGGTTTTGAAGCCAACATCTTTGTCATAGCGATAGACCTTCATGGCATCCTTATCGATTCTCAGGTTGCCGCAACGATCCGGCGCTTCTAATTGTGCACTGACCACATCACTGCTCCCGGATTTTTGCGCCGCCCCATCATAGCGTTTGATGATAACCTTCACCTTGGCCAGCAGAACGCTGAGGGAATAGGGTTTTTTGATATAATCATCGCCACCGATATTCAAGGCAATCAGGACATCATCATCACTCTGCCGGGCACTGATAAAAAGAATCGGCACATCGGTATTTTTTCGGAGTGCTTTACACAATTCAAAGCCGCTGTCAATTCCCAGATTGATATCCAACAAAATCAGTTTAACCTGATTGTTTTCCATGAATAAGACACACTCATCAAAATTTGTCACAACGGCGCAGGTCAGGCCAAACATTTCAAAATATTCGCAGGTCGCTTTCGCCAGTTCCACTTCATCATCGACAATTAAACAATCCCAGTTCACACTTACTCCCATCCCCCGACCTGGTCGGGAAAGTCATCACTTTTGATTATTCTGATAATCCTTTGTTAAATGATACCATTATTGCGCTGTAATTGCATCTGGTTTGCTTCTTCCAGATAACTGTTTGTTTGTGATTTAATTCAAAAGTAAAATTATAATGATCTCAAGTAAGTATTTTTTTGTTCTGTGGTTTTTTATTTTTTTAAATCCATTTAATCGTTTTTTTAGTAATTTTTTAACCGGTTGGATAATATTTTAAATCTCTATTTTTTTACGAATATACGAAATTTCATTCCTTTAAGATCAAGCGCTTTTACTAAAAATTGCATAATTATAAGTATTTTTTGACTTTTCTTAATAATATTTAAGTATCTTCGCCTCAGAGACGACACTTTTTATGAGATTTGCTGTAATTTTACGCAGTATTTTAGGTTATCTATTCCTAAATTTTACACTCACTATTGAGCAACGGAGAACAGTTATTCAAATAGATTCTGCACCCAAAAATGATTCGTTCGTTAAAAAACAAACAGGTTAAAAGCTGATAAACACCAGCTTTTTAAACATCGTTAATTATTTATTTAACGATGTCAGCACCTATATTTCCGAACTTTTCAGTAAAATTCGACCGCGTCCGACGTTCGATATTTTTCTAAAAAAAGAACCTTTGGCACTGTGAAAAAATATTCAGTTCTTCAAATTAGGATTTTTTTGTACATTGGCTTAAAATTAACAATCGAATAGCCTAAATACAATAATACCGATCAATTAATTACTAAACATATCTAAACATAACTATAATTATCTATTCGTGTCTATTTGGAAATTAGCTCTTTTGCACGCTTAACACCCTTTTCGTTAAATGTTTAACAACGAAAATATAAAGTTATCTTAATCGATATTTTTCTCCAGCAAATTGTTTGTTATGTAACAAACAACTTGTTTTCCACTCCATGTCCTCCCTCAAATGGCTTTAAAGACCTATTTTCTAAAAATTAAGCGCATCAGGCTCTTTTTTTTATCTGGATGAATTATTTTCCAACTTTTTGATTTTATTCTTCCCATCTTTACTCGGCAACTGATCATCAGTTCAAAAGCAAATGTTTCGAACTAAAAAAATGCTTAACTTTTTTGCAGCTCGAGGGATTTTCTTCATCAGGTAAAAAAATTTAAATATAGCTTTCGTTTTTTATTGAGTCAAGAGAATTTTTCCCCCTATAATTCCTGATTATTAAATCCAGGATTATAACGAGTAAAATTACTCATGGCCTTTTATTTCATTTATAGTGAATTTAATATTTTACCCTTCGTCCTATTATTATTCTTCATGAATCCTCTCTTCATTTTTGTTCCCTTCTTCCCCAGAAATACTTACGCTCCCTGTTCGATCAGTTGTTATTATTGCTCCAACTGAAAAGCCATATTTATTGCCGTTTTTAGACTTTTTTTCCATCTTAAAGTTGGGATAGCATTCTCTGATCCCGCTATTTCATTTTCGTATATTTTTAATTATTACGATTTAATTGAATAATTCTTCGCTGGACAAAAAAAAATAGCACATGTATAATGTGACCAAATATTGAATTTACTCCAAATCAATGGAGTCTAAGGGTTTGCATTTTTTTGCGATCTATGAGCCATTGATCCGTAGGGTATTATTGGAAACGGTAATGCCTCCCATTGTGGAAAGGAGAAACTATAAAAATAAAAGAGCAAAATATTGATATTATTGATTTGTAATATTTTTATCTTGCTGTTTTATTCGGATTGCCCGTTATGCAATCCTTTACATTAGTTTTAAACTCTAATCTACACAGATTAGAGTTTATTTTTTTGAATTTTTAAAATTCATTAAACAAAAAACTTTAAGGAGGCGGTTTTATGAACGCAAATGCAAGTGGTTGCATGGAAAACGATGAAAGAATTCATTTAGTTATCGACATCGTTGCCAAGCACAAGAATTCAAAGGGAGCATTAATCCCTATCCTACACGAGGTCCAGGGATTATATGGTTATTTACCAGTAGAAGCCCAAGAGATCATTGCTAAAGAAATGAATGTCCCCATTTCTGAGGTATTTGGTGTTATTTCTTTTTACTCATTTTTCTCTTTAAATCCCAAAGGTAAACACCGAGTTTCAATCTGTATGGGAACAGCCTGTTATGTTAAGGGCTCTGGCCCAATTTTAGACAAATTAAAAGAAACCCTGGAGATTGGGGTTGGCGAAACGACCGCGGATGGTGAGTTTACCCTGGAAGACTGCCGCTGTTTGGGTGCATGTGGTTTAGCCCCAGTTTTAACGATTAATGGAAAAGTATTTGGACGTTTAACAAAAGATGACATTCCCGTGATTATTGAAGGCTGTAAAACAGAAGATGGAGGAATTGTTCAATGAAAACTATTGCCGAACTAGAAGCAATCCGACAAAAAACACTTAAAGAAGTGGGCATGCGAACTGACAATGATTCGATCCGAGTGGTTGTAGGCATGGCTACCTGTGGTATTGCCGCCGGGGCACGACCGGTGATGCAGGCATTTTTGACTGAAATACAAAAACGGGACATCCATAATGTTACCGTTACTGCAACCGGTTGTATCGGTGTTTGTAGTTTAGAACCGATCGTTGACATCATTGATAAAGATGGTACTAAGGTTACCTATGTAAATATGACGCCTGAGAAAGTTGCCAAGGTCGTTTTAGATCACCTTGCCAATGGCAAGGTTTGCTCGGAATACACGCTAAAAGAAAATCAATAATATAAATTTTACGAGGAGGAAAACTACATGCAATTGTTTCGTTCACATGTTTTAGTTTGCGGTGGTACAGGTTGTACCTCTTCAAATTCTGAAGCAATAATGTCTGAATTAAATCAAAATCTGGTAAAGAATCAGCTTGATAGCGAAGTTAAGGTTGTCCAAACAGGATGTTTTGGTCTCTGTGAAGAAGGCCCAATTATGGTTATTTACCCAGAAGGCACCATGTACTGCCGAGTTGATGTGAAGGATGTTCCCGAAATTGTGGAAGAACATCTTTTAAAAGGCCGACTTGTGACCCGCTTGCTGGAAGCCAGCAGCCAGGTTCAGGAAGACAATCAAGATATTGAACAGTCCAGTTTCTTTAAAAAACAATTACGGGTTGCCCTGCGAAATTGTGGCCGGATCAACCCCGAAGAAATTGATGAATACATTGCCTTTGATGGTTACAAGGCTCTAGCCAAAGCCCTTTCGGAAATGACACCTGTTGAAGTCATTCAGACCATTAAAGATTCTGGTCTGCGCGGCCGGGGCGGCGGTGGATTTCCCACCGGCACCAAGTGGGATTTCGCGGCCCAACAGGTTAACGATGAAAAATACGTCTGCTGTAATGCGGACGAGGGCGATCCCGGCGCCTTTATGGATCGCAGCGTATTAGAAGGCGATCCCCATTCAGTTATTGAAGCGATGACCATTGCTGGTTATGCCATCGGCGCTACTCACGGTTTTGTTTATGTTCGGGCTGAATATCCGATTGCCGTTCACCGCCTGCAAATTGCCATTGACCAGGCTCGCGAATATGGCTTATTAGGCGAAAATATTTTGGATACCGGTTTTAAATTTGATCTGGAAATCCGTCTTGGTGCCGGGGCTTTCGTTTGTGGTGAAGAAACCGCGCTGATGACCTCGATTGAAGGTAAACGTGGTGAACCACGGGTCCGTCCGCCATTCCCAGCCGTAAAAGGATTATGGCAAAAGCCGACCATCCTGAACAACGTTGAAACCTTTGCCAATATTCCAGAGATCTTATTAAAAGGCTCGGAGTGGTTTGCCAGCATGGGCACCGAAAAAAGCAAGGGCACCAAGGTATTTGCGGTTGGTGGAAAAATCAATAATACCGGTCTGGTGGAAATCCCCATGGGCACCACCCTGCGGGAAGTTATTTATGAAATCGGCGGTGGCATTCCCAATGGCAAGAAATTTAAAGCGGCTCAAACCGGGGGGCCTTCTGGTGGATGTATTCCGGCCAGCCATATTGATACCCCTATCGATTATGAATCATTAATCGAATTGGGTGCGATGATGGGCTCCGGCGGACTGATCGTTATGGATGAAGATACCTGTATGGTTGATATCGCCAAGTTCTTCCTGGAATTTACCGTTGACGAATCCTGCGGAAAATGTACCCCTTGCCGCCTAGGAACTAGACGGATGAAGGATATTCTGGAAAAAATCACCCTCGGTAAAGGCGTGATGAGTGATATTGACGAACTGGAAACCCTGGCTCGCGATATCAAGGCATCTTCCCTGTGTGCCCTGGGTCAGACCGCACCCAACCCGGTTTTAAGTACCCTGCGATATTTCCGGGATGAATACGAAGCCCATATCCGCGATAAAAAGTGTCCGGCCGGCTCCTGTAAGGCTTTATTAGCCTATGAAATCATCGAAGAAAAATGTAAAAACTGCGGCCTTTGTCTGAAAAATTGTCCCGTTAGCGCCATTACCGGCAATAAAAAAGAAAAGATTCCCTTTGTCATCGATCCAACCCTGTGTATCAAGTGTGGTGTATGTTTTGAAAAATGCCCTGTTGACGCAATCAAGAAATAAAAAAGATTTAATTAAGGAGGTTAGTAATGATTACAGTAACAATAAATAATAAAGTATGTCAGGCTGAAGTAGATCAAACGATTCTGCAAGTGGCAACCGACAACGGTATTCATATTCCCACCCTGTGTCACATGGATGGCATCCATGATTCCTTTTCCTGTCGCATTTGCGTGGTTGAGGTAGTCGGTGCCCGGACCCTGATCCCCGCCTGCGCCGGAAAAGTTGCTGATGGCATGGTCGTCAATACAGCGACGGAAAGTGTCCTCAGTGCCCGTCGCAACATTGTCAATCTACTTTTATCCAATGGCGAACATAACTGTTTGTCCTGTGAAAAAAGCGGCGAGTGCAGCCTGCAGAGCATTGCCTATGAATTGGGTATTGAAGCCCCGCCATTTATCATGGAAAGCATCGAAAAACCAACCGTTGACAATTCTTCGGTAATGATTGTCCGGGATAACCGCAAATGTATCCTTTGCCGTCGCTGTGTAACCGCCTGTAATGACATTGTCTGCAATGACGTTTTATCGCTTGGTTTTAGAGGCAGCGATACCACTGTTATCTGTGATAACAATATTGACATGGGGGCATCCTCTTGTGTTCAATGTGGCCAATGTGTTCAGGCCTGTCCAGTCGGTGCTTTAACCGACAAAAAATCGATTGGCAAAGCCCGCTCCTGGGAAGTTACAAAAGTCCGTACCACCTGCCCCTACTGCGGCGTCGGCTGTCAGCTGAACCTGCATATGAAAGGTGACAAAATCGTTAAAGTTACCGGCGTCGAAGATGCGTATCCCAACAAAGGCCGTCTCTGCGTTAAGGGCCGTTACGGTTATGACTTCATCTACTCACCGGAACGATTGACCTCACCACTGATCAAAGAAAACGGCAAATTCCGGGAAGCCTCCTGGGATGAAGCACTGGATCTGGTTGCCAATAAATTCAAAGAAATCATCGCCACCGATGGTCCCGATGCAGTGGGCGGCATCAGTTGTGCCCGTAGCATCAACGAAGATTCCTACCAGATGCAAAAACTGTTCCGGGCCGCCTTCAAATCCCCTAATATCGACCATTGTGCCCGGGTCTGTCATGCCCCAACCGTTGCCGGTTTAATTAAATCCTTCGGTACCGGTGGAATGACCAATTCGATTGAAGAATTCGCCGAAACCAACTGCCTCTTCGTCATCGGCAGCAACATGACAGAAGCGCATCCGATCGCCTCAACCTTTGTTAAAAATGGTCAGCGCAACGGTGCCAAACTGATTGTGGTCGATCCCCGAAAAGCTAAGCTGGCTGACTATGCCGATGAATTTGCCCAGATTAAAGTCGGTTCCGATGTGGCCTTCCTCAATGGTTTGATGAATGTCCTGATCACCGAAGATTTATATGACAAAGACTTTGTCCGCGACCACTGCGATAATTTTGAGGCACTGAAAGAAAAAGTACTGGAATACCCACCAAAACGGGCTTCTGAAATCAGTGGCGTATCCGAAGAACAGATTATCAGTATCGCCCGGATGATGGCTGATAATAAACCTGGGATGGCCATCTATACCCTGGGTATCACCGAACATACCTGCGGAACCAATAACGTTATGTCGGTTGCCAATCTGCAGATGTTGCTGGGTAATGTCGGGAAACCAAATGCCGGTGTCAACCCCCTGCGTGGCCAGAACAATGTTCAGGGAGCCTGCGATATGGGCGCCCTACCAAATGTATATCATGGTTACCAGAGTGTTACTGACCCTGCCGCTAAAGCCAAATTCGAAAAAGCCTGGAATGTCGAAGGACTGCCTGATAAATTGGGCCTGATGATTCCCGATATGTTTGAAAAACTGGAAACCAAAGAAATGAAAGCGATCTACATCTTTGGTGAGAATGTGGTCGGTACCGAACCGGATATTTCCCATGTTATCAAATGCCTGGAAGCGGCCGAGTTTGTTGTCTG
Source organism: Acetobacterium malicum subsp. dehalogenans DSM 11527 (assembly GCF_000472665.1). Classification (GTDB taxonomy): domain Bacteria; phylum Bacillota; class Clostridia; order Eubacteriales; family Eubacteriaceae; genus Acetobacterium; species Acetobacterium malicum. The sequence continues at coordinate 22,937 of NZ_AXAC01000004.1, read as the reverse complement.
TAATGATATCTTCCAGACCGAAACCACCCAATATGCCGATGTTGTTTTACCAGCAGCGGCCTGGAGTGAGGATGAAGGTACCTTCACCAACTGCGAACGCCGGATCAGCCGGGTTCGCAAAGTCAAAGAAGCACCGGGTATTGCCAAACCAAACTGGTGGATCTTCCGGGAAATCGCCAAACGTTTTGGCCAGACCTGGGCAGCCGATAGCGGCCAGGAATTATGGGACAATGAAATTGCGCCGTTGGCACCTTTCTTTGCCGGGGCAACCTTCGACAAGCTTGACCAGGGCGGGATCCAATGGCCTTGTTCAACGCCAGAAGATCCCGGTACCCAGATTCTCCATTTAGATGGTAATTTCACCCATGGTAAAGGTCATTTAATGGCCCTTGACTGGACCCCACCGGCGGAAGTGCCCGATGCGGATTATCCGTTTACCTTAAGTACCGGTCGCCGTCTCTACCACTACCACACCCGGACCCAAACCGGTCGTTGTGAAGGTCTTAATGAGTTGTTACCGGAAGAATATGCTGACATTTCCGAAGTGGATGCCAAACGACTGGGAATTGAGCATGGCGAAATGATCATCGTTAAATCCCGTCGTGGTACGGTAAAAGTTAAAGCCCAGGTTTCGGAACGGATTCCGGAAGGACTGGTCTGGATGGCGATGCATTATTTTGAAAACAATGCCAACTGGTTAACCACCCGCTCCGGTGATACCATCACCAAAACCCCAGAATACAAGGCCTGTGCCGTTGCCATCGAAAAAATTCAATAAGGCAATCGCTTATTAACGGGAGTGTTACCCTAATACCATCCGGTTTTCGGTGAGCTCCCGTACCGACCAATTGTTAATCTGTTGTTCGCTGCGGAATCGGACAGGCTCTGCCGTGTCCGCTCCGATGCGTACAACATGATGTAACCATTGTCGGTACTACATTATCTTTTTTATCCAGTTCCAGGAGTGTTGACTACAACGCTCCCGCTATCTTAACATCTGCTCCAACTATTACTATTTCTAAAAAGCATTGTTTTAACCAATGCTTTTTAGAAATAAATATAAATTTATTTGATCTATTTAGATTGAGATATTACATATTGTAGAGGTGAAAAATGAAATTTGGCGAATTAACTTATGAAGACTATACCGAAAAAATTAAGGCTTTTCATGGCACGGTAGCCCCAGGCATTCTGCTGGGCGGATTTATGGTCAATCTGGCGATGGAAACGCTTCCCAAAGAAGGTTTTTATGATGTCATCTGCGAAACCAAGACCTGCCTGCCCGATGCCATCCAGCTACTGACGCCCTGCTCGATTGGCAATGGCTGGCTGAAGGTGTTGGATCATGGCCGCTATGCGGCGATCTTTTATGACAAGTACAGCGGTGTCGGCATCCGTATCACCATTGATAAAAACGAACTTGAAAAATGGGATGAAATCCATACCTGGTTTTTAAAACTGAAACCCAAACATGATCAGGATACGGAGCTCCTGTTTGCCCAGATGCGCGAAGCTGGCACCACTATTTTTACCATGGTGCCGGCAAAAGTACACCAAAACTACCTGAAAAAAGAAAAAATGGGCAAAACCACCACCTGTCCGATTTGCCATGAAACCTATCCGGCTAAACACGGCAGCATCTGCCGGGGCTGCGCCAGCGATCTACCCTATGATTTAATTGACCCTGATGATCCGACTAAAGATCCCAAAGCAGTGCTGTTAACCAAAACCCCGGTTGCCGAATCGGTGGGCATGCATTTGCTTCACGATGTAACCCGCATTATTTATAAAAAAGAAAAAGGCGTGGCCTTTAAAAAAGGCCATACCGTCACTGCCGAAAACGTCCAGATGCTCCGGGAACTGGGAAAAAATAATTTATTTGTGGCCGAGCATAACCCTTTAGTCAAAGGCTATATCCATGAGGATGACGCCGCCCTGGCTTTTGCTGATTTGATGCGGGGTGCAAATATGGACTTTAATCCACTCCCCAAAGAGGGCCGGATCAATCTGGTAGCCGAAATCGATGGGATCTTTGTCGCCGATGAAGTCCAGCTCCAGCGATTTAACGAATCCCCCGGAGTGATTTGTGCGACCCTGCCCAATTATACCGTCGTTAAAAAGGGCGAAGTGGTGGCCGCTACCCGAGCCATTCCCTTGTATATTTCACATACAGACTATTTAAAAGCCTTAAACTGTCTGAAAAAGGAAACTGTGTTTGCTGTCCACCCCCTGAAAAAAGCGAAGGTTGGTATTTTAATCACCGGTACCGAAGTTTTTGAAAACCTGGTCGAAGACAAATACACCGCAATCATGCAGGCCAAGGTGGAAGCCTATGGCTGTCAGGTGGTGGCCACAGAAATGGCCCCCGATAACGTTGCGACCATCAGTAGCAAAATTCAGGATATGATCGCCTTGGGTGCTGATCTGATTATTACCACCGCCGGACTATCCGTTGATCCCGATGATATGACTTTAGAAGCGATCATTAACGCCGGTGCCAAAGACCTGCTTTATGGGGTACCGGTGTTGCCGGGTTCAATGCTGGTCACGGCTAAAATTGATGATGCTCAAATCGTCGGGGTGCCCGGATGTGGCATTTATAATGACCGCTTCAGTTTTGATCTGCTGTTCCCCCGGCTGTTGGCCGATCTGGAAATTACCACCACTGATTTGGCCAAATTGGGCAACGGCGGACTTTTTTATAAATAGGCAATTGCTGTTTAAGAATAGTAGCGGGAGGAAGAACCATGGAAGATCTGATCTATGAAGACTACGATGTTTTAGAAATAAGCAAAGCTGACAACGCTTGCGCATTAACAGCAACCAGCAAAAAAGTAATTACTGAAATCTCCCTGAAAATTATCGTCAATGGTGAAGAACTGGTTTCTTTACTCTGTCTGAATCAATGCCCGGAGGAACTGGCACTGGGGTTTCTATATAGCGAAGGAGTGATTAACGCCGTTTCCGATGTGGTTGAAATCACCTATAATAACATGATGTTTGCCGTGATCATCGGATTGAATCAGGATATTTCGGTTAACCGCCAGGAAAGTTTGCGCAGTATCACCTCTGGCTGCGGCAAGTGCTACACCTATATTAACCCCCTGAAACAAAACCAGTATGCAATGCTCGCGACAAATCAGCGTTTTTCATTAAATACAATCTTAGCTGTGATGAAAGAGTTTTTATTATCGTCGGAAATCTTCAAGGATATTGGTGGTGTTCACAGTGTCTTGTTTTATCACCCGGACTATCAGATTTTAAACGAAGACATTGGTCGTCATAATTGCTTTGATAAAATTACCGGTATTTTATTAAAAGCCGGCCGTCTGGATTTAGCTCCATCAAGCATTCTATTTGTCAGCGGTCGGGTCTCTTCGGAAATAATGACAAAAGCATTGCGGTTGGGCACCCCGGTGCTGGTTTCCCGGTCGACACCAACCACCTCAGCGATCCGGCTGGCTAAGCAATATAACCTGACGCTGCTGGGCTATGTCCGCGGGGAACGGGGCTTTGTTTATAGTTGTCCGGAACGGCTGGAACTCTGATTAACGGTTCTGAAATAAAGAACATTTCATTGCAACCGCGGTCGCCCATCAAAAGTACCTTTATATAAGCAGTCCCTGGCTATCGCCGAAACATAGCCCTTCGCCTGGAAGGGGATGCCGTTTTTGATCTCCCACTTTTCATTCATCAGTGGGATCATTTAACCGACAGACCTCCCAATTAAAACAAAATAAATATGAGCATCGAGACTTTTAGCAAAGCCTCAGGAATTCCCGGAATCCCACGATATGTACCGATAAAAATCTTTTTGCCAATGCTAAAAAAGTATATTTATCTAACAATCCCCTTAATTTATTTAGGATCCCGCCATGACCAACGGCGTCCTATTGGCGGTAAAAAGCGGTATTGATGTGGCAATGCTCCGTCCCGGAAGCCCGGATAGAAATAGTTTCTGGAACGATCCGTTCCTATTACGGTGACCTTTTGGCGAAGGGCCTGAATTTTAATTCTTATCTCCATCACCACTAATTTAATCATTTCCACCAAACCAATTAAAAAAGCATGCCCTTTTGATAAGAAGGACATGCTTTTTCTTGATTCGCTATTCTTTACCAAGCTGTTCCGCTATTGCGGTTTTTGACCGCCCTGGGGTTGACTCTGGCCACCTTGGCCGGGTCCACCCATACCGCTTTGACCATTACTGGTGATGATCCCAGTCAGTGGGATTTCCACCGTCTGGCTACCGCAGGTCAGGGTATAGGTTGATCCCTGGGCCAGATCGGGACTGCTGATCACGACGGATTGATAGGTTTTATCCGGAGTATCGGAAATGATCGTTTTGCCGCTGGCATCAGTCAATGTAATTTTGGTCCCAGCTGCACAGCTCGATGTCAGGTTGTAAAGCAAGGATGCCTGCGTCGAGGTTTCGGAAAACGACTGAGCCATTCCGGTACTGCCAGCAATCACAACCGTTCCGCCGCTGACATCGGCAGTGCCATTATAATCAAGGGCACCATTGCCACTGTTGGTCGGGCCACTGACGGTTACGGTGCCGCCAGAGATATAAACATTCCCATTACTGTCCAGGCCATCACCGGAGGCATTAACGGCAATGGTACCGCCAGCAATCGACAGGTAGGCATTGGTATCGGCTTGCATTCCAGCCCCCCGGCCACCGGACTCGGTTTCAGCTGCCCCGGGACTGGCGGCATTAAAACCATCATCTTTAGAAACAAGGTCGATGGTGCCACCTTCTACCACAATGGCGGTGCCTTCAATCCCCTCATTACTGTTGGCGATATTGATAGTTCCACCAGCAATATAAACATAACCTTTGGTGGCATCTTCGTCATTCTGCGAGGTAATCGCTTTACCATTAGCAGCGGTAATATTAATCACGCCGTCCTTGATTTTTACCGCATCTTTAGCATTCAGCCCATGATTGGCGGCGGTAATATGATAGGTACCACAGGTGATGACCAGATCATCCTTTGAAACGATGGCATCTTTATAATTTGCGGTTATATTCAAGGTCCCTTCGCCATTGATGGTCAGATCGGCTTTGCTGAAGATCACCCCATCGACGGTATTGTCATCGGTCTGGACATAGGCCCCACCATCAGTTAAGGTATTGACCGTGTTGGCATTCAAGGTAACAAAGACCTTGTTGGCGCTTTTTACATAGATCGGGGCATTGTCGGTACAATTAATGGTCGCACCATTTAGCACAATCTGAATTTTATCGGTATCGGCTGCTGCTACGACAATCTGCCCGTCAGTCAGATTCCCGCTGACCACATAGGTCCCTTCCTTGGTGATGGTCAGGACCCCGTCACTGGCGCTGGCGCCGTCACCGGTTACCTGGATATTGCTGCCATCCAGGGTAACCTGAACTGCGGTCGCGTCGTCATAGCTTGTTTCCAGATCACGGTCGGTAAATTCCGGATCGACAACAATTGTCGATGTGGGTGATACCACCGCACTTAATACCGCCGTAGTCTCGGTTACTGCCTCGGCCGTGGTTTCTGTCGTTGTTGTTGCGGAGTTTGAACTGCATCCGGCCAACAATACCATCATGATTAATAAAAATGGTATCAAAATCTTTAGTCTTTTCATTGAATGTTTTCCTCTCTTTTCTTTGCTAGACTTTTTGAAGCGTTTATCTTACTATCCCCGTGATTGACAAACAATCAGGGATAAACTCAGCATCTCAATGAGAATCTGATGAAAATCTGAGGTGCCGCCTCTTTTTTCTTATTATAGGCAGGTTATGTGACGGCTATATGGATAAAGGCTGTTTTTTTATTGAAAGACCCGATTTTATTTTGTCTCATTTGCTCCATTTTATGTCAAAAATCCAGTGCCATGGTTTTTTTTTGTTTTTTTTGCAAAGCAAGCTTGACATTTTATGCAAAGCGAACTATACTAATAATGCAAAGTATGCTATGCAAATTGTTAGAAGGTGCAAAATGAAAACACGAATCAAAGAATTACGAAAAGAGCGAAAACTATCCCAGGAAGAACTGGCCCTGGCGGTGGGCACAACCCGACAGACCATTACCTCCATCGAAGTGGGCAAGTATACTGCTTCGCTGGTGCTGGCCTATAAAATCGCCCACTATTTTGGGCTGACCATTGAAGAAGTTTTTGACTTTTCAGAAGAAAATGAACTTTAGGAGGCGCTATTATGGAAAAATTTAGAGCAACGGTTAAACGAAGAATTGTTATTTCTTCGGGAATGGCATTGGTGACAATGGTATTGGGGGCTTATAGTATTTATTCAATCATTATTTCAGACGTCTCAACAGCAACCCACTCTGACGGTTTTGTAGCGGGGTTCCAGTTTGGATTGATTATCAGCATCTTTGGCTTCTCACTGTTTGACATCGTCAAGCTGAGCCTGGCAATCAATGATGAAACCAAGCTGAAAATACTATACAATAAAGAACATGACGAACGGATGAAAACCATCCGTAGCAAAGCCGGGATGCCGCTCATTGCCATCACCTCGATGCTGATGGTTATTGCTGCCATTGTTGCTGGGTATTTTAACATTGTGGTATTTTATACCCTGGTCATCGCCGTTGCGGCCCAACTATCTGTTAGTGCCATGGTCAAGCTTTATTGTATGAAGACCATGTAATGGGGAGACGATGATGAAAAAAAGTCATTTGTTGCCAGTGACTATCACTATCATGATTCTCTGTCTGAGCGTAATGGGTGTTAACGGGCTAATCCTGCCCCTGCCTGATTGGGCCGTTCGCAGCATTGGTTTGCTGATGCTGGCCGACCTGCCGGTTCTGGTTTATTCCCGGATAAGATTTAACAAAACCATCAATAAAGAGAAACGGAGTCTTTGAGATGAAACCAACGATGCGAAAAGAACTAAAAATCGGACTTTTGTTATTTGCTATTTTTAATCTCGCCAACTTGGTGATTAATCATCTACTTCCGGAAATACCAGCCCTGCATTTCATCCTCGGCGGGCTGGCTGGGCTGGCCTTTTGCCAGACGATTATCGGCATTTTACCGGAAGCCACTTACCTAAAACTGAAAAAATTTAAAAAGAATTTATAAACGAAACCCTCAACAACCGAGAATTGTTGAGGGTTTTGTTGTGAAATTATTAATTTTATCGGTTATTTCTGCAACCGTCTTTTTTAAAACCTATTTAGCAGTGGTCCCGAAATTGAGTGCAGCCAATTGATAATGGGCGGTTTTATAGGTACTGAAGCCGCCAGCCAGATTGTAAATATTAGTAAAGCCGTGACCCTTAAGAATCCGGATAGCCAGATAAGCCCGCTGTCCCACCTGACAGCTTACATAAATCGGGGCGTCTTTAGCGATTGGTATTTCACTGATCCGCTCCCGAAGACTATCCAGCTCAATATTGACAGCGCCCTTAATTCCGCCAGCCCGGACTTCCATTGGCGATCGGACATCGAGCAGGAAGCCGCCAGCCGCGACAATCTGATCAATTTCATGCCACTGAACGGTTTTATAAACGCCATCGAGAATATTCTCGGCGATATAACCCAGAATGTTCACTGGATCCTTCGCGGATGAGAACGGCGGCGCATAACTGAGTTCAAAGTCCTGAAGATCCAGTACCGTTGCCCCCAATTTCATCGCCGTGGCAATCACATCGATCCGCTTTTCAGTGCCCTCCTGGCCAACCGCCTGCGCGCCAAGAATTTTTAAGCTTTGCGGGTCATAAAGCAGTTTCAGCGCAATGTTGGTGGCATTGGGATAATACCCGGCATGATTGCTGCGGTGGGCTACCACCACCTGATAGGGGATTTTTTTCATATCCAGCAGGGCGGCATTATTGCCGGTGGCGGCAATGGTCTGATTGAATACCTTGGCCACGGCGGTTCCCTGAATACCGACATTGCCGATTTTTTTACCGTTGATATAATCGGCCACCAGCCGTCCCTGACGGTTGGCTGGCCAGGCCAACGGAATGGCGGTCGGCGTTTTGGTGACAAAATCGACCACTTCCACGGCATCGCCGATGGCAAAAATATCCGGATTTACGGTATCATTTGCGCCGCTGTAGACCTCATAATTGGCGGTCGTGACGATATGTCCCCGGGGGCCCACTTTCAGATTGGCCTGTTTGGCCAGAGCATTTTCCGGCACCACCCCAATGGCCAGAATAACCAGCTCAGCCTGAAGCACCTGGCCGCTTTCCAGGACCACTTCATGACCCTCATTCTGGAAATGATCAACCCCATCTTCAAGGATAATATTAACGCCATTGGCATTGATTTCCTGATGGACCAGCTGGGCCATTTCAAAATCCAATGGTTTTAAGACCTGATTCATTTTTTCCACTAAGGTGACATTGATGCCCAGTTCCTGAAGGTTTTCGGCCATTTCAACGCCGATGAAACCACCGCCGATGACCACGGCCCGACTGACCTTGCCGCTGTCCACCACGGCTTTGATTTTATCGGTATCGGGAATGTTGCGCAGGGTCAGAATATTTTTGGCTTCTGCCAAGCCCGGAATCGGCGGAGCGATGGGTTTGGCCCCGGGCGAAAGGATCAGCTTATCATAGCTCTCGGTATAAACTGCTCCAGTTTGATGGTTTTTAACCGTAACGGTTTTATGATCCGGATCGACGGCGGTGACCTCGCTGAAATTGCGGATATCCAGGTTAAACCGTTTGGACATCCCGGGTACCGTTTGGACCAGCAGTTTCTGACGATCGGTAATCACATCGCCGATGTAATAGGGCAGTCCACAATTGGCAAACGAGATATATTCGTCCCGTTCAAACAGGATGATCTGATCTTCTTCATTTAAACGACGGAGTCTGGCTGCCGCGGTGGCACCGCCAGCGACACCACCCACAATTAGTATTTTTTTCATCAATTTCTCTCCTTTATATAAAATAGTTCATTTTGTTTCAAAGCTGGTTTTACATTTGGGGCAGCGGACGCTGATTTTTCCCTTATCGGTAGGCACCCGCAACTTGGCCTGACAGTTCGGACAGGCCACCACCCGATGATCAACCAGTTCCAGTACCTTGGCTTGATCCAAACCAATCACCGCATCATCGCCGATGATAAAAGCGGGTACCCCACGAATACCCCTACGGGCCATTTCTTGTTGAGCCGCGGCATCAACATTAACGTCCTTCTCAACAAACTGAATGTGATTCTGTTTGAGAAAAGCCTTTGCCGTTTTACAATGTGGACAGGTCTGGGTGGTAAACAGGGTTACATCTTTCATTAATCTCACCTGATTTCTTTTTATAATTACTTGCTTTAGTTATTATTTAATATGATTCATCTTAACAGATACTTACCCGATTCTCTGTGATTTCATCACTGAGAGACAAAATAATGAAAATGCACAAAAAATAAAAAGAAACCCAATGAATGCAATTTATCTTTGCAGTTCCTTGAGTTTCTTTTTTACTTTTTACCTAAACGTCAACAAATTTATTTTATTTCTTTACACAATCACCCGAACCGCAAAGCTCTCTTTGCACTCCGGACATTTAACCATATTTTTACCCCGCTTGATCGGCAGCTTCAGGGTCTTCTTACAATGGGGACATTTCCGGTAACGATGGACCCGAATTTCTTTGATCCGCCGAAAAAAGATCCGGCCTTCTTTTTTTATGGGGTTCCACAGTTTCAGGAACTTTTCGTTTTCCATCCGCCGCCGACTGATATTTCGGGAAAAACCGCGTAACACCATTAGCACGATCACACCGTTTGAAATGACCATCAGGATCGTTGAATTGACCATCATATTGATCATCATCAGTCCCAGGGCCAGAAATAACCCGGCATAATAAAGCTGATCAATACCGTAGCGGCCGGCCATGAAGCGAATCAGCTTATTTTTTAAACTTTCCATTGATTGTCTCCTAATCTATTTAACCACAGGTTCTAAAATATTAATCCTAAAAACGAAAGTAAAAACTGAATCGCGTAAAAGCCAATAAACAGCTTAACAATGGTACCCAGCGGCGAAAAATTTGAAGCCCGCCGACCAGTCCCTCCAAACCAACTGCGTCGGCCACTCATTTGATTCAGCAGGTTTTGATATTCGCTATTATCCGGTTCCATCTCAACGGCCATGCGGGCATGTTCCCGGGCCACATCCCGGTAACCCAGGCCATAATTGGCGATGGCACTGTAAAAATGCCATTGGGCACTGCGATCCGTAAGATGATTGAGGACATTGAGTGCCTCTTCATAATTCCCCATATTGATATAGTTTGCTGCTGTTTCAAAACTGTAGCTCTGCCGCTGTCGGGCATATGCCCCAAAAATCCACTCAAAAGGATCAAACCCCTCAAACGGATCAGTCTGACCGGTCCGGCCATCACTGCTGGCATAGCGATAGGTATAGGTTCTGGTTTGTCCCGCATGGCCCTGGCGATAGGGATTGGCGGTACCATGGGCATTGCCGTAGGCCGGGTTGGCCTGGCCGCTCTTGATCAAATCATAGGCCGCGTTAACCTCGCTCATTTTTCGGGCCGCTTCCTGGTTGCCCGGATTCAAATCGGGATGGTACTGCTTGGCCAGTTTCTTATATGCTTTTGAGACGTCCTCATCACTGGCATCGTGAGGAACCCCCAAAACTTGATAGGGATCCAAATTCATTGTGATTCCACCTTATCTGCAAATTTATTTCTAAAATTAATCGTGGAACGATTGTACCCCTAAATGTTTAGGTTTTGTTTAAACAATTGAACAAAAGTTATTCGGATTTATTCGAATAACCTGAAAATTTTGTGTTTGGCGAGATTATTTTTAAAGAAACTGCTTTTTCGGGTATCGTTCATGCCCCTAAAATAAAAATGCCGTTAGCTGATAAAGACCTCATCTGCTAACGACATTTTAAAATACTAATTACCTGGCATTCAGCGCTTTTGTGACAAAATCCCGATGGTGGACCGCCCCGGCAGGACAAAATAATTATCGCCCAGAGTCACGCCAATTTTGGTAGTTTCGCCGGCAAACATGTCGAAAAGCCGTTTTTGTTCCGCCGTTGACCATTCTTCACCGTTTCCGGGAACGTAGTCCTGCACCTTTGGCCAGCCCGATTCTGCTTGCACCGCATCAGCCACAAAAACCTTGCCGGTATTGACCAGCAGATTCATGACCTCATCAATCATAAAAAGATCCATGGAGTCTTTCAGGGTTTTGGCATAATCATCCAGCTCGGTGCCGACCGTGACAATATAGGGAAAAACTACTTCGCCCTGCTTGACATAGCCCCTGAGCAGTGGGCTTTCAAAAGGCACGCCGTTAATTTTAACCGCTTCATCAGTTTTCTCCGTAACCTCAGCTTGAAAATAAATCGCCTTGGGCCTGGCAATCTGCTCCACCATTTCATAAATGGGCTCGAGAATATCCAGCATCGCTTCATTACCTCTTAAATGCAGTTCCTTATCCAGGGTTTCCATATCGTAGGAAAAGGGGAATTTTTCAAAAATCTTAAAATCCATTTTGCTCACTCCAATCTGTTTATCTGTTTTTTCCTGAATATACCCAACTTTCACGAAAATATTAAATGAAAGTAACTTTCCAACGAAAAATAAATCTTCCCAAACCAAAAAATTACTTAGTTTTGATTATTCACTTCGATACTTTGCATTTGAAAATCCAGTAATGAATTTTTGTTGAATTAAAAATTATTCGTTTTATGTCAATTGCATCTGTGATAAAATGATTTCACCAACTTTTGTGAAACGGTTTACAAAAGCAAAATAAAACTAAAGGAGTGAACAAAGTGATGAAAAGAAACCTGCTGCCCTTATTGCTTATCTTGGCCCTGTTGTTAAGCGGTTGTACCGCGACTGATTCCAGCAAAAGCAATCCCGATCCCCTTGCTGATGCAACAGCCTCGCTACAAAAAGAAATGGACGCAACCCAGACCATGCTCGATGAAATTGGTACTGCCGTCGGAAAAAGTCCGGCCGGTGATGAAAAAGCTTATGCGCTGATGAATGAAAAACTCAACAGCAAGCCTTATTTCTTTGATATCCTGGTAACTGATGCTGATTCCAATGTGACCCAGGTTGCCACGAAAATGGACAGCCCATTTATCGGTCTCAATTTAAAAAGTATCAACCGTCATCCCGAACTGTTTGTGAATACCCCGGCGATGGTCATTAAGCCCCACATCTCCAGTGATGACTCTCCCTATCTCTATGCTTCCGTGCCGATTAAAAACGGCGGTTGGGTGATTGCCTACATTGATCCCTATACCTTTGGGGCCGAACTCAGCAAACTGACGATCGGACAGAATCTCGATCTTGGCGTCATCGACACCAACGGAACCAATGTCTACACCAGCAATATGACTGAAATTGGTAAGAATATCTTAACTGATCCTATCTACAGCAGTTTTGTTGAACTTCAAACCCTGATCAAAAATAAAATGATCCCCAATGCCCAGGGCGAAGGAACCTACACTTATAATGCCGCTGGTACCAATGAGCCGGTCCAGAAGCAAGTAAAATGGGACACTGTTAACGCCTTTGGCTCGGATCTGCGGATTTATGTCAATTCCGAACCCGGTGCCGGTGAACCCGCAACCACCGATGGTGACCTGCGTCAGTTTACCGACGAGGAATTATCCTGGCTGGATACCGCCAGCACCTTTATCTATGATGAATTTACAACTCTTGAAACGCTCACTAAAACGGCGGTGACCGCCTATCAGCAATCCGGTGAAAACAGTGAAGCCTTCTCAAGCGCTTTGGCCGCCATCTCAAAGGATAGTCCGATCGCCAAAAATGTGGCTTTTGTCAATAACGAAAATATGATTACCAACGCCTACCCCATCTATTTTAAAGGGATTTCATTTGATCTCTATGATCAAAATATTCCCGCTATCAGCCAGAATAAACAGCCTTTTATCACCGAATTGACCTTTGCCGATCATCCGTCTCCGGCGACGCAGCTTTTAGCTTTTGTGACCCCGGTCGAAAAAGATGGCCAGATTGCCGGCTATATTGTGGCTCAGGTACGCCTCTATGATTTTGCTGCCTATCTGACCAATCTGGAAAACATTGGCGAAAATGTCAACTTTATGCTCACTAATAACGATGGAACGATTCTATACGATGGTGATCTCACCGAGGTTGGGATGAACACGTTTGAAGATGACCTCTACTCTGAAGGCACCCTAAGCGACTATATTCACAATGAATATAAGCCCAATCGGGAAGGCCAGTCCGAATATGAATTCTATGGTGCCGGGATGACAGAAATCATTCCCAAACGGGTTGTCTGGAAAACCATGACCTTCATGTGGAATGACTTTAAACTCAGTATGAATTCGGAGTGGAAACCGGCGGAATAACAAACCCAGCCATTCTTTAATGCTTTTACCATGACATTAGCCAAAAAGCCGGTTCAAGACGGACCGATTTCTCTTCCGTTTTGAACCAGCTTGGCTGGTGTTGATGTTCAATCAGATTAGATATTGTTAATGGTGTTAACCGGATAAGCTTCAATGTACCCGCGGTAGCCCATCGGCACCAGCTGGAATCGCGGTGCTGCTTCTGGTGCCCATTGGTAGCCGTAAACAGTTGGATCAAACCGTTTAACATGCTCCCAGATCGCACCGATTTCAGCCATAAAATCGCTATCGTCATACGGTTCACCCTGAAACACCATCATTGTACAAGGGGGCAGCTCAATCAGTTCATATCCTTCCGGAATGAGATTGGCATAATCCAGCGGCACCTCCACGCCCTGTACATATTGGGACGTACCTTCCCGGATCAGATGCCTGGGCAACCACATCCCGATGGGTTCGTATAAGGCTTCCTTGACACTGGTAAGGACCGACCAGATCTCACAGCCAACTTCTTCACAATAGCCAAAATACTCAGTTGCTTTGACGCCGCGTTTTAACAGCAGCTTCCGGGCCGGTCGTTCAATCACCTGGACAAATACGGTCCGGGAATTTTGTTTTTCATTCATTTGCTGCTCATTCATTTGTTTTTCACTCATTTTTTTCGCTCCTTTATGCATGGACTGGTAGGTGTCGAAAACTTTCTGAGGCATAAATAATTGGATTGGTGGCGTCTGCCGGCCATATTTGCTGGGGGCCATCCCAAATTCCCGGGAGAATGCCCGGGTAAAGCCTTCGTGGGAATCAAAGACAAAATCCATGGCCACATCGATAATCTTCATTTCCCCATCCCGGAGCAACAGCGCTGCCTCGGTGAGCCTTAACGCCCTAATATAGTCGAAGGGGGCTTTCCCGACCACTTCTTTAAACAGCCTGGCCGCATGCCAGGGCGAATATCCGGCCGCATTGGCCAGTTCTTTCAAGGTAATCTTCTGGTGGAGATTGGTTTCGATATAGTCCTGCATCCGCTGCACGGCCTGAAAAATCTGTGCCTCTTCCATTTTTCTCACCTCCCTTGTCTTTATTCTAAGCCATCAAGGAGCAAAATACTTGACTGCCCTTGCTAAAAGCATTCTTTACCCAGGGTAGGCCATATGCTATAATTTATAATCATTATAAAATTATTTGTTTTTAAAAATCCCCTACTAACTGGAGTGACCTGATGCAAATTATTATTTCTCCTGCCAAAAAAATGAATATCGATACCGACAGCCTTGCCCCTGTCAAGCTCCCGCACTTTTTAGAAGACGCCGGAGTTTTGTTAGATCATTTAAAAAAAATGAACTATCCGGAACTAAAAACCCTGTGGTGCTGCAATGATACCATTGCGACGGAGAATTTTGAGCGGATCCAAAAACTGGATCTGCGATCCTGTCTTACTCCGGCCATTTTTTCTTATCAGGGAATTCAGTATCAGTACATGGCCCCTGGCGTTTTTGATACCAATCAATTCGCTTTTATTAATGACCATATGCGCATCCTCTCGGGATTCTATGGGCTTTTACAACCGTTTGACGGCGTTCGTCCATACCGCCTCGAAATGCAGGCTCGGCTCCAACTGGGAGGATATAAAAATCTTTATGATTTTTGGGGCAACAAACTAGCCCGACAGCTAACCAGCGAATGTGATTTCATCCTGAATTTAGCCTCAAAGGAATACAGCAAAGCCGTTTCTGCTCACCTACCGACTAATTTCTTTTTTCTCAACTGTAGTTTTGGCGAATTAATCAACCAAAAAGTTATCGAAAAGGGTACTCTCTGTAAGATGGCCCGGGGTGAAATGGTTCGCTTTCTGGCCGAAAACCAGATTACCCGGCCTCAGGATATTAAAGCCTTTACTTATCTGAACTACTCCTTTTCCCGCTCCCATTCACAAGCCAATCACTATGTTTTTCTAAAACATAAATGACATCCAGATATTTGCATGCGGGGTTGTTCTCAGCCAGGCAAGGCCGTAGTTATTTATGGTCACTACCCACTTAACCCTTTTGCCCGGGAAATACTTCTGGTATTTATCCTTCAGATGAATACTCTTTACCCCGTCAAATTATTAAACTGACTATTATACAACTCAGCATAAAATGTATCAGCGGCCAGCAATTCCTGATGGGTTCCCTTTTCAACAATGGTGCCGTTTTTCATCACCAGAATCAGATCCGCTGACTTGATGGTGGACAGCCGGTGGGCAATGACAAAGCTGGTTTTTCCCTGCATACTCGAAAGCATCGCTTTCTGTACCTGCAATTCAGTTTTGGTGTCAACGCTGGAGGTTGCTTCATCCAGAATCATCAGCGCCGGATTGGCCAGCATTGCCCGGGCGATGGTCAACAGCTGCATTTGCCCCTGGGAAACCGTCCCTTCTTCATTGGAGATCACCGTCTCGTAACCTTCTGACAAGGTTCGGATAAAATGGTCGCAGCGGGCCGCCTTGGCCACCTGAATGATCTCTTCCCGGGTGGCATCCATCTTGCCGTAAGCAATATTTTCAGCAATCGTCCCTTTAAAGAGCCAGGTATCCTGAAGCACCATTCCGACCATCCGCCGCAGTCCGCTTTTAGTCAGATCTTTAATATCAATTCCATCGACTTTGATGGTGCCGCCATCCAGTTCATAGAACCGCATCAGCAGATTGACCAGGGTGGTCTTGCCGGCACCGGTAGGCCCGACAATGGCCACCATCTCGTTAGGTCTGACGGTAAAGCTGATGTCCTCCATTAACAATTCATCGGGATGATAACCAAAGCGGACATGTTCAAAAGCCACCGCCCCATCCGGTTGGTTAATCTGTTTGGGCGTGCTGGTTTCAGGCACCTCTTCGGGTTCGTCCAGAAATTCAAACACCCGTTCCGCCGAGGCCAGGGCGGCCTGCATCGAATTGATAAAGTAGGAAGACTGGGTAATCGGATCGGCAATCTGATTGACATACTGCAAAAAAGCCTGCACCGTTCCAATCGTCATCGTGCCATTAATAGCAAAAATCCCCCCTACAATGGCCGTTACTACAAAACTCAGCTGGGTCAAAAAGCGGATCGCCGGATAGATGGCATAGATCACGAACTGTGATTTTTTGTTGGCTTGATACTGGCGCTCACTCAACTCCCGCTCGGTTTTTATGACCTGCTCCTGTTGGTTGAAGCTTTTGATAATCAGGTTGCCGGTATAATACTCTTCGATTTTTCCGTTTAATTCCCCTAACACCTTCTGATTTTCATAGAAAATCGCCAGCGTTTTTCCGGAAATCCACTTGGTCGCAAAAACACTCAGCGACATCGTGGCAATGATGATCACCGCCATGACGGGGCTCAGGACAAACATAATGACAATACTGAAGACAAGGTTACAGAGGGCATTGGCAAACTGCAACGCCCCGGTTTTTAAAATCTCGGCAATCTTATCCGGATCATTGGTGGTTCGGCTTAAAACCTCTCCGGTTTCATTGGCATCATAATAATGCAGCGGCAGCCTGGTAATCTTTTCGCTTATTTTCTCCCGCAGCGATAAGGCCAGTTTTTCACCCACACTGGCCATGGTATATTCCTGCAAAAAGGAGAATGCCGCGCCAATCAGATAGGCCATCGCCAACAATAACAGGGGCAGCCCCACGATCTCGGCTAACTGTTCAAAACCGCCACCGATGCCATTGGCGCTGATTGCCTGAATCAGTTGATCCAGAGCTTTCCCCATGATGATGGGGGTAAAGGCATAAAGCCCGTTGCTGACCACAGCCGCCAACAAAATGATCAGCAAGGCCCCCTTTTGTTTTAGCAGCAGCGCCATTAATCGTTTGGCCGAAGCCTTTGAATTTTTGGGGATGTCTTCCATGTCGGTCAGGTCTTCCGTTTCAGGCAGGCCTTCGTTATTAAGCACCTGCTGATTTTTTTGCTGCGGTTTTTTTCGTTGTTTCTTCATAAACTGTCAGCCTCCGTTTCGCTGAGCTGAGACGCGACGATTTCCTGATAAACGGAACAGCTTTTTATCAGTTCCTCATGCCGGCCGATGCCGGCCATCCGGCCCGCATCCAGCACAATGATCTGGTCGGCGTCCATAATGGTGCTGACTCGTTGGGCCACAATCACCATCGCCGCATCTGCCATCTCTCTTTTTAGTGCTTTTCTAAGTGCTCCATCGGTTTTAAAATCCAGGGCTGAAAAGCTGTCGTCAAAAATATATACCGGGGCTTTTTTTACCAGGGCCCGGGCAATGCACAGTCGTTGCTTCTGGCCGCCGGAAAAATTGGTACCGCCCTGAGCCACCGGGCTTTGATAGCCTTCTGCCAGCTCGGTTATGAAGTCATGGGCCTGGGCGATTTGGGCTGCTTGTTCCAACTCTGCTGAGGTTGCCTGGCTGTTTCCCATCCGCAGATTGTCGGCAATGGTACCACTAAAGAGAATCGCCTTCTGGGGCACATAACTGATGGCTTCCCGCAGCTGATGCTGGGTCATCTGACGGATATCCGTCCCCTCCAGGGTAATCATACCGCTGGCCACATCATAAAGGCGCAGCATCAGACTGGCAATGGTACTCTTACCCGATCCGGTACCCCCAATAATGGCGGTTGTTTTACCCTGCTCACAGGAAAAGCTGATGCCCTCCAAAACCGACTCCTCCGCGCCCCGATAGGAGAAACTGACCTGATCAAAGACGATTTTTGCCGGATTATCAGGGTTTTGCAAGGCCGGCAGCTGAGTTTCATCGGCAATTTCCGGGATCGTATCCAATACCTCCTGGGTTCGATCCAGACAGGCCTTCATTTTCGGTAACATTACCATCACCATCGATGACATAATCAGTGCGATCAACAACAGAATGGTATATTCGGAAACAGCGATAATCCCACCGACCTGAATTTCGCCATTGAGCACCAGAAAACTGCCAAACCATAACACCGCTACCATACTGATCCCGACAATCGACCAGATCAGTGGGCTGAATACCGCAAAGGTCTTATTCAGACGGATCACGTTATCGGCATAATTTAAAAAGGCCTGATTGGTTCGTTTTCGTTCAAATTCTGAATTGTCAAAGGCTCGGATCACCCGAACCCCGGTAATCGCTTCACCCATGATACGATTAATGACGTCCAACCGTTTTTGAATCGTTTTCGAGATCGGGCTGGCTTTAATGAAGATAAGATAAATGGCCAGCATAAAAACGACCATCGCAATGATCGGAATCCATACCAGTGTCGGGCTCACGGCAATGGTCATGATAATCGCTGTTATCGCGATAATCGGTGCCGGTAAAATCATTTGGGCAAACATAATCACGGTCTGCTGAATGACCGTAATATCACTGGTCGCCCGGGTAATCATTGAAGCGGTACTAAAACGATTAAAATCGCGGATTGACAAGACCTGGGTTTTGTCAAAAATCCGGTCGCGCAGGTATTTTCCTGAAAGTGCCGCCAAATCGGCACTCAGATAGCTGGCCCATAAGGAAATCAGGCCTGATAATCCCACCGCTGCCAGCATCTGCAAACCCAATATCACAATTGCCATCAGATCTTTTTTAAGAATCCCGACATCGATAATTTTTGCCGCAAAATAGGGCACCGCCAGCATGCTGAAGGACTGGATCACTGTTGCCAGAATAATTAAGAACAGCATCGTTTTTTTCTCTTTTAAAAATTGGAATAAATAGGTCACTGGTCATCCCTCCCGTTTTATTGTCAAATTTCAGCATCACTATCCTTATCATAAACGATACCGTACCTTAATAGTCAAGCCCTTTCAGTTAATTAAGAGATATTTTTTTAATCCCAAAGCTGCCGCCACTGACCGTTCTTCACCCCATTAATTAAGTTGCACCCATCCAGTGAATCAGATTATTTAACAATCGCTAAAAGTGCTGTTTCATATTGTGTTCGTCTTTCCAATTGTACCGCATTATCCAGGCGCAAAAGGACATTTCCAACCTGATAGGTGGTTCCTGTCACATCAGAAAAAACCGTCAAATAATCATACCGCTGTTTCGCTACCGTATAATCCTGATAAACTTCCACCGATCCGCCGATCGGTTCAATCTGATTCTCCACCTGTTCAACGGAGCGATCTTCAAAGCGGGCTGCCTGCGCCAGTTGGAGATTTGGCTGTTTTAATAAACCGGTTGCATAATCGGGATCGTTATAAACCACTACTGCCCCAATCGGCTGACCCGCTGCTTTCAGCTGATCAATAATCTCCTGCGGTGTCAGCGTGCAAAACAGTTGCGCATCCTGTTTTTCTTTCGCCTTCTGTTTTTTTGCTGCTGCAATCAAGTTTTCAAAGCTAAACTGCTCGATCTTTTGATAACGGCTATCATAAGCGCTTTTTCCTTCTCCTGAATCTGAAAAAAGATACAAAGTTTCATCCGCTATTTTAAACCGGATCTTCCGCTCTGGTGTATCCACTTCATCTAAACGCAACTCCAGATAGTTTTTATCGTTACCGCTGATCTGCCAGTTACCTTCTGAAATCGTCAGCTTCCCATCATAACCATTATAAAAACTAACGGTGCCATTTTCGTTAAAGACATATCCGGTCATCGCCGTATCATTTAAATCCCCTTCACTGGGCACTAACTCCCAATTGCCAACGAGATTCCCGGTACTATTAGCACAACTCGATAGCACCAGCAGGGAACAAAGCAGCAACAGAAGTGTTATAATCCACTTAATGCTTCTTATTGACTGCTTCTTTTTTCTTTCCGACATTTCTTCCTCCGTATCGAAAAAGGAATCCTTTTTCATGCTTTTCTTCATAACTATTATTCTACCGATTCGGAACCCGTTTTCATGACCAAAACCGAAACGGTGATCTTGCCGTTATGATTATCAAAGTCTCGCGGAAGCGAACAAACATTTTAAATTATACCGACTCATAAAGTTTGATATAATCATCTACCGTCATCTTTGTGCACAGTTCTCCGATTAGATCATAGGGGATTTTATTCATCTTTCGAAAGCGGATACAGCTTTTACCGATATCCAGTTTCCCGATTTCCAAAGCCTCATAAGCCCCGGAAAACCATCGCAATAGGGATTCATCTGCGTATATGCCCAGATGATAAAGGGCGATGTAGCCTTTCTGATTGGCCAGTGCCATAAACGGCAGGGGTTCCCTGGGATTAACGTGATAGCCTTTGGGATAGTGACTATGGGGAACCACAAAACTGATCATGTCATATTGCATCATCTCCTGAAAGCCCTCCGGTAAATGAGCCTTGATAGTTTGTCGCAGTTTTTCCAGATGCTCCTGTCGCTCCTCTGGTTGACGCCTGATGTAATCTTCCGGGCTTTTATCCTCAATTTTGCTCTTTTTTTGCTTGTTTTTCGCAGTCGCCTGATTCTCTGCCACTCTGAAAGCGACGATTTTTCGGATCAAATCAAAAGGTATTGGTTGATTAAGTGGAAATTGAACCGATCCTTTAGCACTCTTGTACTTTGACAATTCCTGCTTGAATTTTTCGATACCAGACGGGGCCGGATAAAAGCCAATATGGTTTTTATAAGCCGCAAAATGAACCAGATTGCCGTCCAGAACAAATGTCGGCATCTGATAACTGATCTTTTGTCAAAATCGGTGTTAAACTACCCATAATAAACGGTTGAAAATTCCCCAAAAACACGGTATGTTTCTTCTTAAAGATAAGGAGGACAACCGAATGATAACAATGGAGGAATATTATATGATCAAAGGTTTAAAGAACAAGGGAATGTCAATCATGCAGATTTCCAGAGAAATGGGTGTTGATCGAAAAACGGTCAGCAACTGGCTTAAACGCAAGGAACCGCCAGCATATCGGAAACGTCAGTTTCGGCAAGGAAAGCTTGATCCGTTTAAAGATTATATTCTGGAACGAATGAATGAAGGCTGTGTCAATGCCGCTGTGATTTTTGATGAAATTGCAGCCGACGGGTACCAGGGAAAAATGACGATTCTTCGGGAATTCATGAAACCATATCGTGAAAAAGTGTTAGCCAAAGCATCAATCCGCTATGATACGCCCCCTGGCAAACAGGCCCAGGTTGACTGGGGAGAATTCGTTGTCACGATGCCCGATGGAAAGCTTAAAAAATTGTATGCCTTCATCATGGTTTTAGGGCATTCCAGAAATTATTATCTTGAGTTCACGGAGAATTCGAAATTTGACACATTAATCGGTTGCCATGAACGGGCATTTGCCTATTTTGGTGGTGTAACAGAGAGCATTCTGTATGACAATATGAAAACTGTTGTTGCCCACAGTCACAAAACCGGCAACGATAAATGGAATCAGCGATTTTTGCGATTTGCCGAGCATCACCATTTTATTCCGGTTCGGCATCGGCCTTATCTGCCCCGTTCCAAGGGCAAGGTGGAACGTGGGGTCCGATATGTACGCGGCAATTTCTGGCCCAGAGTCAAAAGCTTTTCAGATCTGGCCGAACTCAATGAGCAGGCCCGGCTCTGGCTGGATACGAAATGCAATACCCGGCTTCATCAGACGATTCACAAAATACCCCGTGAAATCCTGCAGGAAGAACAGCTGAAGCCGATGAATACCGAGCCGTTTCTTGCTGTTGATCTGGTCAGCCGGAAAGTCATGAACGATTGCTTGATCAGTTATCAGTCCAATTATTATTCCGTTCCCTTCCGCTTTGTTGGTCACCGTGTCGGTGTGCGGGATTTGAGCAATGGAACGATTGAAATCTATGATGAAACCGGTACTTTCATAGAAGGTTACCGGAAACCGGCCCAAAAACATCAGGTCCAAAAAATGAAAAGGCACTTTGAAGGATTGAACAGTCAAAATCATAAAGCCAAAGCCCGCAAAGCACCGCTTATGATTCCAGAACAATCGCCCAAAGTGCATCAAAGACCGCTCGCAGTCTATGATTCTTTAGTCAGTGAGGTGGTTACATGGTAACCCATCACCTGAAGGAAGCTTTTGATCGTCTGAATCTCACCCATATGGCTGCCGTTTATGACCACCATGCGGAAGAAGCTTCCAAGGATAGTATATCCTATTTGGAGTTTCTGGACAAGCTGCTTTGGGCAGAAATTGATGCAAAAAGAGAACGGACAACCACGACGAACTTGAAACTTGCAAAATTTCCCTATATCAAGGCCATCGATTCCTTTGACTTTGATTTCCAGCCCAGTGCCAACCAGCGTAAGATCAACGAACTGAAAACACTCGCCTTTGTGGAACGTTCCGAAAATGTCGTATTTTTGGGCCCGCCCGGCGTTGGCAAAACCCATCTGGCCGTTGGGTTGGCGGTTTGTGCGATCAGAAGTGGCTATACCGCTTATTTTCTCAGTGCTCATGAACTGATTTCAATGATTCAGGAAAATATTGTTTCCGGGCGCATTCATCGCAAACTCAAAACACTGAATAAACCCAATATCCTGATTATTGATGAGGTTGGCTATGCGGCTATGGATGATGAAGTAGCCCATTACTTTTTTCAGATTGTTTCCAATCGCTATGAAAAAGGCTCAATCATCCTGACTTCCAACAAGTCTTACGGCAGTTGGGGTGATGTATTCGGGAATAATGTCGTTGCAACGGCGATC
>NZ_AXAC01000023.1 GCF_000472665.1 Acetobacterium malicum subsp. dehalogenans DSM 11527 | reverse complement strand
GAATGGCTTCGCCGAAGCGAAAATGATGATAAAACCTTGTGCGAATTATTCTTCAGGCTTTGTGATGACATCCAGGATATGGTACTCTCAACCGCTCTTCAAAGTTTGATGAGCTTATTTGTTGAACAATTAAATTCGGTAGGCGCTAGAAAGTCTACACTGTTAAAAAATCAACTCCAGCAATGGATTGACTCTCAGGCCTCTTTTATAAAGGCTTTGTTCGGTCAATTAAGCTGGGAAAGTTGAGTTATTTAAATAAATGCGGGAAGAATTTTCATTTTTTAAGATGCATGGTATAATAAACTAAATTGCGAAATAAGGAGAGAAAAATGAGAAATCAAGTTGGTAACTTACTTTGGGGGCTTTTATTAGTCGCTATCGGCCTTGGTTTTGCCGGAAATGTTTTTGGTCTGTGGAATTTTGAATTATTTTTCGCTGGCTGGTGGACCTTGTTCATTATTGTTCCCTGTGCCATTAGCATGGTGCAAAACGGCGTACAGCTTTGGAACACCATCGGATTAGGGATTGGGGTATTATTGTTTATTTCTGCCCAGGGCTATTTTAATGGGGAGCTGTTGGGCGACCTGATCTTCCCCATCATAATTATTGCCATTGGCTTAAGCATCATGTTCAAGGATCGACTTAGTAAAAATGCCAAGCTGATTCAAGGCATGACTAAGGATGGTCTTCCTGATTATTCAGCGATTTTTGGCGGCCAGGAAATTAACTTTCCCGGCGAACAATTTAACGGTGCCAATCTGACAGCGGTTTTTGGAAGTATTTCTCTTGATTTGCGCCAGGCCGTTATCAGTGAAGATATTTATATCTCTGCCACAGCTGTCTTTGGCGGAATTGATATGATGGTTCCCAGCAATGTCCGGGTCGAATTGTCGACCACGCCCATTTTTGGTGGGGCATCAAATAAAACCAATCGACCACTGGGTGAAAATCCGCCAACCATTTATATCAACAGCACCAATATCTTTGGGGGTACCGAAGTCAAATGAATACCAATCAGAGTTGGATTAAATACCTGGCTATTGCCTTCGGTCTGGTCCTGGCATTGGGAATCATCGCCAGTATTGTCAATGGTGGCGTCGCCATCATGAGGGGATTTGGTCTGATAGAAAACAGGGCCCAGATCAGTGAACCGAATGGAGACGCCTTTCAGCAGGATTTTACCGGTGAGCTGGAAGCTGTTTTTATTAATTTCAATGCCGGCAGTATCACACTTAAATCCGGGAATGCTTTTCGGGTTGAGGGGTCTGATCTCCCCACAAGTTTAACTGCTACCCTTGATGATGGCAAGCTTGTCATAGAAGATGTCGGGTCCACCAATATTATTCCCAATCTGATCGGTAAGGATCATGGGCCAAATCTTGTGGTTACTATTCCAAATGACACCCACTTGAAAAAATTGGAACTTGAGATTGGTGCCGGACGAGCAGAATTGTCACGAATTATCACTGATGAACTGACTGTCAAACAAGGCGCCGGTGAAATTGAGGCCGATCAGCTTCAGGCAAATTCCGGTAAACTCAACGGTGGCGCGGGCGCTGTTCATTTTTCCGATGTTCAACTCAATGATTTTGAAATCAAAGGCGGCGTTGGACTCGTTAACATTCAGGGGATCGTCACCGGTGATCTGGAAATCGACTGTGGTGTCGGTCAGACCAGTCTGGACATCGACGCCAATGTTAATGATTATTTTATTACCGCTGACCAGGGTGTCGGCCCCATCACCATCAATGGCGAGAGCATTTCTGAATTCGGAACCGGATCAAAATCTGCTCCCCATCGCATCGATATTGATGGTGGGGTCGGACCCGTCACGATGACATTTAAATAAACAATAAAAAAACACGTTAAACGTGTTTTTTTATTGTTGCAGCGATCATACTTTATCTGACAAAATGCATGTACACCTTTTTAAAGGGATGTGGCTCTGCAACAACACCTTTACCGTTTTCAATAAGACGCATCAACCAAACCATGTTAGCGGCAGTGACCTCAATGGTCTGGGCACCTTCGGTATCTTGAGACGCTTCTCCGGCAGTGCGACCATGGATAACATTCCAATAGTTACCAGTTGCCATGACCATTTCCGAATAGGTGACGTAGTGATTCAATTGATCGATGGTTGCCACCCCGCCAGACCGTCTGACTGCCACCAGGGCTCCGGCTACCTTATGGCGAAATAATCCGCCATTGGCTCCGGCCACATAGAAGGCTCGATCCATAAATGACTTCATATTTCCGCCGATCCCGGAAAAGTGGACGGGACTGGCAAATATAACACCATCCGCTTCTTTAATTTTTTGAATCCCTTCATTGACAACATCTTTGGTAAAGATACACTGCTCATTTTTGTTTTTACCACAAGCATTGCAACCAGTACATCCCTGCACTGCTTTCATGCCAACATTAAAAATTTCGAAATCAATGCTTTCCTGAGCAAAAATTTCTCCGGCAATACTCAAAGCCGTAAATGTGTTTCCTTCTCCATGAGGACTACCATTAATGCCTAATACTTTCATCTCTAACCTCCCGAAGCGCTACGCTCCATCTGTTCTATTTTGCTGCTTTTAGTATACCACATTTTAAAATAAGTTAAACATGTAATCAACAGAATCGAATATTTCAGAACCATCACGATTTGGACTTTGACCACAAATCGTTTTATGTTATACTGGGAACATTATTCTTTAAGGAGGGCATTATGACTGGCTACATTTTTAGATTTATCAAACTGAATTTCGGACTCTTTCTTTATGGATTGGGCATTATCGTGACCATGCGGGCAAATGTCGGCTATGCTCCCTGGGAGGTTCTCCACAGTGGTATCAGCCAAACTCTGGGGGTCAGCATCGGCCTGGTGAACACCGCGGTGGGTGCCCTTATTGTTGCGATGGTCTTTCTGCTGGGCGAAAAAATTGGACTGGGGACTATTTTCAACATGTTTATGATCGGTCTCTTTATGGATCTCATCCTTTTTCTAGACTTTATCCCACTTTTCAGTAATTTCTGGATTGGGACTCTGGTACTTATTCTTGGTCTCTTCATCATCTCACTGGGGACATATTTTTACATTTCCTCGGCCTTTGGGGCCGGCCCCCGTGACAGCCTGATGGTGGCAGTGACCCGAAAAACCGGACTGCCAGTCGGCCTGTGCCGGGGCATTCTGGAAGTCAGCGTTGTCCTGATTGGTTGGTTCCTAGGCGGAATGGTTGGTTTAGGCACAGTAATCTCGGCATTTGCCATTGGTTTTTGTGTGCAAATCACCTTTAAACTGTTAAAATTTGACCCGACTCAAGTCCAACACGAAACCTTCGGTGTGATGTTTCAGAACCTCCGCAATCTTAGAAAACACAATTAATAAACCCGGCCAGATTCCCAAACGGATTGGCCGGGTTTATACCATGATCGTTTTTATCTCAGCTTTCATCTTTAATCATATCAATAAAAACACTGGCAATCTCGGGATCGAACTGCGTACCGGAGCAGCGATTGATTTCTTCAATGGCTTCTTCTACTGTGAGATCATCCATATGCAGACGCATTCTGGTCATTGCATCATAGGCATCAGCGATGGCAATAATCCTGGCTTCCAACGAGATCTCTTCGCCTTTTAGTCCATTGGGATAACCGCTGCCGTCCCAACGCTCATGGTGTTCCAGGATATGATCGGCAATTTCAGCAAATTCGTTGGCGGAGCTTAAGATGCGGTATCCAATTTCAGGGTGACGACGTATTTCCAGCCAATCCTGTTCGCTCAGTTTTTCTGACTTGTCGAGAATCCCCTCGGCAATCCCAATCTTGCCAATATCATGCATTAATCCGGCGGTTTGGAGATCATGGGAATCTTTGGTATTGAGTCCGATTTTATTTCCAACCTCAGCCGACAGCCGACTGACCCGCTCCGAATGAAACATTTCCTTCTGGTATTTATCAAATAAGGTTTCAATTACCATACCGACAGTTTTATTCCGCATTCCCAGACTTTCCGTCAGTTTGCGACGATACATATAGTCTTCTGCTCTTTTAAAAATTAGCTGGATGTCTTGTTCCTTATCCACCTTCGTTTCAAAACCGAATGAAATAGAAAGTTCCACGGTTCCAACTATTTCACTTTTTGCCAATTCTTCAATGCGTGCAATGACTTCTTCCGCTTCAATTTGATTTGTTTTTGGTAGCAGCACAACAAATTCATCGCCGCCCAATCTTGCCACCACATCTTCCGCGCGGCAGGCTCTGGTAATCGTCGCAGCGGCTTTTTTTAATAATTGGTCTCCCATTACATGTCCAAAACTGTCATTTACCAGTTTAAGACCGTTGACATCGCCCATAATTAAAGACAAGGGTAAATTCTCTGGCGTATCAATCCGTCGTAGTTCTTCTTCATAGAAGCGTCGATTGTAAAGGCCGGTGAGCTGATCATGATAGCTTAAATACTCGATCTGATCCAGTTTCTGCTTTTTCTCGGTATAATCCCGAAACACCAGAACGACACCCAGCACATCGCCATTTTCTTCAATTATTGGGGCAGCGCTGTCCTCGATGGCTCGTTCACTACCATCTCTCGCAATTAGCAGGGTATGATTATCGAGTTCTCTAATTTCTTTAGTTTTAATGACTTCCGCGACAATATTTCCAGCCTTTTCCCGATTAAGATCATTGATGATATTGAATACGGTTTCAATGGGTTTTCCTAAGGCATCAATTTTTGTCCAGCCGGTTAAGTCCTCTGCTACCCGATTTATAAATAAAACATAACCATCCTTATCACAGGATATGACCCCATCGCCCACCGAAACCAGAGTTGTTTCAAGCAGCTTACTCTCTTTTGCCAATTCGGCCTCCAGTCGTCTGCTTGCGGTAATATCGATTCCCACCCCCGTAAAGTATTTTTTTCCGTCAAGGGTCATAACTACCCCGTTGGAGCGAATCAACAATTTCTTTCCGCTTTTGGTAATCAGATTGGCATCAACCTCGCCGTAACCATTTTTAAACACATCGTCCACCGCCGCCATAACCCTGGCCAGATCATCGCCCTCAAACCATTGATCCAAAGTCATCGATGCCAGTTCAGCGGCGGAATATCCGGTCATCTCTTCATGTTTTTTATTCCATTTAATCAGCCTTCCCGTATCGTCGTAGACGTATAAATATCCCGGGATACTTTCGAATAAGGCTTTAATAAAAAGCATCTCCCGTTCCAACTCTGCTTTTGCCGAAATCAGCTGATCATTAAGCTCTTTCAGTGCATAGGTGCGTTCAGCGACCCGTTTCTCCAACACTGTGTTTTCTTTTCGCAGTGCATCGCTATCCAGTTGCAAACCGCTGATATCTGTAACAATGGAGAGTAAATAATTCCGGCCATCCAAGGAAACCGGACTCGAACGCACCTCGACATCTTTGATCTCGGCATTAAAGCATCGATGTTTAAAATAAAACTGATGATGTTCTCTTTTCTTTGCCCGTTCAACTTCTTTCTTGAGCTGATCTTCGCTGAGACAATTAAAATAGGTAATCTTATATGTCATCATCTCATCGTGGGTTTTTCCGTAGAACAAGCAGGCGGAACGATTACAATCTTCAATTTTAAGCGTATCAGGATTAATCAGGAGCATAATTTCCTGATTGTATCGAAAAAGCTCTTCAAAAAATGACTCTTTGTCTTTTATCGGCCCTGCTTTTTGATCATCCAATTTACTCACCCCATTTACTTTTTTTGTACGAATTGGATTTAACCCATCACCTTTATAAATGATTATTATGTAACTATATCTACCCCCGAATACCTCTCTTTAACCATGTAGAATATTTTATCCACTGATTCCTTAAATCCTCAGAACCGGACTTCATCCCACGAATAAAAAAAGCAGCAAATCAATTTTCGCTGCTCTTTAAAGAACTCGTATTATGGTTTTCTATCGGTATCACCCCAGACATTTCCCCAATGACATTGATTAGCTGGGTATCCGAAGGGATTACAATCTTAGCATTATTTTTTAGCGCTATTTCGGTGGTTTGTAATTGTTTTAGAATTTGAGCATTGCCAATGAAATACTTTTCCGCTGCTTCGTTCACTAATTTGATTGCAAACGCCTCGCCCTCCGCTTCAAGAATTCTGGCTTGTTTTATTCCTTCAGCTTTTTTAATCTCCGCTCGTTTTACTCCATCCGCTGTGGTTTCTGCGGCAGTAGCGAAATCAATCGCAGCCACTTTTTCATTTTCGGCTTTGACCACCTTATTCATGGTTTCCTGAACATCCTGGGGCGGATCAATTTCTCTTAATTCTGCCCTGACAATATCAATCCCCCACTTATCAGTTTCTTCTTTTAGGGTCTTAAGCAAATCCGTATTTATGATGCTGCGTTCACTATTGGCAGATTTTAAGGTCATCGTACCAATAATATTTCGCAAGGTGGTCCGCGCTAGATTTACGATTTGCACCTTATAATTATTGACATTATAAACCGAGTTTTTGACACTTTCTTCGTCTGATTTAACTTTAAAATAAATCTGTGCATCGACGGTAGCATTCAGGTTATCATTGGTGATAATAACCTGTGGCTCAGCGTTAAACATCTGCTCTGTTATATTGACGACAAAAAGTCGTTGCACACCGATAATAATCCAGTGAAAACCGGGTTCTGCGTATTTTGTGTACTTCCCCATTGTTTCAATCAAGCCCCGACTCGTCGGGCGAATAATACGAATACCGGCCAGAAAAAAAGCGAATCCAAGAACTGGAATTATTAATAAATAAACCATCTCTTCTTACTCCTTTCTAATACTCTCCGAGCGGAAAATATTCCCCGCTTTCAGACATCCCAATGGGATAGCGGCAGCGATTGAGCCAACTCCGGGTAGTTAGCTCAGGCACTGGCGGGAGTTCCAGACAGTGTTCAAACCCTTCTCTGACAATCTCCACTACCTGCTGATCGATATCAGTTGCCACTGTGTCAAAAACTTCCCACCCTTTTTCTGGCAGATGAAGCAGAATAATCTGAGTTTTTCCACCCCGGGAGCAAACATCTAAAACCTTAAAATGCGAACCCGCTTCAATGACACATAAGCCCCAATGGGTATCATGCTCATAAGCCTGCATATTGGCATAGTGGTTGGACAGAATTGCCAGGCGATGGGTTGTAACCATGCCACCCCGACGCAGACTGGCATCGGTAAAACCCAACTCTTTCAAGATCATTCCCACCTTGTACTTTGATTCCAAATTACTCAGATTGCAGTCCCGGATCAACAGGGTAATTCCCGGATAGGTGAACTCAATAACTTTTTCCAATTCTTCCAGTTTCTTATACTTTTCTGTTAACATTATATGACTCCATCATTTTTAGCACGACTGGCTATTTTACGGTGATTACAGCCAGTTGCAATTATTTTAGCGTTTCCACTTACTTATTTATCGTCACCCTGATCAAGTAAATAAGAGTAAACTTTTGTCATATCTGTTCACACAAATTATTTGTTTTGGCCTGGTATACTGCTCTCACAGGGGACATTAACCTGACATTTGCCACAACCATACCGTGGTTTGAATTTCTCCGCTGTTTTATCCAGAAAAATGCCGCATAGCCGATGGTCTTTTCCTTTTTCAATGGAGATCGCCTTCACTGGGCATTGTTTAACGCAGGCTCCGCACTTCGTACAATAAGCATTGTAAATTTCATATGGGCGCTGATTCGGCTCCAACTGCAGTTCGGTTACCAGGCTGCCGAATCTTCCGGCAATTCCTTTTTCAGTGATTAACCCCTTTGACAGACCAAAGGTTCCCAATCCCGAGAGATAGGCGATATGGCGTTCCGACCAGTTGCTGGTAAAGGCCAGGGGTTCACCGCAGAGTTCTTCAATCGGTTCAGTTATGCTGAAAAACTTTTTATCTAGGGTTGGTACGATTGTAGCATAACCTGCTTTTTTTATATTCATTTCCAGCTGCAATAACAGCGAGCGCAATAATCGGTGACCTTCAACCCGACCCACCAACCATCCCCACGAAGGCCAAATTTTCTGTTCCCGGTTGCTGGCTTTCACGGCCTCGCTGTATGGCAGAAAAAAAGAGATCACGGTTTGAGCAGTGGGCAGCCATTCCCGGGGACTCCGGAAATGACAGCCGATTACCTCCGGTTCCTTCAGTATTGCAAACACCTCGTCACTGGCTTCACAAAATCCAAAAATTGGAGCATCATATATTTTTTCACCTACTAGCTCACTGGGTGCTTTGCTTTCCATCTTAATCCGGTTATCTGCTGAGTTTTCAATAAAGTCCTCAGCAATTTGTATAACTTCTTTTTTGTCCATTTTCAGCCTCTCGATCAGATTCATCTAATTTGTTTAATTATAAACCAATCTCCTGGCTTTGTAAATTTTTAAGTTGCTAACCATCAAAATAATTGTTGAAAAATCAACAAAATAGACTTTATTTCGTAAATTCTATCATTTGCAAGGTTTGGCCACTCTCAATTTATAAAGTGGAGTTTAGTCAGAGCCAGAGATGCATCAGCTTAACTCAGCCCTGTTGTTTCAAAATTTCCTCAATTGCCGCCGCATCAAGCGGTTTGTAGTAATAGTAGCCCTGGATCAGATCACAGTGGGACGTTTTTAAGAAGGAAACCTGATTTTCATCCTCGACCCCCTCTGCCACCACAGATAAGCCTAAGCTTTTTCCCAGCTGGATAATGGCCTTGGCGATAGCCTGATCCTTATGATTATGACCGGCACCATCGACGAACTGTTTGTCCATTTTCAGCCGATCCAGCGGTAGCATTTTTAGACGTCCCAACGAAGAATACTCCGTTCCAAAATCGTCGATGGCGATGGAAACCCCGATTTCTTTGAGACCTTTCAATTTGCAGATAATTTCGTTCAGTTCTAAAATAGCAGTACTCTCTGTTATTTCCACTTCCAGATACTCGGGTTTAAGACCAGTTCTTTGCAGAATCCCCTCAACCTGACTGATCAGGTTGGGATTTTTAAACTGACTGGCTGAAATATTAACCGCCATCAGGATCGGTTCCATTCCCATATCCTGCCAGGCCTTGTTTTGCCGACAGGCTGTTTCAAGTACCCATTCTCCAATCGGATTAATCAAACTTGTCTTTTCGGCCAGAGGTATTATCACCGCCGGAGAAATCAGTCCCAACTCCGGATGCTGCCAACGTAAAAGCGACTCAACCCCGGTAACCTTTCCGGTATTCAGACATACCTGTGGTTGGTAGTTGATAAATAATTCGCCTTTCTCCAGGGCCCGATAGAGATAATTTGTAAGCTGATTCTGACGATTCACTTCCCCTTTCATATCTGTAGAGCAAAATAGATATTGGTTCCGGCCTTTTTCTTTGGCTTTGTATTTGGCAATATCGGCATTCTTAATCAGTGTTTCCGGATCTTTTCCATCGATGGGATACAGCGCAATCCCAGCGCTGGCAGTCATAAAAAATTCCTGCCCCTTCAGCATAAAGGGTTCATTGAAGAGATTCATCAGCTTTTCAGCGACTACCGCCATTTCGTCTTTGTTTTTTATGTGACTGATCATGATTAGGAATTCATCTCCACTGAAACGGGAAACCAGATCCGTTTTGGCAACCACTCGCTTGATCTTTTCCCCGACTAGATAGAGCAGTTCATCGCCCATATCGTGGCCGACCGTATTATTAACCGTTTTAAATGAATTCAGATCCAGAAAAATAATTCCTAGATGAGCATCGTCGCTGAACTCCTGTTTAACGATGCTGAAATAAAGGTAATTCGTAAATAGATTTCGATTTGGCAGCTTGGTGATCTCGTCATAATGAGCCATAAAATTCAGTTCTTTTTCCGAGTCGATCCGGGAAAGCGTATCCCCGAGAATATTGGCAATAATTTTGACAAAATTAAGGTGATCATCCTGCCATTCTAAAACCTTTGTTTCGACATCCAACCCCCAGAAACCAATAATTTTTTCTTTGCTGGCAATCGGCGCAATGATCTGTGATTTAATCAACTTAACGTCCATATTGAATAGCTCCGCATTGACAAATTCCGGAAGCTTGCCAATATCAGAAGCGACGAATAATTCATGGTCAAGAATTTTTGCCATCCGCCAATGATTGGGATTAATGGGAAGATTTTGGATTCTCGCTTTACCCGATTCAATACCAGGACGACAATAATCCTGAAGACACGAAAAAGTTTCATGTTCCGGATCAAATAAACAGATATAAGTCCGATCGACCGAAAAAAAATCACAACTTGTTTTTAATAAATAATCGATATTCTCGGTAAAGTTCTGCTGATTGATGCCGACGCAATCTGATGAAATTTGAGTGATCAGTTCCTGAAGTTCCATTTTTTCGGCCGTTTCATCAAGTCTCAACAAAAATAATTTATTGATATAATAGCATAACCAGATCCCGATACAAAACAAACCAATTCTTGCCGAATAGTCAACCCCGCTGACCTTTACGTATGTCAGCGGCATCATTACCCAGACAGTAATATGCGTCAAAATAATGGAAACCGCCATAATTCCCAACAAAATTTTCTCTTTAAATACTAAAAAAGCGATAATCAGGATAAATGGAAAAGCCCAAATGGTAACGGCTCCAAATTCCACAAACTGCAGGGTAATAATTGGAATCAGAACTGCCAGTAGCGAAACACAGAGATAATCCTTTTGATGATCAGAAAGTTTAAGCTTTTGGACAATCTGAATCATTAAACCAAAACAAATCAATATCCCACTCAAAACCAGGACTTCACTCAGGCTTGACTCTTTGCTGAGTAGATACTGGGTAACAAAATTCAGTACCCCGCCAAAAATCATTGCTATCGAGATATAACTATAAACTTTCTTTGTTGAGATAATATTTAAGGTCCGGCTTTCCTGTTTTTCCGGTTTGATAGTAATCACCCCAAAGTAGTTTTTTGTATAAAACATACTGAAAACCGGTAACAGAAGAAAAATTGGCGCCATCTGAGGAATGGCAATTCCCAAGTAAGCATTACTGATGGTATCAGTAAGCGTCCCCAGTAGAAAGGCTAAAAAATAGGAACCGATAATAATGTGTGATTGTTTTTTTATTTTAGCTTCTTTATGGCTAAGGCCCCATCGCCAGACTATCACCATACTGGCCAGCGAGAAACCAATGTAATAGATACTATAAAACATGTCCCAGACTGTGTTTTGGGCCTGATTGATCCAGCCCCAGTCAGTCAATACCAATGTGTAAAGAGTCGGCGCCAGGTTATTTGAAATTGCAAAAACAAATATGACGATTGCCGCCGGCAAGTAAATCAGCAGGTAAATCCACCAGTGTTTGAGAGCGCCTTTTTTTTCTGTCAACAATAAGGAAAAATGCAAGAGCACTGCAAAAAACGATCCCCAGCCGAGGGCTGAAAAACGCCGCCAGAATAAACACGTTTCATAATCAACCGCTGAAATTGCGATGGTAAAGCCAAAAGTCCATAAGCTCAGGGAGACAAGTGCAGCCAAAAAAACCTGATTGATCGGTTCTTTGGGCGACTTTAAAAAAACATATAGTCCTGATAATATATAAAAGATGAAAAAGATAAAAAAGACGATTGAAAATAAAAACACCATGTTTTCCATGAGTCACCTCTATCGAACTAGTCTAAGGATTTTGCCATACTATCATTTTATTTTAAATACAACTTGGAGTCATCGTTCATTGTTACACAGCAGGTAACAAACCACCAGTCATAACGCAAAGACGGTTTTATTGCGGCCAGGGACTTTTTAATACCCGCTCAACGAAAACCTTTGCATATTCGGGGTCAAACTGTTTGCCGGCGCAAGCTTGAAGTTCAGAAATCGCCTCCAATTTAGATAATTCTCGATTGTAAGAGCGTTTATTGGTCATCGCATCATAAGCCTCTGACAATGCCAGAATCCGCGACACTTCGGGAATTTCTGCTGCTTTCAGACCCTTAGGGTAACCCTTCCCATCCCAGCGTTCATGGTGCGCCAAAATGTAATCGGCAATTTCTAAATAATCGTTCACCGAAGCTAAAATACGATGTCCCAGCTCTGAGTGTTTTTCCATTTCCAACCGTTCGAAAACGTCAATTTGCCCTTGCTTATTTAGAATCTCGTCGTTGATGCCAATTTTTCCAATATCATGCAGCAACCCTGCCAATCCAACTTGAACCACGGCTTCTGGTGGAAATCCTAACTCGCCAGCCAGTGATTTGCTGAGGATACTGACACGCCTGGCATGAAGCTTTTCTGAATGATACTTTTCGAAAAGCGAGGCCAGAATCAGATCCACCGACTGACTGCGCATCTTTGAATTATTTGTGGCTTTATGTCGGTACATCCGTTCTTCAGCCTCGCGATAAATATCTTCCATATTTTGAGTTGTATGGGTTTTTACCGAAAAACCCAATGCATAGGAAAGAATCAGATGATTGACCTCCAGTTTGGAATTCAGGCTATTGAGCCGATCGATCAGAGCTTTTGCCTTTTTTCCATCCGTTTTTGCCAATAAGATCAAAAATTCATCTCCTCCGACCCGGGCAATGCAGGCATCTGCAGGACATTCCGCTTTCAAAATTGCGGAAAATTTTAACAATAAAGCATCACCAGCTTCGTGTCCAAACCCATCATTGGCCAGCTTTAAACCATTAACATCAGCCATGATCAGAGTTATTGGATAATTGGCCTCGCGATCCAATTTCTTTTGTTCTTTATCATAAAGCCTTCGATTACCCAGACCGGTAAGGGCATCCCGGTAACTTAACACCCGCAGTTCTTCTTCTTTTTTCTGCCTGGTTTCGGCGTTTTTGCTGTAATGTTTCAATTCCGTTTCTAACTGATTTATCTTAGTTACCTCGTTTGAAACATCAGTCAGAAATATGGTCCGATAATTTTTTTCTACCCCGACCATATTAATTCGAAGCCAACGTTTAAATGATTTAAAAAAAACCGTCTTTTCACTACCTGGTTCATGATCACCGGGGTTGGCAAATTCTTCCCGCCATTGCAGAAAGCTTTCTTGATCGTCAGAAAAAAACTGCGAAGCTCTTAATCCAACAATTTGAGTTGCCGGTCTCCGTAATAAGGTTTCAACCACTTTATTCACCATTAAAAATTCAAAATCCTCCGGGATGCCATGTTCATTAACTATTATTCTCTGGTATATTAAGCCGATTGGTGAATAATCCAGGTTTTGTTTATAAAAATGATCCTTCATTTGTCAGTTTACTCCCGTGCAAGTTACTTTTTTTGGGGCCTCTTTTTCGTTACTATCTGAATCTACTTTACATTAATGAATTACAAATTATCACGAATTATATCATTTTTTTGAATAGTTGTCAGAAAAAAATGAATTTATGAATGAATTCAACAAAAAAGCGCACCTCCAAACGCCAGATTTCCGGTCTGTCATTTGAGGTGCACTTGATAAAAGCACTATACCTGCTTTTTCTTATATTCGATGAATTCATCATAGGTCGATAACCGGTCGATGATACCTTCTTCTCTGATCTCAATAATTCGATTAGCCACGGTTTGCATGAACTGATGGTCATGACTGGCAAATAATAAGATGCCTTTGAAATCAATCAGTCCATTATTGACGGCGGTGATGGATTCCAAGTCAAGGTGATTGGTTGGTTGATCAAGGACCAGCACGTTTGAGCCAAACATCATGATTTTGGACAGCATACAACGAACCTTTTCGCCCCCGGAGAGTACCTGAACTTCTTTGTAAATATCATCGCCAGAAAAAAGCATTCGTCCCAGAAAACCACGGATGTAGGTCTCGGTGATTTCTTCGGTATATTGCTGTAGCCATTGGCAGATGTTCAGGGTACAACCATTAAAATAATCGCTGTTATCTTTAGGGAAATAAGATTGGGTGGTACTAACGCCCCATTTGAAGCTGCCTTCATCTGGCTCTATTTCTTCCATTAGAATTTTGAACAAGGTTGTCATAGCAATTTCATTGTCGGCTACAAAGGCAATCTTATCATCCTTGTTAACCCGGAAACTGACATTGTTAAGTACTTTGACGCCATCGATGGTTTTTGATAAATGCTCGACAGTCAAAATTTCTTTGCCTGGTTCACGATCGATCTGGAATCCAACCCAGGGATATTTTCGGGATGACGAAGGCATATCTTCGATATTTAGCTTATCCAGCATTTTCTTACGGGAGGTTGCCTGTTTAGATTTGGATTTATTGGCCGAGAATCGAGCAATAAAGTTCTGCAGTTCCTTGGCCTTATCTTCATTTTTCTTATTCTGGTCTTTTAATAAGCGTTGAATCAATTGGCTGGATTCATACCAGAAATCATAGTTACCGACATAAACCTTGATCTTGCCAAAATCAATATCGACGATATGGGTACAGACATTGTTTAAGAAGTAACGGTCATGGGATACCACAATAACGGTTCCTTCATAGTCCATTAAAAATTCTTCCAGCCATTCAACTGCCTGAATGTCCAAATGGTTGGTGGGCTCATCCAGTAGGATGATTTCTGGCTTGCCAAATAAAGCCTGGGCCAATAAAACCTTAACCTTTTCATTCCCGGTCAGACTATCCATGTTGGCATCCAGAATATCAACCTTAAGACCAAGACCCTGGATAATTCGAGATGCATCGGATTCAGCTTCCCAGCCGCCCATTTCAGCAAATTCGCCTTCCAGTTCCCCAGCCCGGATGCCATCCTCATCGGAAAAATCTTCCTTCATATATAAGGCGTCTTTTTCTTTCATAACTGAATAGAGGTGCTGATTTCCCATCATAATGGTGTCAAGCACCGAAAACTCATCAAAAGCGTAATGATCCTGTTTTAAAACCGACATCCGCATGTTTTCGGGAATAAAGACATTACCCGTTGATGGTTCAAGCTCTCCTGATAAAATTTTTAAAAAAGTGGTCTTTCCGGCACCATTGGCCCCGATGACCCCATAGCAATTCCCCGGGGTAAATTTTATATTTACGTTGGTAAAAAGATTTGTTCCGCTAAAATTCAAACTTAGTTCTGATACAGTTATCATTAATCGATAATCCTCCATTGGTTTAGTAGTCGGCAATCCCAATTAAGCAAGTTCAGCACAATTTTCAAACTGCCTGGTTCTTATATTTTCTGGCCATGCATATCGCATTTCCGTTGATGCGATCTCGTCATTGACATACACGCCAGCTTTTCATAATTTTGTTGCCATTCCGTAAAGAAGAGGCCTTCATCAGAACACTGATAAAGAGCCTCTATCATAAGCCGTTTTATTATATCCTTTTTGTCATCTATTTTCCAGTCTTTTCGCAAATTATTATGGTATTAATGTGATCAATTTCAATCACCATTAAGCTGCTTTCCAGTAATAATTCTGGTTAATGGCTAAAACAAACCAATCTCACGGTTGAGACCAGCAAATCCGTTAATATATCGATTATTAAAAAATTCTGTATCTGTCATCATTATTTAATGAATATCTAAGATTTGTCAGGGTATATTTTTAACAGTAAATAAATTATCTTTAAACTTCATAAGTAACTCATGGCTTTACTTAATGCTACCGACTAATTGGTCATGATTCGATTTCATATTATAATTCAGGAGGTCTTCACATGAATATAAAAAAGGCGGCTCTGAGCATCACCCTGGCCACCTCTTTGCTGGGCGTGTCAAGCTGTAGTCAAAGCACTGACAGCCAGACCATCAAACATAAAATGGCAGATGCTGAAGCTCAACAGAACAACGATGGCAATTATAACATTGTCTTTGTGACGGTGGACCAGGAGCACTATTTTGATGAATTCCCGGCCGGCACGAATTTCAAGGCCAGAGAGCTACTGGAAAAAATGGGAACCACCTTTGAGAAACACTATACCTGCGCCAATGTATCCACCTCATCCCGGTCAGTAATCTACACCGGCACCCACATCACCGATACGCTTATGATTGATAATACCGAATCACCCTGGCAGGAACCGATCTCTGAAAATCTGACCACTGTCGGTGACAGGATGATCTCAGCCGGATACTATTCTGCTTTCAAAGGCAAGTGGCACATGGGCGATACCAGCGTTTTTGATGATAACAGTCAACCGGCGATGCAGGAGCAGAATGGACTGCTAGGCTATGGCTTTTCTGACTGGAATGCACAGGGCGACATTGTCGGTCAGCTTCAGCAGGGCTATATGCAGGATAGCAATATTGCTGGTGATACGGTCAGTTGGTTACGTTCAAAAGGATCGGCTACCAATGCTGCAGGGCAGTCTTTTTTTCTAGCTATCAATCTCGTCAACCCTCATGATATTATGTATTATGATACCGATACTGACGGTTCCACTGTTCAGAATACAGGACAGACAACCTTTGCAATTGAAGGTGCCCCAGCCAATATGGTCTATGAAACCAGCTACCCTCAAGCGGCAATTCCTGCCACCTGGGATCAGCCGCTTGATGACGATGGACGAGTCCCTGCTGAACTTGAGTATTTTAATTTATGGAACCGCCGGGTTGGTGAGATTCCATCCGTAGCAAGCCGTTGGGAAAATTTTCGCGACTATTATTATAATTGCATTCAAGATAATGATGACCAGCTCTATAACATTCTTTCTGAACTAACCAATCTAAAGATGCTGGATAATACTATCATCGTCTTTACCAGCGACCATGGTGACATGCAGGGTGCCAATGGACTCCGGGGCAAAGGTGGCTTTATGTACGAAAACAATATTCACGTCCCCATGATTATCGTGCATCCCGAATACGAAGGCGGCAATTCCATTACTGCGGTAACCAGCCACATAGACCTGGCAACCACCTTTATTGACATGACGAATCTGCCTGATGCAAAAAAAGCTGAGATTTCTGCGGGGCTCCCGGGTAACAGTCTGATGGATCTGATCGATGGCAGCCAAACCGAAATCAGATCCGGATCATTATTTGCCTATGAAATGATCTCAATGATCGACAGTGACATGATGCAAACCACCGACCCATCAACTGGTGTCACCAGCTATGCTATCGATTATTCCAAACGTGGCTTTGTCCGCGGGATTACAACCGAAAAATATAAATTTGCCCGGTACTTTTCGCCATTGAATTTCAATATGCCTACAACTATTGAAGAATTATATGCTAACAATGATGTTCAACTGTTCGATCTGGAAAAAGATCCTGAAGAATTAGTCAACCTGGCTACTGATAAGGAAACCAACGCAGCCTTGATCATAGAGCTAAACAGTCAGCTTAATGCCCTCATTACCAAGGAAATTGGTGTTGATGACGGCAGCGAAGCCGCCGCTGTTATCAACCAGATTAACAAACCCCCGAACGAATGATGATGGAAACTATTTATCCACAGGATTCCCGGACTTATGCCATTATGGCTAAAGCAATTGGAGCAGCCTGTAATCTTCACTGCCGTTATTGTTATTACCTCGAAAAACAAGCTCTGATCGTTCACCAGGCTAAACTAATGCCAGATACAGTACTTGAAGCCTATATCCGGCAAAATCTGGCCGTTCACGGTCAAAACGCCGTTGTTGAGTTTGCTTGGCACGGCGGCGAACCAACCATAGCCCCCCGAGATTTTTACAAACGGGCATTGACTTATCAGCGCCGATATGGTTCCGGTCGAAAAATCCGCAATACCCTTCAAACCAATGCTACCCTACTGGATGATGCCTGGTGTGAGTTCTTTGCCGCTCACAATTTTCTGCTTGGTATAAGTATTGACGGCAATGCTGGTCTTCATGATATATATCGTCAGGATCGTCACGGCGGAACTTTTGCCCAAACCATGAATGGCATAAAACTGCTACAGAAACATGGTGTATCTTACAATACACTTACGGCTGTCAATGCCATTAATTCACAACATCCCGAGGGTGTTTATCTATTTCTCAGAGAACTCACTGATTATATGCAGTTTTTGCCGGTGGTAGAATGTTTGCCCGCCAGCTATGAAGCAGCCTCAGGCCAGCATTTTGCCATGCCTGCAGGCCTCCATTCCCCAGCCATGAAGCATCCACTCGCAGATTTTTCCGTTACTGCCGATGACTATGGCTCCTTTCTGTGCACTGTTTTTGATTTGTGGAAACATCATGATCTTGGTAAAAAGCATGTCCAGATTATTGAATCGACGCTTGCCAATCTAAATAATCACCCTGCCGGGGTCTGCGTCCATGAAGCCCTATGCGGTCATGCAGGGGTGCTTGAAATCAATGGCGATCTTTTTAGCTGTGATCGTTATGTCTTTGAAGCCTATAAGCTTGGAAATATTCTTGAAACCCCGCTGGCAGAATTAATGGAAAAAAACCGTCAATTTGGCATGCACAAAACCATGGGATTACCTGACGAATGTCTGGATTGCAATCATCTCCGGCTTTGTTTTGGCGGCTGTCCCAAAGATCGGTTGCTTTTATCAAAAGACGGGCAAAATGGTAAAAACTACTTGTGTGAAGGTTACCGACAGTTTTTTGATCATGTTAAAAAAGCCCTCCGCTAATCAAATAGTTATTTTGCAAACTCGATTGTTATAACGCTTCTTATTAAATGAGAAGGCGTCATCAGACGCCTCCTTATTTATGCCAACTTTTGAATAGATTTTCTTAATCATTGTTTTTAAATTTAGCAATTACTTTCCTTTTTCAGCATTATAGCGGTAGTAATTCGCATTTTTCTTAAATTTCACTTTTGTCAGGATAACGCCAATGACAGATGCCCCAACCTTATCCAGATTTTTTTTGGCTTCAATAATCGTAGCTTTTTTTGTTTCATGGGCGGCGATAACCAGCAGGACCCCGTCAACAACTTTCGAAATAATACTTGCATCAGCAAAACTTAACACTGGTGGGGTATCAATAAGAATCACATCGTATTCTTCTCGACATTGCTTAATGAACGTTTCAAATGCTTCAGAATTTAACAGCTCGGTTGGTGAAACATGTTTATTACCGGCGGTTAGAATTTCTAATTTTTCAAGATTTTCTATTTTATTTACAAGTGAGTCCAATGGCAATTCATCCACTAACATATTGGATAAACCATTTTTTCTTTTATTAATATTAAAAATGGTACTTATATGTGGCAACCTTAAATCGGCATCAATAAGCAGCACTCGCTTATCAGCCTGAGCAAATGTTACCGCTAAGTTTGAAATGGTGGTACTTTTCCCTTCTTCTTTCCCGGCACTGGTTACCAGCATAACCTGGTAGCGATTATTTAAATTTTTAAAATTTAAATTGGTTCGCAATAACTTATAACTTTCAGTTATGAACGATGTGGGGTCGCTTAGTGTGATTAAATTTAATGAATCCATATTATCGAGCCTCCCCTTTAAATTCTGGAATATCGCCTAAAACTGCTACACCAATCAAATTTTCTATATCTTCATCATTTCTGATCGTATCATTAATCAGAAACATCAGAATAATTACAAATAATGATATGAAAAATCCTAATAAACCGCCGATAACGGCGTTAAGAAGGACATTAGGCGAAATAGGTGCCTGCGGTACCAGTGCCTGGTCCAAAATTCGAATATTCTCAACGCCAACAATTTGCAAAACGGCCACAGTCAATTGTTTCGCCAGTTCATCAGCAATCTGTTTCGCGATCTGGGGATCAGAGTGTCTAAATCCAACTGTGAAAAGACGGGAATCTAAAACACTCTCAATAATAACATTATCTTTAAATTCATCATAAGAAATATTCAGGCCCAGGTTTTTGATCACCTCATTTATAACCAATCGGGTTGATGCAATTTGCTTATAATCAACGAGAAGCTGACTATTTGCATTTAACTGACCTAATGATACATCGATAGATCCTAAACTTCCGCCTTCCTGTCCAATGTACAAAACCGTATTCGCTTCATACACGGGAGTCACATATTTTACCGTGTAAATATAAGCCGTCCCGAAACCAATAACTGTCAGCAACAGGATAAGCCACCATTTTTTAATAATGATCTCTAAAAGTTCTTTGAAATTAACCTCTTTTGTTGTTTCCATTCTGATCTCCTTTCTATAAAACCCAGCTAATTCTGTAGTTCTTAGTTCCAGTTTTCCTGATTGATATTTTCATTAACAGTAAACAGATTTTTAATTGCATCCAAATCTTCCTGATTATATAGCTCATACCATAAACCATCGATAATTTCGGAATATGTTTTTAACCGATAATTTTCAAAACTAAGATTTGTGTCCCCTCCGCTCATATTAAGATACTCTTTAAGCTTCGAGACATTGACATCGGTCTCAATGCCATTATTGTAATAGGTTTCGATCAATTGCAGCTTCTTTTTCAAACTCATCGTTGAGAGACTCTTCATTAAGGACTTAACCACTTCCTGCTGTCTGGCGATCCGACCATAGTCACCATCGCTGTCACTGCGGAATCTAACATAAAAGAGGGCATTTTTTCCATTTAAAATCTGTTCACCCTGACTGATAACTAATTGATTCTCGTTTTTATAGAAATCCTTTTGTGCGATAACATTGACCCCCCCAGCATCATTTATAATGCTGGCAAATGTATCAAAGTCCAATTTTACAGAAAAGTCAAGTTTGATACCCAACAATTCCTCAATGGTCTGATCGATCAATTCTCTGCCACCATAAGCGTAGGCATGATTGATTTTATCTAATCCATACCCAGGAATATTAACCCTCAAATCTCTTGGTAGCGAAGCCATCACCATTTTCTCCTGCGTTGGATCATACATCACGACCATGATTATATCGCTTCGCCCAGTTTCATCAGATCGTTCATCCGTTCCATAAATTGCAAAAATAACCGTTTTTCTTGTGTCTGTCAGTTCAAGTAAATCTTCATTGTTCTGATTCAAAACATCCTCAATCGATCCTCCATCTGTTTCAGTTTCTGGATCTGTGTTCTGGTTGTTACCCGAAAACAATGATCCGTTGTTTGTACTTATAAATATGAACAGACTGGCCACAACCACCAGAATTAAAAAACTTAAGAGAATTATAATCAATTTTCGATTCTTCATGGCTTTTGATTCCTTTCTCAGTTTAACTTGCCTGAACCTCAATAGCTTAAAACAACTCATAAAATAAATACTAGTCTATTTTAGGAAATTACCATTATTATTCACTTCATCACTGTTTTTGTAGGTGGGCACAATATTTTTTACCATGCTGATCAGGGCTTTTTTATTAGATGATTTTAGAAAGGGTCGCAACTCTTCTAGCGATTTTTTAAGTAATGTATAGTCAATATCACCAGGTTTACCGACTCTAATTTTTTCGAAACAGGTTTCGGTTAACCCCTCTTCATCCATCAGGAGTTCTTCATATAGCTTCTCACCTGGTCTCAATCCAATGATTTCAATTTCGATGTCTTCGTTCAGCTTTAATCCCGAGAGTTTAATCAGATCGACTGCCAGATCAAATATTTTTACTGGTTGTCCCATATCAAGCACAAATATTTCTCCGCCTTTGGCGATGGCACCCGATTGGATTACTAGTTGTGCCGCTTCCGGGATGGTCATAAAGTACCGGATAATCTCTTTATGTGTGACCGTAACCGGACCACCTTCCTTAATTTGTTTCTTAAAAAGAGGGACCACTGAACCATTACTGCCGAGCACATTACCAAAGCGAACCGCGGTAAACTTTGTTTTGCTTTGCCGTGCCAGTCCTTGAATAATCATTTCACAGATACGCTTACTG
This sequence comes from Acetobacterium malicum subsp. dehalogenans DSM 11527, assembly GCF_000472665.1. GTDB lineage: Bacteria > Bacillota > Clostridia > Eubacteriales > Eubacteriaceae > Acetobacterium > Acetobacterium malicum. The sequence continues at coordinate 63,223 of NZ_AXAC01000023.1, read as the reverse complement.
GCACCCATTATGTTAGTGGGGTTAACGGCTTTGTCGGTCGAAACCATGACAAAGCGATCCACTCCAAACTCATGGGCCGCTTCCGCAACATTTTTTGTTCCAAAAACATTGTTTTTAATTGCTTCCCAAGGTGAACGCTCCATTAAGGGCACATGTTTATGGGCTGCCGCGTGGAAGATAACATCCGGATGGTAGGCCTCAATAATCGAAAAAACATCATCCCGATCTCTTACTGACGCAATAATCACATCCAGATTAAGCTTATTTTCATAGTCATTAATTAGCTCATTTTGTATTTCATAGGCATTATTCTCATAATTATCCAGAATAATCAATTTCCCTGGATTAAATCTGGCAATTTGTCTGCATAATTCAGAACCAATCGAACCGCCACCGCCGGTCACCATAATTATTTTGCCTTCAAGATAACTGACAACTTCTCTGATATTAAGATTTACCGTTTCTCTGCCAAGTAAATCTTCAATCTCAACATCCCGAATTTTACTTAGCGAGACCTGGCCATCGATCATTTCCCGAATCCCCGGGACAATGCGAACCTTGGCAGCCGTACGCTTACATTCACTGATTATCATTCTGAGTGTCGTTGGATCCGCTGTCGGTGTTGCAATAATGATTTCATTGATATTAAATTTATGGACAATACTACCAATATCATAGTTATTCCCCAAAACTTTAACTCCAGCAATTGTCTTATTTAATTTTTTTGCGTCTTCATCGATAAAACCGACAACTTGTCCATAGCTTAATGCGTGATTCTTAATTTCTGTTGCAATCAAAGTCGCGGTAGCGCCACTACCAATAATGAGAATTTTCTTCTCAATATCCTGCTTCATAAATATTTTTCTATTTTTTAAACTTCGTAATAATCGATAACTAAAACGACCACTGCTGACAAATGCGATTTCAAAAAGCATACTTGTCAGATAAATACCGAAATATAGTCTTTCTCCCATGTAGATAAGATAAATTGTACCAAACACGTTTGCTACAATTACCGCCAGCAGAATTTTAACCAACTCTTCCACCGATGCATAGGACCATAGGCTATTATATAAATCAAAAAATCGATAGATTAGCAGCTTTCCAGCTGTTAAGACAAAAACACTGCTTAGATATATACTAATTATTTCTGAAGGGATATCTCCCTCAAAATGTAAAAATAATGTTAACAGGAATGCAGCATTTACTGCCAATACGTCTGCTGCAATTAGAAATAATTGTCTGCTTAATTTTGTTTCCATAGACTACCTCACTTTTTGACAGAGTAATTTTGACGATTTTTGCTAAGTCACCTAAACTAATTCCGAGAATTTAAACTATTGACGCCGAAATCCAAACTTTTTCTTTTTTAGCACTGGCACCATCAATTCTCTGTCCCTGATCATCATCCCGGGATTTTCATCGAAAAGCATTTGTCCGCATTCTTCTCCAAATGTTTTTACAACAATCTCATACGCCTGTTTCATCACTGGCGGTCGTTTAACTAAATCATGTCCATCCGATGCTATAATATAAATTAAACCGCTTTCAATCCATTTTAGGGCTCTTTTCCTAGTTTTATTATCCGTAATATATTGCGATGTGATTTGGGAATAAATTCCCCCTTCGTTTAATGCTGCCAGCTTTTCTGGCCGTCTCGCGAAAACCTCATATCGTTCAACATGGGCCAGAACAACCTTATAGCCACTTTCCTGTAGTTCAAAAAGCATTGATTCGTGGAAAGGGTAGTAATGATATAATGGTAATTCCACAAGCAAGAACCGGCTGTTTGCCATAGTATGCGCTTGTCCCTGCTTGATGCCCGCCATGGTTTCTTCACTTAGGTAAATTTCATTACCCAAATGTATTTTAAAGTCAATGTTCTCACGCTCTATATAATTAGCCAGCAATTGATACTGCTTATCCACATTTTGATTATGATAGGCAGGTAAATTAAAATGGGGTGTTAAGATCATTTCATTTACGCCTTCATTCATTGCCAGCTGCATCATCTGAACCGCTGTTTCCAGATCTTTAGCCCCATCGTCAACGCCAGGCACCATATGTATATGTGTATCAATCATAATTGCACTCTTTGAGTATTCCTTTCCCAGAATAGTATGTTAAGCTATCCATTTTATTAATCCCGACTGAACAAATCCCGGGTATATACCTTATCAACAACATCTTTTATTTCTTCTGACAGACGGTTAGTTACGATCACATCAGCGATTTCTTTGAACTCATCGAGATCTTTTATCACTCTGGAATTGAAGAAGTCACTTTCTTCAAGGGATGGTTCAAATACAACCACCTCAATTCCCTTCGCCTTAATTCGCTTCATAACGCCTTGAATCGCCGATTCTCGGAAATTATCTGAGTTTGTCTTCATTGTCAGCCTGTAAATCCCAACTATTTTTGGTTTTCTTTTTATGATCATATCCGCGACATGGTCTTTTCTGGTGCGATTGGCATCGACAATTGCAGACATAATATTTTGCGGAATATCTGCATAATTTGCGAGCAATTGTTTGGTGTCTTTTGGCAGACAATAGCCACCATAACCAAAAGATGGATTATTATAATAATTGCCAATTCGCGGATCCAAACACACGCCCTTGATAATATCATACGTGTTAAGGCCTCTTACCTCCGCATATGAATCCAATTCATTAAAATATGCAACCCTTAATGCTAAGTAGGTGTTTGCAAAAAGCTTTATCGCTTCAGCTTCAGTTGAATTAGTATAAAGAATTTGAATATCCTTTTTTAAAGCGCCCTGAGCCAGCAATTCAGCAAAGACTCGTGCCCGTTCTGACTGCTCTCCGACGACAATTCTCGAGGGATATAGATTATCATACAGCGCATGTCCTTCTCTTAAAAATTCTGGTGAAAAGATAATGTTCTCTGCTTCAAATTTTTCTTTTATAGCCTCTGTATATCCGACCGGTATCGTTGATTTAATGATCATCACTGCATCAGGATTAATCGCCAGAACATTGGCAATAACGGCTTCCACTGTTCTGGTATTAAAATGGTTTTTTTCCGGATCATAGTTAGTCGGTGTTGAAATGATCACATACTCAGCATCTTTAAAGGCCTCATAGTTATCCGTTGTTGCCCGCAAGTTCAGTTGCCTGGAATTTAAATATTCTTCAATTTCATTGTCAATGATCGGAGATTTTTTATTATTGATCATCTCAACTTTTTCTCTTAAAATATCAAGTGCAATGACCTCATTGTTCTGTGCCAATAAAATGGCATTTGACAAACCCACATAACCGGTACCAGCGATTGTAATTTTCATTTTAATATCCCCCGTCGTTATCCTATCTATTGATCGATTTTATAATATTCTTGATACCATTTCACAAACTTAGCCAAGCCCTCTTCGATACTCGTATCCGGTCGAAAACCAATATCTTTTTCAAGATCACTTATATCAGCATAGGTTATCATTACATCACCTGGTTGCATATCCATGAATATTTTTTCCGCTTTTTTCCCTAACTGATCTTCCAGAATTGTAATGAAACGCATTAATTCAACTGGATGATTATTCCCGATGTTATATATCTTGTATGGGGCGAAACTTGAGCTTAGATCATTTAGCCTTTCGTCCCAATCCTTATTGGCAGTTGGCACTTTATCAATTAACTGACTGATACATGCCACAATATCATCGATGTATGTAAAATCACGTTTCATTTCGCCATGATTAAATACCTTAATCGGTTTTCCGGCTAAAATATCCTTTGCAAAAGAATAATATGCCATATCCGGTCTTCCATATGGTCCATAAACTGTGAAAAACCTTAATCCGGTTGTTGGCATATTGAATATATGGCTATATGTATGGGCCATCAGTTCATTCGCTTTTTTGGTCGCAGCGTAGAGGGAAACCGGATGATCGACATTGTGATTGGTCGAAAATGGCACCTCTTTATTTCCGCCGTAAACTGAACTTGATGATGCGTAGAGAAGATGCTTCACTGGATAATTGCGACATGCTTCAAGGATATTCATAAATCCAACAAGGTTGGAATCCAGATAGGCATAGGGATTGGTAATTGAATAACGAACGCCCGCCTGGGCAGCTAGATTAACCACGTAGTCGGGTCGATGTGTTTCGAAAATTTGATCGACTGAAGGCTTGTTTTTTAGATCAGCCTTATAAAATACAAAGTTGCTATGATTTTTCAAAATAATTAGACGATCTTCCTTTAAGGATTGTTCGTAATAACTGTTCAGATTATCAATTCCGACTATTTGATGATTCTCGCCAAGCAATAAATCAGCTAAATGAAAACCAATAAAGCCTGCTACCCCGGTAATTAGTATTTTCATTTTGGTCCGCCTTTTTTTCTCAAAATTGATTCGTATTCTATAGTTTGTATTTTACCCTTTTCGGCCTCAACTTACCACTATTTTAATGAATATTCATTCCGAAAAGCCAGTTTTTCTTTTTTATCCTCCATTAAACGACAAATAAAAAATAAGCCTTACTAAAAAGCAAGACTTATTCGTTATCTATATTTTAATAATGCTTGAAAAGTGAACCAAATCATCAGTTCTTGTTAATCAACTTTTGCTGTCAGAATGTTAAAATTATTGGTGGCTACTGAGAAATCAGAGCTGGAATTCAGTCGCTGGAATCCACTATAGGAATTATTGGACACTTGAACAGACGTCCCTTCCGGATTATAAATCAGGTAAGAGTAGGATGCTCCGGTGTTGGTAAAGGTATTGTTCCGAAGCACTGCCTGGGATCCCACACCNCTGAATCCGATGCCGTATTTGTCAATNCTGTTATANTTGAAGTTTGAGTTTTCGACCACTACATTNGTTGTCTTGGAGGCGCTGTTGGCGCTGATTAATGGAATCTTATCGACATTCGTGACGTTCATTCCAGAAATATTGGTGTCTTTCACTTCTCCGATAAACCAGAACAACGCACCTGCCATNCCGGCTGANTCGACGGTAACATTGGCAATACTTGACTGATAGCTNTTTCCGATGCTGAATGCGCCAATATCGGTCGTTNTTGGAATTGCACCACTGATGTTTACATCACTNATNTTCAGGTTGTTGGCATCGGCAATTTTGAATCCCAGGCCGCTGCCGGTGATGGTTAAGCCTTTGATNGTGACGTTATTTGCNCCGGTATTGATGTGCATCCCAACGACGCTGTTCTTGACACGNCAATTTTCAAACACGATATGATCCGGCGGGGTCGGGAATTTTTCATTACCAGCTACTGCGATTCCGCCACCAGGGGCATTATTGAACTCAACATTTCTGAACAGNAAATTGCTGTTATCNCCACGAATATATGCTGCATGAAGCCATTTTGTTCCGCCGGAATTGGCGTTTAAAATACTGTCGGTCATGGTTAAGTCGTTGGTTCCGGAAATCTGAATGGGCATGCCNGTTTTATCAATTTTAAGATTGCTGACGGTGATTCCCTGATTTCGGGCACTTCCGGATTGTCCCATTTTCAGNCCCACATACATACTGTCCATCGAAACATCTTTGATGNTCAGATTGCTGATACCCTGGAAGAACATTCCCTGAACGTTACTGATCATACTGTTGGCATAATATTCGGTTCCAGCAATGGTGTTTTGTGATTGTAATGTCAACCCTTCAAGGGTTACGTTTGTGATATATGCATCAGGATTTGACCATAAAATATTTGCTACTGCTGACTGCTGTGGAGCCATGTATAAGGTGGCACCATAACCGCTGATTCTGCTATTGTTCGTTACTTCCAGTTGGCTCGCAACCACATAGGTTCCGGCCGGAATTGTCAAGATTACATTTTTACTGCTGGCATCATTAATGGCTTTTTGAATCGCGGCGGTATCATTGGTGACGCCATCTCCTTTTGCTCCATAATCTTTAACACTGACTCCCTGATTCACCGGTGTTGTGGTTGGCGGTGGTGTGGCCACTGGTTCCGTAACCACTGGTTCTGTGACAACTGGTTCCGTAACAACTGGCTCTGTGACAACTGGTTCTGTGACAACTGGTTCTGTGACAACTGGTTCTGTGACAACTGGTTCTGTGACAACTGGTTCTGTGACAACTGGTTCTGTGACGACTGGTTGTGTGACAGTTACAGGTTTTTTTGGAGGTCTAACTCTGGCAGCAAATGCTGAATTGACAGGCATAACACTAAATAACACAAATAATGTGACTAAGAAAACAGATATTTTTTTCATGATGGTATTCCTTTCGGTAGCCGGCTGCCATTTTACAGGCCCTTAGCTTTGCGTCCCAACTTTTCAATTGGTTTGCCTTTTTCGTTGAATAACGATGAATTGCAAATAAAAAACTCCCCCTTCGGTAACTGGCTGCCATTTTACAGGCCCTCTAGCTTTGCGTCCCTGCTTTTCAACAGGTTTGCCTTTATCGCTGGAAAGTTATTCCACGATAGATATTAAATTGGTTTTTTAACAATTTTTTAGTATGATACCTTCCTTTCGGTAGCTGGCTGCCATTTCACAGGCCCTCTAGCTTTGCGTCTCTGACTTTAATCAGATTTGCTTTTATCGTAGAAAACAAATCAATACATAAACAACTTCGGTAGTCGAAATGAATTGACCAACAATTTTTACTTAAAACTATGTGGATTTTGATAGAAGTATAGCTTTCATAAGTACTTCTGAATGAGCAAACATTCGAATATTAAGTTATTTGCTTTTCTTGGTGTCACTGTATCACATATATCAAAATTAGTCAATACCCTATTTTATTTTTTTAATAAATTAGATAACTAATCTTAATTTATACAATATGTTGATATAAGCAAATACGTTCATCAATATAGTGTATCAATTTCTTTACTGTCTTATGCTAGACAAGTAAATCTCTCTTTCAAATTTAACAAACTTTAAACCCCCTATTAAGGAAGTATGTCTAGCTTTGGATAGCGATTACAAAAGCATCCGTACTGTCTTCGTCGATCGCGCTGAATTCCTTTATCGTCATCTAAAAATCTAATCTCTGCCATCAATCAGATCATATTCTGTTAACATCGCTTTAATCTGCTCCCTGGGGTTAAACATCATCACATCAATGATCGATAAATTCGGAACAAATTTATTGTAAAATTGTCGGTATTCTAAGGTTTCTCTCGTTTTAATAAATTTAAGCTCAATACTATTTTTTTTGAATTTACTTTTTGAATATAGCTCCATTCCACCGATTGAATTTATATATCGTTTTGCCTTCAATTCTTTGCAAACATAAATAACTGAATCCTGATAGTTCAACTCAGGCGGTAGCTTAAGTGTCGATTCTACTATCATCTTGGTTCTAATATCCAGATACTCACAAATTTTTTTGATACTATTATGTAAATACGCTGCTACATTTTCATTTTCAAAACACATTATCTTTTCAATGAGGGGATAGATATTGGTAAACTCCGGTGCCTTCCGATATGAGTTCACTATTTTATTCAGGAATGTAATTCTTCCCATCGAGCCTGATTGAATTGCAAAGGTCCGCTCATTGATGTTCAGGAAATAGCTGTCTCTTTTTAATGGCAACGTGATCATTGACGGTTCTCCATTTAATAAGATCCGATTTCTGTTTATCCACCCTTTTTTTATAAACTGCACATCATCCGCAATAACAAAATAATCTGAACAATAGATCATTTGATAATATCCAATGTAGGGAAATAAATAAGGTTGCATTATTGAAATATCCATTTCGTTCCTCACTTTTAAATCTGACCACTCTTTTGTCTTTTTCCGATGATCATCTTATTTGCGCTTCTTTCTATTATCCAACAACTCTTTCGCTGTTATCATTAAGTATGACAGACATTCAAACTTTAGTATTTTTGCCATTCCAAAATAAATTAAGACTCCAACACATATCTGCATTGTCAGGGTTAATCCGGGATTCATATTAAGCCATGAAAAACTATAGATAATCACACCCATTGCCAGGGATAATAAAAGCGACGGCATAACATCTTTCAATTGTTGTACATAACTATAATTTAACAGTTTTTTATTGGGATAGGCATTTATAAATGACGAGGCGACACTGCTGAAAAACATTCCGGCAGCAATCGCATAAATACCAAACGCGAGCGAAATACCCAATATCGCCAGGCTGACAACATTTTTAACAATTTCCAGTTTTAAAAATATATCACTTCGACCTAAGGCATTGATTGCCTGAAGATTAGCCGTATGGATTGGCAGCAATGCGTATGCAGCACAGGAAATCTGCAGAAATGGGACACAGGGTAACCATTTATCAGTCAATAAAATTTTGATCAGGGGTTCCGCAATTACCGCCAGTCCAACCATCATCGGAAAGATAAAAAAGGCACTGGTCACAATCGCTCTTCTAACCATTTCCTTGACTCGGTGTAGATTATCCTGTTTGAGGGCCAAGGCCGGAAACATAACCGATTGAATTGATCCATTAATGTTTGAAACGATCAGCGATGGAAATTGCTGTCCGCGGTTAAAATAACCCAGCATTGCCGGATTATAGATTTTTGCAATAAATAGGCTTTGGATATTATTATAAAGCATATTAATGAGTGCTGAAACTAATAGTTTCCAGCCAAATGAAAAAAGACCCTTCAAACTTTCCAAGGAAAAAAGAAAACCTGGCCGCCACCTTACTGTAAACCACAAAATCGATGCCACCATCAGTTGATTTGTTAGCTGCTGGGCTACCAGTGCCCAGGCACCAAAACCATTATAGGCCATCGCAATTCCGACTATTCCCGAACCCACAACAGCCCCTAGACTACTATAGAACAATTTTCTGAATTCGAGATTTCTGGCAATAACGGCATTTTGAATTGAATTCAAACCACCTAAAAACAATGTTATCGATAAGACTCGAAGCAGTGGTATGAGCATCGCATTCTCAAAAAATTGGGCAATCAGTGGCGCCGAAACAAACAGGATCGCATAGCATAGCCCGGCAACCACTAGACTTAAAAAAAACACGGATGAAAAATCAGTTTCGTTTGCATCCTTCTTCTGGATAAGCGCGGTATTAAAACCATATTGAACAAATACATTGGCAAATGAGATAAATATTGTGATTAATGCGATTGTTCCATATTCTTCTGGTAATATAAGGCGGGCCAGCGCAATTTGAACAATGAATTGTATGCCCTGGGTACCCAGTCGCTCCATAAATTTCCAGAATAAAGATGAAATCACTTTAGATTTAATTTGCTTATCGTTCATAATCCTTCTTCCAGGTTCAATTATTTGCTGTTTTTATTCTTAGGTGCAATCTTTCTTATCGTCTGATCGCGTACAATTCTTATAAAACCTCTGAAATCTTCAGGCATATATTTAATGATAACGAATCTAAAAGCAAAAATATACATCAGGCTCACTGCTGAAGTCATAACAATCAGTCTGAGCAGCGCATATGGTAAAGTTGCCACAGGACTGCTAATCAGATAACTGACACCCCCGATGACTACAGTGACCAGAATAATCGGGGTTAGGTAACCCAACAATTCCCTCATCTTTAGCTCAACTAAATGGCCAATCAATAACGTCATAATAAAATAGTTGATAATGATCGCAATTGTTGTTGTCACCGCAACTCCAACGATCCCCCATTCTTTGCCAATGTATGCCCCCCCAATAACCAATGTTGCATACGCAATTTGTACCCATAGCCGTTTATAGACGGCTCCCAAAGAACGTACCAGAGCGTCCCCAATTTTATACGCCATTCTAAAAAACAAGCTGACAATTAATATTTTGAAAGGGAGAATCGTTTCTTCCCATTTCGGACCCAAGACAACTTGAACTAAGTCGGCTCCCATCGTCAGTGATACAATCGTAATTGGAAAAGCCAGAATTGCTATCAGCGCTGTTAAATTCATTACAACATAGCGGATTTTTTCATGTTCATCCTGATACATGGCCAAAAGAGGAAACAAAACCCGCTCCATCACTGTCGCTATCAGATTTGTGGGCACCAGTAATAATTGATACGCTCGATTATAAAATCCTAAGGCCGCGCTTCCAAGCGTTTGACTGACAACAAAATAATCTCCCTGATTGGCAATATTATTAAATACCTTAGAGAGTGCGTATCCAGTTCCAAAATTAAGCAGTTCTTTTGCTGATTCTTTTTCAATTTTCAATCTAAATTTGATGGGCTTATTGATTATTGACAATATTGTTTGTATCATAACACTGATAATCTGAGCAAACACAAGCGACCACGCGCCAAATCCATTAAATGCCAGTATGATTGCAACGGCTCCGTTCACAATAGCCGCCACCGTATTTATGATGCTGATGACTTTAAATTGCATTTCTTTTTGAAGTAATGCTTCCGACACCCCTGAAGTGCTATGAACAACAAATACGATCGAAAGTACCCGTAGCATCGTAATATCATCTGATCCGACAATACCGGCAATAAGAGATGCAAAAATGAAGATGGTCACATAAATAATGAGGCCCAGTATTAAGTTTAGGGTATTCCCGGTTGCGATATAGTCGTCTGACAATTGTTTCTTTTGAACAATGGCACTTCCTACACCCATCATCCAGAATATCTCCGCAAAACTAATGATGATCTGAATCGTCGCGACCTGACCAAACTCTTTTGGCAGTAACAATCTTGATAAACTCATTGTGATTAACAACCGGATCGCGACACTGGCCAAACCCATAATTGTCATCCAGTAAACGCCCAAAAATGCCTTATCTTTATTTGATACTTTCATCAGCTCTAACCACCTTTATTTCAGATTCATCTCAAGTCAGAATGTCGGTCCGGGTTCTAACCATTCATTTTCAAAAGTTGAAAAAGATAATCCCATATCAATTTCTTTATCACCTTTAATTCTTCCTCGTACTTCTGGTTGGCATCGATGTTGTGAATAACTGCATTTTCAAAATCCAGCTTACAAATTATATCTGTCTTCTTTTCTAATTCCAGAATATTATGATCCGGCTTTCTCAGGATTGCGACTTCCGGGGATACAATCAGCTTTATGACTAGATCAGGGCTCATTTTAACACACCTGTTTATGTTTTCTTCTTCCATTTGAATTAAACGGTTGATCAAAGAGCTGTTCAGCCGTCCATATGCTTTTCTGATTTTGGGACCGTCATTGATTCCCATAAACTGATTCTGCGGATATCTGTCAAACAGGCAAATTCCGCCGCTCGCAGAAAAGCCCTTTGACTTTTTTAACTGTTTCAATGAGTGGACCGAAATACGATATAAATAAAAGGCATTTACATGACAAAAACAACTTTTCAGTCCCTTTTTTAGAATATTTTCTTGGATTTGGTTCACTTGGCTTTTGCCAGTTTTAATCATCTGTTGTTCATTCAATGCTCGGGAAAGTCTAAACCGTCTTATCATCATTTTTATAACTCGTTTATACACGGGGTTATAATGATCACCGCTCCCCAGGTAATAGCGACGGCAATCAATTTTTTCTGAAAACCACTTCTCCAGATCTGTGGTAACGGTACTTTTTCCTGACCCATCTGAACCGATCAATGCTATTAATGGACCTTTGAAAGAAAGGCTGCTTGCAGTCGCGTATTCATTTATAACCTTGTTGATATAGCCATTACTTAGATTTATAACATCGTTCCGACCTGTCTTCGTCCTGCATAAAAATAAGCAAACCTGAATTAAATCGCCTTTGCTTTCATCAAATCCTACCCATGATTCCAAATTTTCTGACATCAATTGCTTTTGCTTTTTTAGTTGAATGAATTGGTATTTTAAAAATATATTTTGATAGATCGTTCGATCTTTTTCCATGCCAATGATAACTATTTCTGCCTGATTAGACTTACTACTGTTTTTCATGGTCTTCGGCAGAAGGACGGAAGTATCTCGTTTAATCTGATATAAATCTTCTAATAGTTGTTTTTGAACATCAATCGTCATCACCCCCCTTCCACACACTCTACAAAACAATTAAGCTAAAAACCAGGATTGAAAGGTTATTTTCCTCATTCTTCTGATCAGTCAACAGTAAAGTTTAGATCAATTTTAAAATGATTTTGCAAATCCGATCAACCTCATCAAGCATCAGATCAGCATACAGAGGCAAGGTTATGACCCGGTCGGCAATATTCTTCGCCACTGGTGTTTCGTTTGAATTAAAACGATCCGCATAACATTCGTAATCCGTCGTCAGTGGATAGAAGTATTTTCTCGGAATAATTTGATTTTTCTCCAGTTCGTCAAAAACATAATTCCTTAAATTTGATTTCCCATAAAAAACAATCGGAAAATATGCATAATTGCTTTTAACTGCTGGTTGAGGTTGCAAAAGCTTTATCCCTTTGTTTCCTTCCAGGTTTTCTCGATAACGATTAAAAACAGTCTGGCGTCTGGCAATTTCTGCGTCAATATGGCGGAGATTACAAATTCCCATCGCTGCCTGAAATTCATTCATCTTTGCATTACCGCCGACAAACTCCACCGATTCAGGTCCAGTAATCCCGAAATTTTTGAGAAAATAGAGGGTTTTTTTCAGTTCCTCATTATTATAGGTTACGGCACCACCTTCGATGGTATTGAAAACCTTTGTGGCATGAAAACTAAAGGTTGATGCGTCACCAAAATTACCGATGCCGATACCGTTAACCGTTACTCCAAAAGCATGTGCTGCATCATAGATCACTTTTAACTTATATTTTTGAGCAATCTTTTCGATCGTTTCTACATCACATACATTTCCATACAGGTGAACTGGAACAATTGCACAGGTTTTTTCGGTAATTAAACCTTCAATTTTTTTTACGTCAATATTATAATCGTTCTCATTGATATCACAGAATACTGGTTTTAGGCCATTTCTGACGATCGCATGAGTGGTTGATGCAAATGTAAAAGGCGTCGTAATCACCTCTCCCTGGAGATCAAAGGCGGCAATTGCGCACTCAAGCGCAAGGTGACCATTTGCTAATAGCGTAACCATTTCCACATTTAAATAGTTTCTTAAACATTTTGCGAATTTCTTGTGCTTTACGCCCATATTTGTCAGCCAGTGCGTGTCCCATAACTCTTTAATTTCTGCCATGTACTCTTCAAATTCTGGCATCGATGACCGTGTAACATTGATCTGTTCTTTCATGTCAAGGCTCCTTCCATCTTCGTAGTCAAACCATCCAGATGATTTTGCACAGCTTGCTTCAAATCCCAGTTTTCAAACAATGCACCCCAATCCGCTATCACTTCAGGAGCCTCCTTGCTTTTATCTAGAATCTCCAGAAACTCGTCTCGTGAAATAACGACAGCGCCCAAACTTTTCATATGTTCTGTCGGCCAAATTCCACAATCCATAATGGCAAAGTTCATTTCTGCTAGTCGAATCGATAATCCGATATAAGCTAATTTTGAGGTGTGACTTACCCGTGCAAACATTGACTCACCGTGAAAGTATGATCCGAATGAAATTCCGAATAAACCGCCAACCAGCTTTTCATCTTGCCAAACTTCAACCGAATGGGCAAATCCCAGAGCATAAAGTTTATGAAATGCCTGGACCTGTGCATCCGTTAACCAGGTATATTCTTTTCTTGTTTCTGAGCAAGCATTAACGACCTCGTAAAAAGCTTTATCAACTGTTAATTTAAATTTATCCTGGCGGATTAGTGCCCGCATATTTTTAGGAATATGAATATCTTTGGGATACATGACACAATGTCGCTCTGATGTCCACCAAAGAATGGGCTGATCCCTGAACACAACTGGGTATATGCCATTTTTATAGGCCAGAATAATGCGCTCCGGTTCCCAGTCACCCCCAATTGCCAACAACTCACCTTCCGGTCCCATACGGATATTTTTATTTGAGGCTGTGTGGGGCGGGAAATATAAATCCTGAGTTAGAACGTAGGCTTTCCTCCAATATTTAATACGGCGCGTGTAAAAGGATTTAAGCTTTCCCTTAAGGATACGGTCATCCAACCTTAACAGTCCCGACTTGAATTTTTTCAGTGTCACTATCGCTCCTCCATTTCCACTTCAATGCTCAGCTGCCAGCAACTGATTGGTCTAACATATGCTGCTCAGTTCACTTCATTTTATACTTTTTCCGGAGCCTTTTATAAGCTCTTACTGACCGTGGAAAGTACTGTTTGATCAATATTTTCGTTTTTTCTTTTTTTTCCAGCTTTTTAAAAATTGCTTTGAATTTGTCTTCCTTTAATGCTTCAAATCGTTCCTGTGCAATCATAATTTTAAATTGGTTTATATTATTTTTGTTATTTATTGCTTCATCATACTGATAATTCGTGTGTTGGTTAAGATACTCCAACATTATTTCAGTATTATTAACGTGCTTGATTATTTTTTCAAGACTTGACTGTTCGGTATTTGTCCAGGAACCACTAACGCCTTTCCGATAAGCCGCCATGAATTCATCGATATAATAGACTTTTCCTTTTAAGGCAAGATAGATAGCTAATGGATAATCAGTTACTGGCGCCTTTTTATAAAAATCTGGTTTGTTAGCATCCAAATGACGGGGATACATCATCGTATTTGTTGCAAACAATCCGCCACCGCCTTCAATTATTTCTTCAACTGTAAATATTTTATTCCCCGCATTTGGTCTAACCGGCTTTATTTTCCTGCCATTAACGTTGACAATATAAGCGGCATGAACACAAAGTGCACAATCAGAATGCGTCTCCATATAATCAACTTGTTTCTGGAGTTTAAGTGGATCGATCCAATAATCATCACCTTCGCATAGAGCAATATACTTTCCCGTTGCTCTTTCGGTGTTTAGATCGTCAACATCAACATTTTTTGAATAAAGATTCTCCTTTTGATAGATCGGTTTTATTAAATTAGGATATTTTTGCTCATATTCGCGAATAATTTCTGCTGTTTTGTCAGTAGATGCATCATCATGGATTAATATTTCATAGTTGAAGCTGGTTTTTTGCATAATAAAACTATCTAATGCTGCGGCTATATATTTCTCATGATTATAGGTGATACAACTTACACTAACCATTATTTTACTGTTCATAACAAGCTCCCTATTTTAGGTAATTCACCTTTTGTATCATCGACAATGAACAATCTGGATCTGCAATCAATCTATTGGTTTTGAATTCCCATTATATAATTTTCTATCAGCAACACGTTTTCATCGATACAGACTTGGGTATTCACATTAAGACTCTCGAGCTCCAGTTCTTTGATAATTTTTCTGATTTTATTAAAATTATTCTGCTGGATGGTTAAAGTATGAATGGCGCTCGCCTCGTTCAACTTCTGTATTCGTGAAATATTTCCTTTTCGCTTCGTCAATCGCTCAAAAGAGGCTTTGATATCGAGATCGACATTGACAATGAATATGCCCAGGTCCTTTTTTTTTGCATATCTGATTAATTTTATGACATATTTGTCGGCTATCAGCTCAGACTCGTAAAGCATCGAAATAATTTGTTGAGCAATTCCCTGATCAACTAGAATAACTTCTTGGACATTGTCACGGTTTTTTTTTTGATAAAAATCAAATAACACCACTAAAGAAATCACCCTTAACCAGTTTTCATGATTGAGTTTTTTATTTGTTATCAGATACATTACTGCCAGATATCCTATTTTAAAACTTGAAGGTTTTATCCTGAATAGAAACAGCAATAAGTGTTTTAAATTTTTCCTGGATGGTTTTTTAATTATCTGATGATAGGATTCAACCGGATAATCCGCACTTTTCATATCTGCAATCACCCTGTTTGATAACGTTGTTTTGCCTGAACCGGGAATTCCGTTAAACTCCAGAAATATAATTTTATTTTTCATCTGCAGCTCCATTTCGAGGTATTCTCAAATCACCTATACTGTCATTGTCAGCCATAATCAAGGCACAGATTATCAAGTAAAAGATGAAATTTTCTCTGAAAAATAAATTAATCCCAAAACCTCGAAATATTAATGCTGCTAAAGGTAAAAGACATAACATTCGACCTTTTATTTTCATCGAAAATGGCTTAAAAATTGAGTTTAAGACATTAAAATACAAGATTGTCCCAATGATCCCTAAATGCACTAAGAGTTCAAGAAAGTAATTATGTGCTTGTCTTAAATCATAAGCCTCCACAGAATAGCCTACTCCTACCAGGAAAATTCTCCAATCACTTAGATACAAGCTCAAGTAATCCGACCAGATATCAGAACGACCAGTAGTAAGATCTGATAGACTCTGATCAACAAAATTTCCAATCCCCAATCGCTGGAAATAAATATTCATATAAGGCAAATTACTAATTTCTGAAATAATAAATAGTGTCAGTGCGATAAAAATGATACCTCTTAAAACAACATTAACATCAAAGGATAACTTGGTCAACTGAACGATTTTGAATATTAAATAGAGTATAAAAACAACGCCCATTGCAAGCATAAAAGACAAGCTCAAAGATAATATCCCAAATCCTAATAAAATAATCACCAAAACATAGTCATACCAACGATGTTTTTTCATGCCGATCATATATAATAGCGCCGCAATCGCAATCGTGATGTCCATGGTATAGAAGTTTGGATTTGTCTGAATTCCAGAAAATCTACCAATAACATCACCGTCTTCTAATTTTATCCGGGTTTCTTGCATAAAACCGCTTAGGCCAGGTATTAAATCGCTGAAAGACCCTAGAACTGATGCAATGATGATGCCGGCTACAAAAAACATCAGCAATTTCCGCACCTTTATATTATCCTTAGTGTTCATTACTAAAAAAGCTAACACAAAATAAATAACCAGCTCCACTAGCTTTATCAAACTTGAGTCCCCTGTATTAAGCAGGGAAAAAATAATAAGTGCGAGAATTGAAAGAATCTGATAGAGTGTCATCTTGGTTTTCTGATTCAAAAAAATCATCCTGAGGATATACACAGCAATGAGAATATTAAAAAAAGTATTCCCTCCTGGTGCTAGTTTCATGATCGGCGAAAATGGCAGCATGAAAAACAAACCATATATTCCTTCCGCCCCACTGATAAATATAAAGCTACCGGCAATGATAATTCCCATAATCAAAAACAGAACATTAGAAAGACCGAGGATAATAAATATCAGTGCTAAACCTAATATCACTATGGAATTAGTTGATTTCCTGGTTATCATTTTGAACCTCTTTTTCGTCATTAATCGAATTGTTAATAAACCGCACTATTTTTTCAGCCCGATTATTGATATGATATTCTTGTGACTGCTCCAAAGCACTTGTTGCCATTCTTTTACGCCGATTATCATCATTTTTTAAACTTCTGATTGCTTCAGCTATGGCTACGATATCCATACTATCCACCCGGATGGCATAAAGATCGTTTAAGATATCATCATTAAAACTGAGCTCAGAAGAGATAATCGGCAATCCGCAGGCCATTGCTTCAAGAATCGCATTACTGCATCCCTCGGCCAGGGTTGGCAAAACAAACACATCTGCACAATTTAAATATTCACAGATCTGATCATGAGGCAGTTTACCCATAAACACAATTTCATCGCCTGTTGGTATAAGAGCTCCTGAACCAATATAGATTGCTTTCGTCTGCTCCACTTGCTTCACAGCTTCGGACAAGCGCAAAACACCTTTGCGTTGATCAAATGAACCCATGAATGAAACAATAAAGTCTTCCTGACTGAATCCTAGTTTGTTTCTGATTTCACGTTTATCAATTTTGTAGAATTTTTCCGGGTCAACGGCGTTTGGAATCACGATCATCTTATTTCGTGTCGCAAGCTTAAGTTCAATACTTTCATCTAAATTTTTAGTTGAAACACAGATCACACCGCTTATATCAGCAAGAGCTTTTTGAATCGTTTGGCGGGTAAAGAGACTTTCCACCCAAATCTTACTTTCACCGGTTGCCACAAAAAAAGGAATTCCATACCTTTTACTGATTAAACCAGCGGTTACCCCAGAATGCCAAAAATGAGCATAGATTATGTCCGGCCGCGGCCTTATTTTTGAAAAAACACGAATAACTGCTTTTTGGGCAAAGAGTGCCGAAAGGTTCCTCCCAAAAATATTAAGGTTTGAAAATGACGGTACTCGGGGCTGATAAACATCCACCCACACCCCTTCCTTAACACAATCCCGCCAAAATTGAGGCCGGGCTGGTTTATTTTTTAGCAGCTTTTTTGTGATACTTTGAGGTGCAATGACTGAACATGGGTATCCCTGTACGGCAATTGAGCAGACCAGCTCTCTCACAAAGGTATAAACCGGATCATTCTGTGTCGGATAGTTTGGTACAACAAAGCAGATATGTTTTTTTTGCATGATGGCCTACCCCCTTCTTCAAAATCACTTTTGCTCGATCGCTTCATATATCATTTTGTATTCGTCAC
The DNA here is from genome assembly GCF_000472665.1 of Acetobacterium malicum subsp. dehalogenans DSM 11527. Lineage (GTDB taxonomy): Bacteria > Bacillota > Clostridia > Eubacteriales > Eubacteriaceae > Acetobacterium > Acetobacterium malicum. Next base: position 44,850 of record NZ_AXAC01000023.1, on the reverse strand, counting down.
AGATTTCAGTCCAGCAAAATTTTCGGGCATTCGTTATTGCATTTTGTGACAAATCATTGTAGTGATTTTTAATTTTGATTATCTTATCGGCAATATCTTCAACATCAAAACAATTTACCGCAAACCCAACTTCCCCATCAGCAAATTGACCATCAAAACCTTGTCCTTTAGTATAAATCACTGGTAATCCCTGACTCATTGCTTCGGGATAGACCAGACCAAAGGTCTCGGTGATCGAAGGCATCACAAATATGTCATTGTTTCGGTAAATCTCAATCAACTTTTCTTTCGAACAATGAGAAATATATCGGATAAAATCTTCTTTTTCAATTTGCTCAAAAATTGACTTGTCGGTGACTTTGCCAACAACCGTAAATGTCACCTCATATCCCTGAAGGATCAAGTGTTTAATTGCTTTGATCGTTGTGGGAATATTTTTTCTTTTATTGACCATTCCAACAAATAACAGGTTCAACCTGTTATTGTCTTGAATTATTTTGGGATCACCTAAATTATCCAGCCAGAATTCATCAATACCATTGGGAATAACTGCGCATTTGGCGAGAATCTCATCTTGCAGCTGCTCTGGCAGATATTTTTCAACCACCGCATCGCGATAGGTTGTTGACAGAAATATTATCTGTGAGGCTTCTTGCAAAATATTAATCCCAAGTTTTCTAAGCCAGACCATCCGTTTAAAAAAGACATTGGCATCGGTATCCCGTACTGCAACGATATAAGGAATACCAAAATCCTTTTTTATTCGCATCGCGATGTATCCATTGGAGAATAATGAGTGCGCATGAACCACTGAATAATCCTCAAGCTGGTAGGTTTTTTTTATGTCCCGATAAATTTTTGTGTGTTTCAAATGAAATAAATAGCGATCATACTTTTTATGGTTAATGCTGATGGTTGTATAGTTTCCCAAATCACGAGTGACCGAAATTGGCGTCGGAACATAAACATCGATGGCCATTCCTGTTTGTATCTGTTGATCATACAAATGTTTATAAAAAGTTCCTTGAGCGTAATAGGAATTCACATGTAAAACATTCATCTCTGAGATCCTCTAAACATCGATAATCAAATTACATACTTCATCGATTTCTTTCTCGGTCAGGTAAGGATGCATTGGCAGGGATAATACGGTCTCGCATAACTTATTAGTAACCATATAATCAGCATCATCAAATTCCTGATCGCAAAAAGCTTCCTGTCGATGCATTGGTTTTGAATAGTAAATCATACTCGGAATCTTATGCTCACCTAATCTGGTTTTTAGGGCGTCTCGTTCCGATTTGCTTTTAAGTTTAATGGTGTATTGAGCAAAGCTGGAATAATAACCAGCCGGCATCACCGGGATTTCGACAGCTCCATCCAATCTTTTGTTATAGTGACGATAGATTTTATTGACGTCCTCAAGTTCATGTTCAATAAATGCGGTTAGTTTGACATTTAACACCGCTGCCTGGATCGTATCCAACCGGGAATTAAGTCCAATCCTGACGTTATCATATTTATTTTTTCCCTTACCGTGAACCTTTAATGAGTTGAGCAGACTGGCTAATTGATCGTCATTTGTAAAAATCGCACCGCCATCGCCATAACAACCGAGTGGCTTGGCCGGGAAAAATGATGTTGTGGCAGCATGACCAAAACTACCGGCCTTCTGACCGTTAATGTTGCCGCCAAAGCCCTGGGCGGCATCTTCCAAAACAAGCAAATTGTATTTTTCGGCAATTCGACCAATTTCGTTATGGTCTGCTGGCAGACCAAATAGATCCACCGGAATAATAGCTTTTGGTTTGAGTTCACCTTTTTTAATGACTCTTTGAATGGCCTTTTCTAATTTTATCGTGTCGAGATTAAAGGTATTTGGATCGACGTCAACAAATATCGGTGTTGCACCGCTTAGAGAGACAACTTCACCCGTTGAAAAGAAAGTAAAATCCGGTACAAAGATCGCATCTTCTGCTTCAATTCCCCAGGCCATCAACACCAGTGTCATCGCTTCAGTGCCATTGGCGCAGGAAATACAGTGCTTGACACCAATATATTCAGCCAGCCGTTCTTCTAGAATTTGAATTTCTGCACCACTGATAAAGTCAGCCTTTAACAAAACTTTTTGAATGGCACCATCAATTTCATCTTTATATTTTTGATACTGCGTTTTTAGATCTCTGAACTCCATCGAAATCACTCTCCACTCGTATTATTCATTTACTTTTCAATTAATTGATCATTCTCCAGGCGGTACGCTCTGCCACAAGCTTCACAAGAAAGTCCTTCTTTTAATGGTGTTCCGCATTCGCAAACCCAGCTGATTTGTTTTGCCGGTACCCCGGCCATCAGTGCATAGTTTTTAACATCTTTGGTGACCACTGCCCCTGAAGCAATCATTGCCCAGCGGCCGATGGTGTTACCACAAACGATGGTCGCATTTGCGCCAATTGAGGCCCCATAGCTCACCAGGGTCTTTTTAAAACCACCCGGACCTTTGGGATATTTACTGCGTGGGGTCAGGTCGTTTGTAAAAACCATTGACGGTCCACAGAAAGCATAATCTTCCAGTTCGACCCCTTCATATACCGAAACATTGTTCTGAATTTTTACCCCATTCCCAATTTTTACGCGACTGCCAATATTGACATTTTGACCGAGTGAACAATTTTCGCCAATATCTGCCCCTTCTTGTACGTGGCAAAAATGCCAGATCTTCGTTCCTGCACCAATTTTAACGTCCTTATCGATATAACTGCTTTCATGGACATAATAGCTCATTTTTCAAATCTCCCTTTAAAATCTGTGGTACTACATTTTTCCAATGGCAATCTGATCCGCTGTCCTTCTGCAGCCGATTTGTAGATTGCCAGAATAAGTTCCACTGCTCTGCGACCGTCTTCCGCTGTGATCGATGGTTCCCGGTCATTTTTAATCGCATCAATAACATCTGCATAATAGGGTGTATGTCCGTAGCCATAGACATTGGGAGGATTCATGCTAAACCGTTCTTTAATTTCTTCGGAGTCATCCCGAGCATCCGAAAATTGCCATTCTTCAATAATATTGACCGACTGACCGGCTGCTTTGACCGTTCCCTTTTCACCAAACAAGTAAAGTGTTTCTTCCAGATTTTTGGGGTAAATTGTCGTCGTTCCTTCAACAATGCCATAACTGCCATTAGCAAAACGGATCAGAGCGATCCCAAAGTCTTCCGCTTCGATATAGGGATGATTAAGATTATCGGTCATTCCCACCACTTCAATAATATCATCCCCCATCATCCATCTCAGCAGATCGATGTTGTGAATGCATTGATTCATCAGGGCGCCACCATCATGTTCCCAGGTTCCCCGCCATTTTGAACCAGCATAATATTCACGACCCCGGTTCCAGCGGATATGGGCGGTCCCATAAAAAAGTTTTCCAAAACGTTTTTGGTCCAGGGCTTTTCTAATTTCAATGACCGACTGATTAAAACGATTCTGATGACAGGCGCTGACTTTGACATTTTTTTCTTTGGATCGCTTGATAATTTCATCAGCTTCTTCAAGCGAAAGGGCAATTGGTTTTTCAATGATCAAATTGCAGCCGGCCTCAATAAAATCCAGCGCAATCGACCCATGCTTACCATTTTCAGTGCAGATCGCAACCAGATCCAGCTTTTCATTTTGTATCAGCGCTTGATGATCGGTATACTGATGGATTGTTTCCGGTAGTTCAAATTTTGAAATCAGTGTATTCATGCTATCCGGGTAGACATCACACAGTGCGACAATATCAAGATCATTGGCGCGGGCGGCAGCAATATGATTGGCCGAAATTTTTCCGCATCCGATTAATGCATATTTTAAACCCAAGGTAACACCTCCTTAAAGCAGCTCAATATTTTCTCTTTCTTCAATGTTCTTCATGGCATTTTTTGTATCAAAAATAAGTTTAGCATGTTTTTGGATAGTATGATAATCGATATTTGTATGGGCAGTTGTGACGATGACCAGGTCTGCCGATTCAACAAGTTCGCTGGTAAGTTCCACAGCACCTTTTCGTGTTTTTCCATGTTCCTGGAATTCTGGTACAAATGAATCATAATAAATGATATCGGCACCTTCTTTTTCGATTTCGTCCATTAATTTTATTGCCGGACTTTCCCGATAATCGCCAATATCCTGCTTATATGCGACGCCAAGAAAAAGAATTTTCGAGTCTTTTAGCGTTTTGTTATGGTGATTTAAAATTTTACTGGCTCGTTCAGCGCAATACTCGGGCATCCGGTCGTTAACCATCATTGACGATTCAATCATTGATGTGTGAAACCCGTATTCACGAGCTTTCCAGGAAAGATAGTAAGGATCCAGTGGAATACAATGGCCACCGACCCCTGGACCTGGATAGAAAGCCTGAAAACCATAGGGTTTTGATTTGGCGGCATCAATTACCTCCCAGATACTGATCCCCATTTTGTGGCACAGCATAGCCAGCTCATTCACGAGACCAATATTAATATTTCGATACGTATTTTCAAGTATCTTTTCCATTTCGGCTACGGCCGGTGATGAAACCCGATAAATGGGGGCTTGTAAAATACTCTCATACATAGCCGCTGCCACTTCGGTACACTGAGGGGTGATGCCACCGGTCACCTTTGGAGTGTTTTTCGTTTTATAAATCAGGTTTCCGGGATCAACCCGTTCAGGTGAAAAGGCGAGATAAAAATCTTCACCGCATTTCAATCCGGACGACTCAAAAATTGGTTTAAGCAGTTCTTCGGTTGTTCCGGGATAGGTGGTCGATTCAAGGACGATCAGCATTTCTTTGTGCATATATGGAACAATACTCTCTGCTGAAGACTTGACATAACTGATATCTGGCTGTTGATGCTCATCGAGTGGGGTTGGCACGCAAATGCATACGCAATCAGCAGCTGCTACCTTGGAGAAATCCGTTGTTGCCGAAAGCAAACCCGACTTCACAATTTTTCCCAGATCTTCATTCACTACATCCCCAATATAATTGTTACCGGCATTAACCATGTCAACTTTTTCTTTTTGTACATCAAAGCCAATGGTTGTAAAACCCGCTTTCGCTTTCTCCACTGCCAGTGGAAGCCCCACATAACCAAGACCGACCACACCTAATATTGCTGTTTTAGAAATTAATTTGTCTTTGATCGTCATTTTTATAACTCCCTTTAAATTAATTCGATAAGTTTTTCTGTTAATCGTTGATAATCATAGTCATTCGCAGCCGTTATGGCATTTTTACAGTATTGTTCATATTGGTTTTTGGACATATTACTGAACTCGATAATGGTTTTGGCCAATTGTTCTGGGTCAGCATGATCAACCACCATTCCGCAATTGTATCTTTTTATAAGGTCATAACCAAACTCACAGTCAGAAACCGTCGGTTTACCGCTGGCAAAATACTCAAACATTTTATTGAGACTTGCCCCGTATTTTTTTATCTGATTGTCCTCAAAGTGGATAATATTGAGATTTGACTTGCTTAAAACATACGGAATTCTATTTTTATTGACATAACCTTTGAACACAACATTATTAATATTATTCTCTTTACAGAAGTCTTCCAGGTTTTTTCGATCACTGCCATCTCCATAAATAAGGAAAATGATCGCATTGGGCGATTCATTTTTGACAACTTGTGCTGCATTAACAATGGTTTTGACGTTATTTACAAGTCGAATTGATCCGGTGTAGATCACTTTAAAGGTTTTTTCATTGTCTAAATCCTGATCTTCAAATTTATAAACCTTTTCATTTTCCTTGAAGGCATCCAGATCAACACCATTATTAATGTGATATACTTTTTGGAGATCAATCGAACTACCCTGCTCCTTGTTCCACCCTTGTTCAATGATGTAATCCGACCCACCTTCCATGGTAAAAATAAGTTTGTCGGCCCTTTCATAAATCCACTTTTCACCGCGATAAAGAGCTTTTGCAATAAAACTGGTTCGCTTTAAACCGCCGTAGGCGACAATACTTTCTGGCCAGAGATCCCGCACTTCACAAATACATGGAACTTTAAACTTTTTTGCCATCTGAATGCCAGCAATCAGTGTGAGGGGATGAACACTTGACGCCAGGATTAGATCCGGTTTCCCATTTATTTGGGCGTATTCTTTCGCAACCGGGAACAGATTTTTATAAAAAGTCAGCATATTATACAGTCTTTTTTTGGCATTTCCAACGTAATCAGGGGTTTTTACAATCACAAACGTGATCTCATCGATTGTATCCACTCGATATTTTTTATTCATGATTTCAATGTTTTCATTTGAAAAATGATTAGTCGAGGCACAGAAAATGATGGGGTTATAACCTCTTTTGAGTAGATTTTCGGCAAAAGAGTAATGTCGGCCGGCACGATCCTGATACATATTGGTAGCATAGTGATTCCAAATCCAGACAGTTTTTTTCATCAACGGATACTCCTTGCCGGAACACCCACATAGGTTCCCGATTCAGCTATGGTTTTTACCACAACCGCACCGGCGCCAATTTTACAGTTGCCGGTAATGGTCAAATTATTACTGATGGTACTGCCAATTCCAATCCAGGTTTTTTTACCAACCGCCACCATCCCGGCCAAATGTGCTCCAGGCGATATATGAACAAAATCAGCAATACGATTATCATGGTCTAATGTCGCCGCGGTATTGATAATACAGCCTTTGCCGATTCGAGTGGCACTGTTAACTACGACACCAGCCATAATCACTGTACCATTTCCAACTTCCACCTCGGACCCAATAATCGCCGAAGGATGAATTAAGAGTGGTGACTTTATCCCCGCTGACTCGAGCTTATTTTGAACCTTCTCTCTAATTTCATTGTTTCCAACAGCGACAAAAATATCAGCTTCATCTGCATATTTAAAGGCATCCTCTGTTTTCCCTCTAACACTAAATCCCATACACTCAGTAATTGATGGATCATCATCGAGAAATGCGATATGTCTCCATTTATTCATTTTAATCGCAATATCGACAACAACTTTTCCATGCCCGCTTGCGCCGATGATCAATAATTTTTTCTTCACAATGCCGGTCTCCTTTCGATTAGTATCGTGAAATTTATAGTGGTTCTCATCTTCTATTTTTCTTAATCGTCTACTCTTGTGCCCTGAAATAACTCCATTGTTGTTGATGCATTTGCATTAATTCCCTCTCGTTTGAAGACCTTTTTTAGTGTTAAGAGGATAATCTTCCAATCTCCCACAAAACTGATTGAGTCTACATACTGGACATCAAGATCAAATTTCGCTTCCCAGCTAATGGCATTGCGTCCATTTACCTGAGCCAACCCGGACAACCCCGGCCTGACCTCATGTCGCCTTTTTTGCTTTTGGTTGTAAAGGGGCAAGTATTGTACCAGCAATGGTCTCGGACCAATAACAGCCATGTCACCTTTAACCACATTCACAAGTTCCGGCAGCTCATCCAGACTGGTGGATCTGAGAAAATTTCCAAACTTGGTCAGTCGTTGATCATCTGGCAGTAGTCCTCCTTTTTCATCCCGCTGATCGGTCATGGTTCTAAACTTATAAAGGGTAAATATCTTTTCATTTAAGCCCGGTCTTTTTTGTTTAAATAGTACCGGACTGCCCAATTTTTTTCTGATCATCAGAACTAAAACAAGAAGTACTGGTGAAAGGACAATGATTGCTGTCAAAGATAAACAAAAATCCATCGGTCTTTTTATAAATCTTTTATAGATCATCGCTGATCACAATCCTTTAATAATCTGACAGATTCGTTTCTGATCTGAGTCTGTCATCTTCGTATCAGAGGGCAAACAAACACCTGACTCAAACAGTTTCTCCGACACAGTTCCGCCAATATAGTCACACCACTCAAAAAAGGGTTGCTGATGCATGGGTTTCCAGAGCGGTCGTGATTCAATATTTTCTTCTTCCAGAGCCGCCATTATATCCAGTGGTTTTATTGATCCTGCTAAGGTTATACAACTCAACCAGTAGTTTGGATCATTCCAATCATTGATCGGCATAAACTGAATCCCGGGCAATTGTTGCAGCTCTCTTTTATAAAATTCAAATATGTATTTTTTCTTGGCGACCCTTTGATCCAGCACTTTTAACTGACCGCGGCCGATACCGGCAGAAATATTACTCATTCGATAATTAAAACCCAATTCACTATGCTGATAGTGCCTTGCTGAATCTCGCGATTGGGTTGACCAGAATCGTACCTTTTCAATTTTAGCTTGATTATCTGAAACCAGCATACCACCACCAGAAGTAGTTATAATCTTATTTCCATTAAAACTAAATACACCATACTCCCCAAAGGTACCGGTCTGTCTGCCTTTATATATGGTTCCCAGAGATTCCGCAGCATCTTCAATTACGGTTACCCCATGACGGTTGCAAATCGCCATTATTCTATCCATATCAGCTGATAGACCATAAAGATGAACTACAATCACAGCTTTTACCTGGGGATATTTCTGAAAAGCCTCTTCTAATGCAATTGGACAGATATTCCAGGTTTCTTCATCACTGTCAATAAATACCGGAATCGCCTTTTCATAAATAATTGGATTGACGGTTGCTGAAAAAGTGAGCGATGGACAAAAGACAATATCACCTGCTCCTATTCCAACCGCTCTCAGTGCCAGATGAATTGCTGCTGTCCCTGTATTCACTGCCGCGGCATATTTAGCTCCAACTTTTGACGCAAATTCCTTTTCGAATTCATTAACGTTCGGACCCAGCGGTGCGATCCAATTGGTGGCAAATGCTTCCTTGATATATTCCATTTCAAATCCTTCATCACTCATGTGCGGTGATGCCAGATAAATCTTTTCTGCCATTGTTGTCGTCCTCCTAAAACATCATTAATTGATGTCATCTTAGCTCATTAATGTGATGCTGTTTCTAAGATGCCACTATCTGAACTTTTTTTATACGTCTCTTAAATGAAATTATTCAATAATCAGATTTTTTATTTTTGCGGTACTGTTAACGCTATATAAGGGAATATTTTTTACGTTATTATCTTCAAATGAAGATAATCTCAGATCTTCAATATTTCCAATCAACAAACATAAGGATTCTGTTATATCACTGGCATCTATTGTAATATTTGAAATTGTCGATTGTCCAACATTTTCAATGCTAAAACCGCCGTGGTCATTCTCTTTCCATTTTGATCCGCTGATGCTCACCTCATCAATGTTTAATTCCGACGCTTCGTTGATTTTAAACCCCAAGCTGCTCCCTTCAATAACCAGGCCAGATATTGTTATGTTTTTGGCGCCACTATTGATATGAACGCCGACAACACTATCTTTGATACGGCAGTCTTTAAACACCATGTTTTCAGGCGGATTATTGTACTGTGGATTTCCAGCAATTGCTATTCCTCCTCCAGACGCATTATTGAACTCAACATTTTTAAAATAAAAATTACTGTTGTCACCTCGCAGATATGCAGAATGCAACCATTTCGTTCCACCTTCATTTGAATTCAGGATACTGTCAACCATACTAAAGCCATTGGTACCCGAAACCTGTATCGGCATCCCAGAATGGTCTATTTTTAAATTACTCACCTTTATATCTTTATTTTTCTGATTACCGGTTTGGGATATTTTTAAACCAACATAGACATTATCCATGAAAACATCATTAATCTTCATTGTTTCTACACCTTGAAAGTACATTCCCTGAACATTACTGACCATACTATTTGCATAATAATCAACCCCTGCAATGGTATTTTCTGATCTTAAAGTCAGTCCTTGGATTGAAATATTTGTAACAATATCATCGGGATCTGACCAAAGCATATTCCGGATTGTGTCTTCTTCCGGGGCCATAAATAACACAGCTCCATAACCGCTAATGTGCGTGTCCTTACTGAGGATCAATTGTTTTGTGATAAAATATGGCTGCTCCGATTCTGGTATGACCAACAGCGCATTTTCTTTACTCGATTCATCAATTGCATCTTGTAAGGCCGCTGTGTCATCTGTTACCCCATCTCCTTTTGCTCCATAATCTTTTGCATTTATTATTTTGTCAGTTGGTATTTCAACTTCTTTTATTTGATTCAGATTCGATGAAAGCTCTTCTGTTGAGTCCAATTTTCCAGGACTTATATAGTTGAAAGTAAAAATACTTACACTGATCACTGCCAATATTAACACTGATATCATTAGCTTCCCCATAATAAAACCCTCCTTCCGACATTTAACCAAAATTTTGCGGCCATCTAGATAGGATTGTAGTAGTTTTAAACCATTTATTTGATCGCTATTATAAAATAGAATTGTTCTAATTATAATAGTATTTCTTCAGCAAAAATACAAGCGCTAGTTTTATTTTTATTGATAAGTAGCTTGTTTTGATCTTTAATCGAGATGACAACCGCAAGCAATTAAGAGATACATACCCAAAATTCCCGCGAAAACGCAGAGAATGACTTCAGCTGGTTCTCTTTCCAGAAAATTTGTGGCACTCATTCCAATTATCTTATCCTTTTATTATATCACAACATCAAATCGGAATCAGTCAGGTTTTTTCTTAAAAATAAATTATCCCTCTTGTTTTTAAATGGAACCATTGGGTATAATATGCTTGAGGTGATAGTTTATGAAAGTTGAGTACAACAAAATTGTTCGGGATAAAATTCCTGAAATCATTAGAGACAGCGGACGTACCTGTGAGTACAAAATCTTAGGTGAATCAGAAGTTCGAGATGCATTAAAAGACAAGCTTCTCGAAAAGGCTCAAATATTTTTGAAAAGACCCTCGGAAGATGAACTTTCGGATATCTACGAATTGCTGGATGCAATTGTGGAGACCTTTGAGTATGAGCCACTTCATATTGATTATTTAAAAATTCAGAATAAAGAAAATAAGGGTACCTATTCTGAAAAGGTTTTTCTGATCTCGGTAGATGACGGCCAATAGTATTTAAAAATAACAGGGCTGAAGTCAGATTTTCTGACTTCAGCCCTGTTTTATTTTCAGTATAAAAATCGAGTTTAGCATCGATTTTGATTAAAAAATTTTGATCAGTATGAAAAAGCGTTCTCAAAATGATTGATCACTTGTTCCCCATCCGGACAATAATATATTTCAATGACGTCAAAGCGGATATTGACATCATCAAGCTGTTTCTCCTTTAAATACCAGAGCGCTGTTTTGGCAATTCGTTTTTGTTTCGCACGGGTCACTGATTCCCGGGGGTATCCGTAGTCGAGGTTTTTTCGATACTTCACTTCGACGAAAACCAGAGTGTCACCATCCTGAGTAATAAGATCAATTTCACCAGATGGTTTTTTATAGTTCATTTCACAAAGTTGATGATCGGAGTTCGTTAAAAATGCTACCGCTAATTCTTCTCCGGCCTTCCCTTTTTTTACATTGTGGGTTTTCATTACAAACCTAGATTCTGAATAAAACTGCTGCGGTGGATAGGTGTTGGCCCATACTTACGCAACGCATCAATATGTTCGGCAGTACCGTAGCCCATATTGTGATCAAAACCGTATTGCGGATACTGTTCGTGAAAAATCTGCATCAGATTATCCCGATAAACCTTGGCAACGATACTCGCCGCTGCAATTGAATAACTGGTGGCATCACCATGAATTATCGATTTTTGGGGAATTTCTGAGTCGATGTGCAGTGCATCAATCAACAGCAGATCTGGTTTAACAGATAATGTGTTTAATGAATCGGTCATCGCCTTTTTGGTGGCATTCAGAATGTTGAGACTGTCAATCAGATCATTATCTACCTGACCGATCGCATAATCGACTGCGTCTTCAAGCAACTGTTCACATAAGCTCTCACGAATTTTCTTGGATACCTTCTTAGAATCATTGACATATAAGCGGCTGGAGTCCGGCTTTAGAATAATGACACAGGTTACCACTGGTCCCGCTAACGGTCCCCGGCCAACCTCATCGATTCCGCCAATTCTAAGAATACCACTCTGATAATAGCCAGCTTCAATAGATTTCATTTTTACTATTCGATCAACTTCTTTATCTCTGGCTGCTACTTTCTTCTCCAGAGATTCGCCAATTTTTTTAACGGCTACCCGGGGGTCGTCCTTCAGCGCTGGGATCAGATCAGGATATGATTGCATTTGCTTTTGTGAGATGTATTCCTTGATACCTGTGACAGTCATCTTTTCAAATGAATTCATAATTACCTCTTTTATTATTCGTCAATATTGTATATCGCCATTATACTATAGATCTTCAATAAAAAATAGTCAGATGCTCCCATTAAACAATTTTCAGTCCCCACAGCTTAAAGTATCAGCCATCCACTGACTCTTCTCTGGCATACTGTCTGACAACTAAAAAACAACCAGCTTTCTGATAAACAGAAACTGATTGTTTAAATAATTGATAAACGTTGTTACTCCGGTCGTTCCAAAGTGATCCGACCGATCCGGCCATTTTTAAAATCGTTGAGAATTAACACACTGGTGCGGGCATAATCGTATTCGCCGCCTTTAACGAGCAGTCCCCGACTTTTGGCAATGGCGTCGAAAACCTCCGGAAGGTTTTTACCCACAACCTCAATTTTATATATTGCTTCCAGTTCATCGGGATAATACACTAACAGATATTTCAGCAGATCCGCGGCAATATTTTCTTTTTCGTATATGGTATCTTTGATGGAACCTAACCAGGCTAAATGCAGCCCCACCAGCGGATCTTCAAACTTTGGCCATAATATTCCCGGGGTGTCCAGCAACATCAGGTGGTCTGGGGTGCTAAGCCATTGCTGACCCTTTGTAACCCCTGGTTTATTGCCAATCTGGGTTTTCTTTTTGCCAATCAGGCTATTGATCACCGTTGACTTTCCAACATTGGGAATTCCGCAAACCAGGCATTTTACCTGCGCTTTTTCTTTAATATTCAACTCATGAATGGTTCTGACCAGATCGGTTTTCATCCGTCGGTCAAAGGCGTCAAACAACACGACTTTCTCGATTTCAGTATTTTTCTTAAACCAGTCGATCCATTCTAGACTCACTTCCGGATCAGCTAAATCCGACTTATTCAGTAACAAAATGTGCTGCTTGTTCCAGGTATACTGGTTGATCTCGGGATTCTTGCTTGATAGCGGCAGCCTGGCATCGACCACTTCAATGACCACATTGATCAGTTTGAGTTTTTCTTTTATTTCACGGTTAGCTTTGGCCATATGGCCCGGATACCACTGGATATATTCAATTTTTTCTGCTGACATTATTATACCAGTCCAATTTCCGAAAGGGGCCAAATTCTAAAGATGACTTTTCCGTCAATGGCATCCCTTTCCACAAATCCAAGACTTGAATAACGGCTGTCTGAACTGTTAGCCCGGTTATCACCCATAACGAAATAAGTGCCAGTTGGAACGGTAACTTCAGAAAAATCCTCATACGGATCGGTGTTGATATAGTCTTCAGATAAGGGCTCGCCATTACGGTAAACAACCATGTCTTTTATTTCGATCGTATCGCCACCTTTACCAATCACCCGCTTGACATACTCGACACTGTCGCTATAGCTCAGAATCACAATATCGCCATAGTCTGGCTCACCAATGGTATAGCCGATTTTATTGACAATCAGTCGATCCCCCTCAACCAGGGTAGGAAACATCGAGCTTCCCTGGACCATGACAAAGTCGAATAAAAACATTTTTATGATAAAAGCAAGAACAATGGCAATCACTGCGGATTGTATCCATTCTTTAAGTTCCAAATTACCTTTAGATTCCTGATCTTCTTTCATTTCTTCACTTCCTTGCTAGTAACTAATTATTTTTAAAACACCAGTTAACCAAAAAAGAGGCTTGACAGCCTCTGAATTACGCTCTTTTTTCTTTGACTTTTGCTGATTTACCAACTCGATCACGAAGATAGTTAAGTTTAGCTCGACGTACCTTACCACGTCTAACCACATCAACTTTTTCGATTTTTGGTGAATGGATCAGGAAGGTTCGTTCAACTCCAAAGCCAGAAGATATTTTACGCACGGTGAACGTTTCACCAACGCCGCCGTTTTGTCTTTTAAGGACGATGCCTTCAAAAATCTGAATTCTTTCTTTTTTACCTTCGATTACTTTAACATGAACTTTAACAGTATCACCAACGTTAAACTTTGGTGGCTCTGCCTTCATATTTTCTAATTGAATCTTTTTAATAATGTCCATTTTTTTCTCCTTAATATTCGATTTCCGACGTTCATGCATCTCGTACAGAGGACCGTCTCTCTTAATAACATACTGACATATTATACACTTTGTTTATTCTTTGTGCAAGTTTTTTTTTTATTGTGTTTTTCGTATTTTTCAAATAAATCAGGCCGTATTAATCGCGTCCGTGACTCTGCCTGGTTTAAACGCCATTTATTAATCTCGGCATGATTGCCGGATAAAAGGACTTCTGGTACTTCTGCACCTTCAAATTCCCGGGGTTTGGTATAGTGGGGATACTCCAGCAGATGACTTTCAAAAGACTCTTCCGCTAAACTGTCGCCGTTTCCCAGAAAACCGGGAATATGTCGGGCGATGGCATCAGCCATGGTCAAGGCTGGTAATTCGCCGCCGGTCAAGACATAGTCACCAACTGAAAATTCGAGATCCACATAACCATCAATAACTCGCTGGTCGATACCTTCATAATGGCCGCAGATAAAAATTATACCCGGATACACCGAAAGCCTCTGCCCATCTTTTTGTTCAAATGGTTTGCCCCCCGGAGTTAAATAAATGACCGGGTAATTGCTAAAATCAGGAATGCTTTTCAGGGCCGCAACAATTGGTGGCGCCGCCATCACCATTCCAGCACCGCCTCCATAAGGGGTATCATCCACTTTATGATGTTTATTGCCGGAGAAATCTCGAATATTGATCACGCTATAGTCGATTAAACCCGCTTTGACACCGCGGCCGATCATCCCGGTCTGAAAATAAGTTTCGAAGATTTCCGGGAATAAGGTTAAAAAGTAAAACTTCATAGATCCAATATTTCCTGGGGGATGCTTGCATCGATTCGGCCGGCTTTTACATTGATTTCAGTGAAATAGAGTTTTCGCGCCGGTACACAGTAGATTTTCTTGCCTGTGGTAATGGTATAAACATCCACCCCACCGGCTTGCATCACATCGGTAATTTTTCCCAGTAGCTGGCCGTCATTGTAAACCGGCAACCCCAATAAATCTTCGATAAAAAATTCATCTTCAGCCAACGAAACCGCTAATTCTTTCGGGATACCGACTTCTCTGCCTGTCAATGTTTCCGCATCATTGCGGTTGGTGATGCCTTCGAGAAACAGTAGCACGTTGCTTTTGTGGAGGCGGCAATTGGTAATCTTGTAATCTGTTTCAGTTTTGTCATGGATCAGGGTGATCGAGTCCAAATCATAAAAACGTCCGGGATCGTCGGTCAGGGGCAGAACTTTTAATTCGCCCTTGATTCCATGAACACCAAGAATACGGCCAATGATGATTAAACGATTATTATTTTCCATTATTATCTCCTGTTTTTATGCCCTAAAAAGACACGAAAAAAAAGAGCTGTATACACAGCCCAATGCCTTTATTGGATAATTTCCAACATGACACGTTTATCTTCTTTCGTGGCAGCGGCTTTTATGACGGTACGAATTGCTTTTGCGATGCGCCCCTGTTTTCCAATGACTTTGCCCATATCGTCGTCAGCAACTTTCAATTCCAAAATAATGGATTGTTCGCCTTCAACTTCCTGGACAGATACCGCATCGGGGTGTTCAACAAGAGCTTTTGCAATAATTTCCACAAGTTCTTTCATCATTTACCTCCTGGTACTACTCGATTACGTTTTCTCTTTTTAATAAATACTTAACGGTGTCCGTTGGTTTTGCGCCATTGGCCAACCATGTTTTGGCTTTATCTGCATCTACTTTTACGAGTGCAGGGTCAACACAAGGGTTGTAGTATCCAATTTCTTCGATGAACTTACCATCACGTGGTGCTCGTGCATCTGCAACAACGATTCTATAAAAAGGTTTTTTCTTTTTACCCATTCTTTTTAATCTGATTTTAACTGCCATGTTTGTTCCCCCTTTCTTAACTTCTTTATCTAATGACATAATGTCCTTGATAACACTGATTTTACATAAATGGAAGCTTCATGCGTCCTTTTTTAGCCATGCTCGGATTTGACATTTGTTTCATCATTTTTTTTGATTGTTCAAATCCCTTTAACAACCGGTTAACATCCGCAACCATGGTGCCGCTTCCCAACGCGATTCGTCTTCGTCTGCTGGCATTGATGATCCCTGGTTTATGTCGTTCTTCCTGCGTCATGGATAAGATAATGGCCTCGGTTTTTTTTGTATCAGCCCCAGATAAATCCACATTCTTCAATGCTTTTTTATTGGCTCCCGGCATCATTTCCAATAAGCTGCTGATGGAACCCATGCTTTCGATCTGTTTGATCTGATCTAAAAAGTCATTGAGATCAAAATCCTGATTTCTGAACTTTTCTTCCAGCTCTTTGGCTTTTTCGTCATCCATCATACTTTGGGCTTTGTCAATGAAGGATAATACATCTCCCATTCCTAAAATACGCGATGCCATCCGGTCCGGATAAAAGAGCTCAATATCGGTCAATTTTTCACCGGTTCCGATATATTTTATGGCTTTGCCAATCGTATAGGTAATCGATAAAGCGGCCCCGCCGCGGGTATCTCCATCCAGTTTGGTCAGGATTACTCCTGAAATATCAAGCAAGCGATTAAACTCGTTGGCGACATTGACCGATTCCTGCCCGGTCATCCCATCGACTGTTAATAAAATTTCAGTGGGATTGATAGCTTCTTTGATATTGACCAGTTCATCCATCAGTGCTTCATCAATTTGCAATCGACCAGCTGTATCCATGATCACCAGATCATAATGACCTTCAATTGATTTTTGCATTCCCCGCTTGGCTATGCCCACCGGATCTTTTACATCATGTTCAGAATAGACGTCAATCTTTAATTCATCCCCGAGGATTTCCAGCTGTTTAATTGCCGCCGGACGATAGACGTCACAGGCAACCAGCAAGGGTTTGAATTTTTTCTCTTTGCGTAGCAGGTTTGCCAGTTTGGCTGCTGTCGTCGTTTTACCAGCACCCTGAAGACCCACCATCATATAAACATTCTGGCGTCCCTGAACAAAGTCCATACGCTCGATTTCGCCGCCCAGAAGGGTTGTCATTTCATCTTTGACAATCTTGATAAATTGCTGCCCTGGAGTCAGGCTGCTAAGCACCTCTTGGCCAATCGCCCGTTCACCGATATTTTTGGTAAATTGCTTAACAACTTTGAAATTGACATCGGCTTCTAAAAGAGCCATTTTAATTTCCCGATTAACTTCCTGGATGTCTTTTTCGCTGAGTTTTCCTTTGCGCTTTAGTTGGGAAAATATATTTTGGAATTTTTCATTTAATCCTTCAAAGATCATCTGTCACCTCTAGTTTTCTTCACTGACATTTTTCAGTTTTTCAATCACCAGCATCAATTCAGATTTTAGCTGTTCGTCTTTTTCCCGATCAACACAATCCAATAGTTCCTTCTCTATTTCTTCCAGAAGAATTTGAGATTCTAAAAACTTGGCGATGAGTCCCAGTTTTTCTTCATAGGCTTCCATCATGGCTTTAGAGCGTTTAATCACATCAAAAATACCCTGTCGGGTAACCGCCATAACCTCAGCAATTTCTGCCAGGCTATAGTCGTCGTCATAGTAATACTCTAAAATCTGCTTCTGTTTATCAGTCAGCAGTTCACCATAAAAATCAAATAAATACTGTTCCCCTACTTTTTTTTCCATATGCACCTTCATTATCGTCGTAAAGGAAATTTACTTGACGACTTATCTATTGTAAGTCCTGGCGGCAAAAAAGTCAAGCTTTTATTCCTGATTCTCAGTACATTTCTTCAATAATTTTATTCTCCATAATTTAAAAGTTGCGACAACCTGCGGCACCTGATTTTGCGGTTACTTAAAACCTTATTCAAATAGCAGATCGACAAATTTCTTGGGATCAAAATCGATGAGATCCTCCGATTTTTCCCCGATACCGACATATTCGATGGGGATCTGCATTTCGTCAATAATTGAAATAGCAATGCCGCCTTTGGCGGTGCCGTCCAGCTTAGTCAGAACGATCCCCTTGATTTCCACACAGTCATGAAAGACTTTGGCCTGGTTAATGGCATTTTGGCCAGTAGTGGCGTCTAGGACCATTAAATTATGAATCGAGAAGCCGTCCCCTTCGCGGTTTATCACCCGGCTGATCTTTTCAAGTTCTTTCATCAGGTTAACCTTATTATGGAGACGGCCGGCGGTGTCGCAAATTAGAATATCGGCTTTCCGGGCCTTAGCCGCGCCAATGGCATCAAAGATTACTGAACTTGGATCCGCGCCGGTGGTGCTTTTAATAATATCCACGCCGACCCGTCTGGCCCACTCATCCAGTTGTTCCACTGCCGCGGCCCGAAAGGTATCGGCAGCCGCAATGACAACTTTTTTTCCTTCTTTTTTATAGCGCTCAGAAAGCTTGGCAATGGTGGTAGTTTTCCCAACCCCATTGACGCCAACAACCAGCATAATCGTCGGCAGCTGCGGTTTTTCGGTTTCCACCTGAACCATTTCCACGAGGATTTCTTTTAGAAAGCCCATCACTTCTTCCTTGCTTTTTGATCGGGTTTCTTTAATTTTAGCCCGCAGCGACTCGGTAATTTTCACCGAGGTTTGCGCCCCTAAGTCTGAGAGAATCAGGGTTTCCTCCAGTTCGTCGAAGAAATCATCATCAAAACTTCCCATATACATGACATTTTCAATTTTTTCCTTGAAATTGTCAGCCGTTTTTAGCAGTTTGTTGCGCATCCGTTCATACAAACTTAATTCCATAGTTGCCTCCTTAGTTTTAGCTCCACAGATCCTTGCGAAAATGAATATGCTGTATAGTCCAGTTTGCAATTTTCCATGCTCATTATTTTAAGCGTAATCTGTCAGTCGGACCGACACCAATTGGGATACCCCATCCTTGGACATCGACACCCCATAGAGATTGTCGCAAACTTCCAGGGTGGTGCGACGGTGAGTGATGGTGATAAACTGATTATGTTCCGCCACTTTTTTGAGATAAGAAATATAACGATAAATATTATGATCATCCAGAGCGGCGTCCACCTCATCAATCACACAAAAAGGGGACGGATTAATTTCCAGAAAGGAAAAGAGCAGAGCAATGGCGACCATTGACTTTTCACCTCCGGAAAGCAGGGAAATATGGCGTAGCCGTTTTCCTGGCGGCTGCGCCACCAGTTCAATTCCCCCTTCCAGCACCCCGGTGGGATCGGTAAACTCCAGATAAGCCCGGCCGCCTTCAAATAAAATACTGAAGATCCGGGTAAAGTTTTCCTGAAGCTTGATAAAGTTAGCCTTAAACTGCTCGGTCATCGCGTCGTACAGGGTGTTGATAATATCCAACAGCTCACTTTTCCCAGCTTTGAGATCATCCATTTGTGCTTTCATAAAATCATGTCTGACCAGAATTTCTTCATACTCTTCAATTGCGTTGAGATTCACGTTACCCAGGGCGCCAATTTTTTCTCTTAATGTCCGTTGTCGCTCTTCGGACAAATCCAACGCATCAAGCTGTTGATCTGCCTCCAGCTGCTGATAGGCATCTTCGGCCATTAAATAATTAATTTCATAACTCTTATAGATATTCTCTTCCCAATGATTCATTTGCAGCTGCATGCTATTTACTTGGGAGGAAATGGTGTTTTTTCTGTCGTTGTCAATAATCAATTGGTGATTGTCGTTTTTTATTTCTTCCTGGAGTGTTTCCAGCCGCTGGGCATTGGTTTTTTGAAGCGCTGCGGCTTGTTGATTTTTATCCCGGTGGGCTTCAATCATTTTGCTTAAGCGCTGGTGATCAGACCCCAGTTTTTCCTGAAGTCGAATTAATTCCGTTGATTCCCGCTGATAGCTTGTCATTTCAGTTTCAAGCGCTATTTTTCTGGTTGTCTGGTGAGTCAATTGTTCCTGCATCAAGACAATCTGTTGATCAAACCCAGCTATCTCGCCTTTAATCCTGGTGATAATCATTTGATTTTCTGATATGTTTAAACGAACGGCATCCAACTGTTGTCTGATCGCCTGGGCGAAATCATCGGATTCCTGATCTTTTGTGGCTTCTTTGGCCTGATTGTAAGCCGCTTCGATTTCTGTCAACGCTTTGCTTAATTTTTCCAGTTTCTGACTCAGTGCCTGCAGCTTTTGTTTCTGAACCAAAATCGACTGTTTACTCTCATGTTGCTTTCCGGTCAGATCTTCAATTGTTTTATTCTTTTCCCACAGCGCTTGTTTGCAGCCGTTATACTGGTTTTCCAGCTCCTTCAGCTGATCAATCGCCTCGGCCAACGATTTTTGCGACATGGCCCCCTGGTTTTTAATTGCATCAAGGGCTTTTTTGTGCTGGTCCATTTCATTTTCCAGATTCTGGATTTCAATTTTTTTAGAAAGCGGCGACTGTCGATTATCCTTGCTTTGGCCCCCGACAATGGCTCCACCGGGATAGAATATCTCACCTTCGAGCGTAACCACGGTAAACTTGGCGGCCATTTTCTTTTGAATATCTTTTCCCGACGCAAAATCTCTGGCGACGATAATTCGTCCCAAAAGACTTTCGATGGCAGATCCATAGGCGGCATCGGTTTGAACCAGCTCACTGGCAATTCCCTCAACTCCAGGCATATTCTTAAGCACTGCTCGGGTTCGGTCATCGATCGAACTGTATTTTAAATTATCCAGGGGCAAAAAAGTCGCCCGACCAAGACGCTCTTGTTTTAACATATTAATACAATCGCTGGCAACCTTGACGCTGGCAACCACAATATTCTGACTTTTTGCGCCTAAAGCAATATCGATAGCCTGGAGATACCTGGGTTCGGTGGCGATGAGTTCGCCAACCGGGCCGTACACTTCATGGATCACCGGACCTAACAGTTTTTCTGAAGTCATCAGTTTTCGAATGGTCGGAAAATAATCCTGATAGTTTTTTTGAATATTTTTTAAATACTCCACCTTTGAAGCGTTAACCTTCAAATTATTGGAAACCAGGTGGGCCTGATTCTGAAGTTTTTTTTGTTCCCCCAAATCATGATTATATTGGGTTTGCAACTGCTGATAACGGTCTTCCCGTTGTTTTTTTTCTGCTAGCAGACTGCTGACTTCTTTTCTCTGCTGTTCCAGATCAGCTGATATTTGATTTTGGCTGGTCTCGGTTTCATCGAGATACTTTTCAATAAAAGACGACTCCGTCTTTGCCTCTTGAATCGAGGTTTTGATTTCTAAGCGCTTCATTTCGAGTTTTTCACAAAGTGACTGATGATTTAGAATGGCATCTTGGGTCGCTTTGATCCGGTCATTTTCTTGTTCTTCTTGATTCAATAAAAGCTTTAGCTTATTTTCCAATTCACCCCTGACCGACTCATGGGTCTGAAGATTTTCCACCAGAACTTTCTTTTCAAGTTCCAGTCCATTGATCCGCTCAAGGGTTGCGGCCATCCGGGATGCCAGGCTTTCAGCTTCCGATTTTAAACGCTCCTGGGTTATTTCGTTGGCTTCCAACTGGCTTTTGCAACGGATATCCTCTCGTTGAACCTGATCGAAATCTGATCTGAGGACTGACAGATTTTTCTTTTCGAGATCAACCAAGAGATCCAACTCGCGATTCTCGATGGTCAGTTTCTGATACAACTGATCCTTTTTCTGGATCAGTGCCTCAATTTCTTCGCATCTTTTAAGCTGCTCTTCAAGATTCTTTTTTAATTCATCCAATTCCGCGACGGCACTACTCATCTTTCGATAAAAAATTACCAGATCAACGGTTTTTAATTCCTCGTGGAGGGCTAACCAGTTGGTGGCCTTCCGGGACTGGTTTTTTAATGGTCCCACCTGTTTTTCGATTTCTGTCATAATATCCCGAAGTCGATCCAAATGACCCTGGGTTTGCTCCAGTTTTTTTTCGGCCTCATTCTTTTTTGTTTTATAAGAAACAATTCCCACTGCTTCTTCAAAAATATTCCGCAACTCGGTGGGACTGCTGGCTAAAATATTTTCAATACTGCCCTGACTGATCAGCGAATAACCATTTTTTCCCAAACCGGTATCCATAAAAATACTGTGGATTTCCTTTAGTTTGCAGCTTTTTTTATTAATGGCATAGTCACTTTCCCCTGATCGAAATAGTTTTCTTGAAATCGCTATTTCCTGGGGATAGTTTTCCAATGAACCATCTTTATTGTCTAAAATCAAAACAACCTCGGCATAACCAGAGGCTTGTTTTTTTTCTGTTCCCGAGAAGATAACATCTTCCATTTTTTTACCCCGGAGGGATTTTATACTTTGTTCACCTAAGACCCACTTGATGGCGTCGGTGATATTACTCTTTCCACTGCCGTTAGGGCCGACAATTGCAGAAATACCTTCTGAAAACTCAAGGCTTACCGGGTCTGCAAATGATTTAAACCCCGACAATCGCAATTTTTTTAAATACAAGCCCTCACCTCAATTTCCCGCTGTATCCCATTATAATTAAATTTTCCTGGTCTTCATTAAATAGTTTTTGGCAGCGTCCTGTTCCCCTTCTTTTTTACTTTTCCCAATGCCATGACTCACACAATCGCCATTAAAGATCAATTTAATATAAAAGGTCTTATTGTGTTCTGGCCCTTCGGAACGATCCAGGACATACTCAATGACGTTGTCATTGTTTTTCTGAATATACTCCTGGAGCTCCGTTTTATAGTCTTTAACCAGTGCACCGGACAACGCCAACTGAATATTGCTTTCCAGCACTTTCAGAACGACTTTTCGGGTTGTTTCGAAATTGCTGTCTAAAAAAACAGCCCCGATCAGGGCCTCAAATGCGTTGGCAAGATTCGATTTTCGCTGTCGCCCTCCGGTAACAATTTCACCCTTTCCCAAGAAAATATGATCCCCCAGCTGGAGCTCATAGGCGGCCTTGGAAAGCGACTCGGCACATACAATATTGGAACGGATTTTCGTCATTTTACCCTCGGATAATTTGTGAGATAAAAATAAATACTCACTGATAATCAGTTCCAATACTGCATCCCCCAAGAATTCAAGTCGTTCGTTATTGGTTGAATTTCCTGAATGTGAACTATGTGTTAATGCTACTTTTAATAAATCCTTTTTTTTGAAACGGTAATCGATTTTTTCTTCGATTGTCACTTAATATCCCCCCTTCTTGATTACGAGATGTCAACTGGACGTTTCTCGCTTTTTCCCATCAAAAGTACCAAAACGAACAAGACCTGGTACAAATTTCTAATTTAATGAAAAAAGGTGCCGGTGTTTCACAGCGACACCCTTCTTTGCTCAGGAGATTGCGTTGATGATATCTTCAACGGTTTGAATATTCTCTAATGCACTTTCGTCAATTTTTGTGCCAAATTCATCTTCGAATGCCATAATTAACTCAACCACATCCAGTGAATCTGCCTCCAGATCATCAATGAGTGAGGTTTCAAGGGTAATTTTTTCAATGTCAACATCCAGCTGTTCTGAAATAATTGCCGTTACTTTTAAAAATCGTTCATCCATGACTTAAGCCTCCATATTTTTTGCATTATCAGTTATTTTTTGCAATACATCATTTTCAATAAATCTAATACTCTGTCTCACCGCATTTTTGATGGCAAAGGCGTCACTACTGCCGTGAGCTTTAATAATTCCACCCTTTACACCTAAAAAGGGCGCACCGCCGTATTCGGCATAGTCAAATTGTTTTTTAAAGCTTTTTAAATTGTCTTTAATCAGCATTCCTCCAATTTTCCCTTTGGTGTTGCTCATAATTGATGTCTTTATTCCCTTAAGCAGATACTCTGCAATGCCCTCGGTTAATTTCAAGACGATATTACCAGTAAATCCATCACAGACTAATACATCGGCCTTTGTTTCGGGAATATCGCGTGCTTCCACATTGCCCAAAAAATTAAATTCTCCAGCTTCCAAAAGCTCATAAGCGGCTTTTACAAGACTGTTGCCTTTTTTTGCTTCAGCACCGATATTAATCAGACCAATCCCCGGATTTTTTTTACCTAAAACATTTTCTGAATAAATTTTTCCCAATTGGGCAAATTGTTCCAGATATTCTGGTTTGCAATCGGCATTGGCACCGGTGTCAATCAACACAACCACCCCGTCATTTTTTGGCAAAGTCGCTGCCAGCGCCGGGCGTTTAATCCCCTTTATCCGGCCAAGCTTTAAGAGCCCACCTGATAAAAGTGCTCCGGTGCTGCCGGCCGAAATCAAGACAGCATTGTCTCTTTTTTTCATTTCGTCCAGCGCCACCACCAATGAGGAATCTGGTTTTCGGCGAATCGCCATGGCTGGTTCTTCGGTGTTTTCAATGACAGTTTCAGCATGTAGAATTTCTATTTTGTCGTTAGGATAATCGTATTTTGAAAGCTCTGCTTCAATGGCTTGCCTGTGACCCACCAGGGTCAGCTTGACGTCATATTCTTTGACCGCATCGATAGCACCCTTGACGATTTCATAGGGCGCATGATCGCCACCCATGGCATCTAAAAATATATTCAAAACAACGACCTCCTTAATATCTGTCTATTATCCCAGAAAAAATCTATTCAGTAAATACTATCGGTAAAATTATCCAGCTAAAATAATCCCAGATAGAGAAAAAACAGAGTCTAAACTCTGTTTATTCGTTAAAGCTGATAACGCTAACGTCTTTGTATGTGCCACAAGACTTGCAAACTCGATGAGGCAATTTAATTTCACCACATTTTGGACAAGTACTCATTCCTGGAATATTTAATTTGTAATGTGTTCTTCTTTTGTCTCTTCTTGACTTAGAAGTTTTTCTCTTTGGTACAGCCATCACTCACACCTCCTAATAGTAAAGTCATTTCACTTACAATAAATTTTTTAACGCTTCAAATCGAGGATCATAATCACCAAATTTGTCACATTCACATTGCTCGTGATTTAAATTATTGCCGCATTTTGGACACAAACCCGCACAATCTTCACTGCACAGTACACGGAAAGGTTCATTAATATAAATGCATTCTTCAATGATGGGCAATAAATCAAGTACCGCTTCATCATCTTCAACCGTTACCGTATCCGTATAGTCATAAAGACAATTGATGGGGGTTGGTTCTAGGCAACGCGCACAGGGAAAGATCATGGTCATCTCGACGGTGAAGGTCACCAGAAAATTACCTTTCGATATTTTCTCAATGGTTCCACACACTAAGGCTCCATTTTCATCCAGTTCTCCCTCTATATCATTTAAATCCGTATTTTTTACAACAAATTCAAAAGGGATTATTTTTTCCTGCAATAGCTTATTGATTTCAAAATTCATTTTATCACTCCAAACGGGCAATCATCATTATATAGACGATTACCCGTTTTGTCAAGTGAAATACTTTACATTATTTAGCTAACGCTAGTGTGTCTCTGGCAATCATTAATTCTTCATTGGTTGGAATAACCATTACGGTTGTTTTAGAGTCCTTATCCGAGATAACAGTCGCTTCGCCTCGTTTGCTGTTGGTAACTGGATCTAAAGTAATACCTAAGTATTTTAAACCACCACAGATTGCGGCCCGGGAAGTTGTTGAGTTTTCTCCTAAACCGGCAGTGAAAATAATGCCATCGACCCCGTCCATTGCTGCAACATAAGCGCCGATTGTAGTACGAACCCGATAATGGAAAATATCCAGTGCTAACTGAGCCCGTTTATTGCCACTGTTTGCGGCGCCTTCAACATCACGGAAATCAGAGCTGATTCCAGAAACGCCAAGTACCCCAGATTTTTTGTTCATCAGGGTATCAACTTCTTCGACGGTGTATCCTTTATTAACCAGGAATGGAATGATGGCAGGATCAATATCGCCACAACGGGTACCCATTTCCAATCCAGCCAGCGGTGTTAATCCCATTGAAGTATCAACAGATTTTCCATTTTTTATAGCACAAAGGCTGGCACCATTACCTAAATGGCATGAAATCAGTTTCAGGTCTTCAAGTTTTTTGCCCATTAATTCAGCAGCAGCCTGG
Source organism: Acetobacterium malicum subsp. dehalogenans DSM 11527 (assembly GCF_000472665.1). Taxonomy (GTDB): domain Bacteria; phylum Bacillota; class Clostridia; order Eubacteriales; family Eubacteriaceae; genus Acetobacterium; species Acetobacterium malicum. The sequence continues at coordinate 18,682 of NZ_AXAC01000023.1, read as the reverse complement.
CTCACAAATTTATGGGAGGTTCCGTGGAAACCGTATTTTCTGATCTTGAATTTTTCATATAATTCATAAGGGAGTGGATACATGAAAGCTTCACCTGGTAAGGTCTGATGGAAAGCGGTGTCGAATACTGCTACCATTGGTACATTTGGCAGTAATTCCCGACAAGCATTGATCCCAATCAGGTTGGCAGGATTATGAAGAGGCGCTAATTCTGAACATTCTTCCAGGCTCTTGATAACCGCATCATCAATAACAACTGAATCAGAGAAAGTTTCAGCACCATGAACAGCTCGATGACCAACAGCAGAAATTTCTTCCAAAGACTTCACTACCCCATGAGCAGGATCAACTAAAGCAGCCATAACAAGATTTAAAGCTTCTTTATGGGTCTTCATAGGTTGTTCCAATTTTACCTTGTCTTGACCTGGAGCTTCGTGAACCAAAACAGATCCTTCAATACCGATTCTTTCAACTAAACCTTTAGCTAAAACTTCTTCAGTGGTCATATCAAGCAACTGATATTTTAGTGAAGAACTACCGCAGTTAATAACAAGTACATTCATTAATAATTACTCTCCTTTAGTTTTTTATTGATTACATTTCATACGTTCTATATAATAACAGTAATAAGCAAAGAATACCATTATTTTTTTGTCATATTTCGATAATAAATTAATAAATTGCTATTTTTTTAACAAAAGAGAGGCTAAGATGAAAATTCTAGGTATTATTGCTGAGTATAATCCGTTTCACATGGGCCATGCCTGGCAAATTGAGTCCTCCAAAAAAGAAAGTCACTGTGACAGTGTTATGGCTTTAATGAGCGGCAGTCTGACTCAACGCGGCGATTTCGCCCTATTAAACAAATGGGAGCGCGCCCAGTTGGCCCTATCCGCCGGTGTTGATCTGGTCTGCGAACTGCCTTTCGGCTATGCCTGCCAAAGTGCCGAAGCCTTTGCGCATGGAGGCATAAAGATTTTTAACGCCACTGGGGTAATCGATATCCTTTCCTTTGGTTCCGAATTCGGACATATCCAGCCGCTAACCAGTCTGGCTGAAACGCTCGTTCATGAACCGGTCGAATTTAAAAGCTTCCTTAAACAGGAGTTATCATCTGGAGTTTCCTTTCCCCGAGCCCGTGAACTGGCGATTCGCTCCTATTTGAGTCATGAGGCAGGCGATCTCTTAAAAACCCCCAATAACATCTTGGCCCTCGAATATCTCAAGGCCCTCCACAAAACCCAAAGCGATATCGATGTAATGACCGTTAAGCGACAGGGTGCCGACTATCACAGTCTGTTGCCTTCTAAATATCTCAGTGCCACCGGGATTCGGACCATTTTAAAAGATGCCCTTGCCCATCCTGAGTCCGCTGCTGCGATCTTAGAAGCACTCGATCACAAACTGCCCTATTCGGCCGATGATCTGATTCTGCCCTTTAGAAAAAATTATAATCCCAGAGGCGACGACTATTTTCTCAATGCCCTGCGCCTGCAAATTCTTTCAAGTGACGTAAAACACTTGAAAAACACCCCCTATGTCAGTGAAGGCCTGGAACACAAAATCAGAGATGCCCTAAAAACAGCCACCAATCTGGACGAATGCGTTAACGCGATTATCTCAAAACGAATCCCCCAAACCCGGGTCCGCCGGATCCTATCCAATCGACTCCTGGAGCTGGATAAAGAAACCTTAAATCTTTTTCAGGCGGAATCTTTCGTTCCCTATCTGCGGGTGCTGGGTTTTAATGAAAAAGGCCAGGCTATCCTGAAGGCGATTAAGGATCGGGGTCAGTTGCCTATTTTAACCAGTCTGAAAAAGAGCCGTTTATTATTAACTCCCACCCAGAATAAAATGCTCTATTATGATTGCCGCGCCACCGACTTTCACAATCAATTTTACGAAACAAGGTACTGCTATCATCGGGATTACCTTCAAAGTCCGATTCACTACCCGAATCAGAAAATAGGTAAATGAATAACGCCAAAGAAGTAAATACCTAAAACTACCATGACCTGTTCAATCAGTTTCGCAACGACCCAAGTCAATCAATAAAAAGGAGAATTTCATGCCATTTTTTACGAATAAAAAAACAGACACTCCAAAACAACCGATCCTCCACCCCCCCTGCGGACCAGTTCAGGGTCAAGCCCGACGGGGTGTTGCCTCCTATAAAGGTATTCCCTATGCCATGCCTCCCATCGGCAGCCGCCGTTTTAGAGCGCCCGAACCGATGCCGCCCTGGGAAGATATCCGTGATTGTTCAAAACCGGGTAATTCCTCACTTCAGATGGGAGGTATCACCGTCGATTCCCCGGGTACCTACCAAATGGAAGGAAAAAGCGAAGACTGTCTGTTTCTGAACATTTGGACCCCAGCAATTACCGCTGAAGAGCGCTTTCCGGTTTATGTATTTATCCATGGCGGTGCTTTTTCCTCCGGTTCCGGCTCAGAAATGGTTTATGACGGTGGTCGGATGGCTCAGGAAGGGGTGGTCGTCATCACCATCAACTATCGGTTGGGAGCTCTGGGGTTTCTTGCCACCCGAGGCTTACTTGAGGAAGCTGGAACCACCGGCAATTACGGTTTACTGGATCAGATCCAGGCGCTGCTGTGGATCCAGGATAACATCGCGACCTTTGGTGGCGATCCCGAACAAGTCACTGTCGGTGGTCAGTCCGCCGGCGCTTACAGCGTCACCGCGCTGATGTTGTCACCGCTGGCTAAAGGTCTTTTCCATCAGGCCGTGGTCGAAAGCGGATCAATTTTTTCAATTTCTGCTTTTTCTTCGCTCAACCGTGGCGATTTACAAAAAACCTTGGACAACGGAAAGCTCTTATGCGACTTATACGGCATTGAGGATTCGCCAAACGGTCTGGACCAGCTGAGAGCCCTTTCCGGCGATATTTTTGCTGCCCTCTCAATGGTCAAATCTAATCAATCCACGGTTCCCAATGCCTTTGGTTTCTGGCCGGTTTATGATGGGATTGTTCTCCCCAAAGATCCGGTCAAAGCCTTGAAAAATGGTGAGGTCAACCCGGTTAAAATTCTGGTTGGTTATAATACCGATGAATCATCTTTATTTATTAAGAGCCACACCAATCTGGGCATTTACCAGATGCTCTGTTATCATATTTTTGGTCCCGAAAATGCGCCCAAAGCAATGGATTACTTTTTTGTTGATGACGATCACTCACCTTTGGAACGAGCTCAGGAAATTTATACCTATTCCGCTTTTCTAATCGGGATGGTGATGATGGCGAAAGAATATTCCCTGTTGGGAGAGGATGTCTATTTTTATAATTTCGATTTTGATCCGGCGATCCTCAAAATAGTAGGTCTGAACACTGCCCACGGTATGGAACTGCCGTTTGTCTTCGGTAATGGCATCGGGCAGCGTCGCGCCACCAAGATCAGCAATTTGTCCTGGATTATGCAGCAATCCTGGGTCAATTTCATAAAGTATGGCAATCCTAATTTCAAAGCAGAGTATAAAGGCCAGATCATCTGGCCAAAATTTGATTCAGAGAATAAATACATCATGGTTTTTGACGCCTATCTGGCCAGTAAAAATCTCCCCAACCAGGACGACCTGGAATTTCTGGAAACATTGATGTTTGGCTAAAACATTTTGTTTGTTTTGTCCGACAGTTTTAACATTACTGAGGGCAATACTTTGCATATTATCTTGCAAATTCTCAAAAAAAATGTTACATTTAGCTAAGACTGTAATCATAATAAAGATGCTTGACTTGGGATAACCTTACCGCTAAGCATCTTTTTTATTAAATGAGGAGATTGAAAATGATAATATATAAACAAAAAGATTTTTTAACTTATATGCCTGATGTTCAGGAATGCAATAAAAGCATCTCTGATCTCAACGACCAGTGGGATAACATTAAACTGCTTTCCGAAATCAATTGTCCGATCCAATCAAAAAGTGTTCTTCCCAATATGACAAAAATTCAGAATGGGTTTATTGATTTACAGGAAGAACTGATTGATACCCTTGTTTCCGAAAAACTGAAAAAAATGGAACAAAAAATCATTTCGAAAACCCAGGTGGCCATTGATATTCTGATCCGCAACCTCTTTGAAAGAACTGCTGATATTGGTTTTTTGGCCACCGATGACGATATTCGCCGGTTTGTTGAAAATCAGGACCGCACTGACGGTGACCGCAGCTTGATTTTAAAACGAATGCGAGATTATGTTGCCAAATATTCCGTTTACGAGGATATTATCGTGCTCGACAATAATTATCGGGTGTTGGCAAATCTTGACAAACAAAATGATATCCGGGGAAAACAGATAAAAGGACCAAATCTAATCAAAACAATGGATGGTGAGCAGAGCTTTGTGGAGTATTTCAAAAACTCAAAACTTCAGTATGGTGATAAAAATTCCCATATTTTTTCCAGCCGCATCTGCCGGGAAGGCACTTCCCAGGCTATTGGTCTGATTTGTTTGTGTTTCCGCTTTGAAAATGAAATGGCGCAGATCTTTGAAAAACTGACCAACGATTATGATGGCTCCGTTATGACCATTATCGACGACGCAAACATGGTCATTGCCAGCAGCGATGAGAATCATGTTCCCACGGGTACTATCGTCGAACCCGTTGAATCTGGCGTCAATGGCGTTGTCTATTATCGGGGATCCGATTATATTTCGAAGACCATTGCGACCCAGGGCTACCAAAAATATTATGGTCTGGGTTGGAAGGGTCATGTGATGATTCCTCTCCATCTGGCTTTCCGGGATAATCGAAATCTAAAAAGTATTGATTCCTCTGTCACCACTGGTTTGATGCATCAGGCTGATTCATTTTCCACTGAGCTGAATGAAATTATCAATAAAACCCAGACGATTAATGGATCGCTAAAACGAATTGTCTACAACGGTCAGATTATTGCCCGCGATGACAGTATCGATGCAGAATATTCGCGCTTAAAACCGATTTTAAGAGCCATTGGCCGGATCGGCACCAACACCAGCAGTCTTTTCCAGAGCTCCGTTTCCAACCTGTTTTCGACGGTTGTGTCAACCAGCCTTGTCGACACCAGTTTTTTAGCTTCGCTTTCGGTGGATATCATGGATCGAAATCTCTACGAGCGAGCCAATGATTGCCGTTGGTGGGCATTAGACTCAACGATTCGCCGCATTCTGGCCAAAGATGTAATATCCACTCCTGATCTAAAACAATTAACTGATATCCTCGTTTACATCAATGATCTTTATACGGTTTACAGCAACCTGTTTATTTTTGACAAAACCGGAACCATTATCGCCGTATCCAACCCCAGCCGTGCTGACGATATTGGTAAAACCCTCACGGCCCCCTATGTCAGTGAAATTTTAGCAAATGCCAAACAGGAAAAGTATTTTGTCTCTCCATTTGAACAAACTGAATTGTATGATCATCGTCATACCTATATTTATGGTGCTTCCATTACAGACTTTAATAACCATAACCGCACTGTTGGCGGTATTGGTATTGTTTTTGACAGCGAGGATCAGTTCAAAACAATCCTGGAAGAATCGCTCCATTCCGATAATAACACCTTTGCGGTATTTGCTGACCGTAAAAAAATGATTCTCTCGTCGACCAATGATGCCTACAAAGTTGGTGAAATTCTGGATTTACCGGACGAACTATTCACCGTACCAAACGGCAAAACCCAATCCGAAATTTTAGTTTATGAAAACAGCTATTACTCTATTGGTTGTGCCTGTTCATCCTGTTATCGGGAATACAAAAACTCTGATGGATATCATAATGATGTGATCGCCTTTGTTTTTGAAAAAATGGCTGATTACGCAGAAATTACCATTAATAAATCCAATGATAAAGAAATCGAACAATCTGATTTTGCCTTCTCAATGACGAATGAACATAAAAAATTGGCCACCTTTGTTATTAATGGCCAGGTCTATGGTTTGGAACAGTCTTACGTTGTTGAAGCATTAGAAGCCAGCAAGACGATTTCAGTCCCAGGAACCAATGCCGTTATCCGCGGGGCAGTGGAATTTAATGATCATTATTACGCCGTTGTCGATGCTCTAGCATTATTTGACAAAGATGAACCCAGCCTCAACGCCTCTCATCTGTTATTGTTGAAACTGTCTGATGATGAAATGATCGCTATTCAGGTGGAAAAGCTGGTCAGTGTCCTCGAAATTAATTTAAATGACATTCAACCTGTGGAAATTTCCTCAGCTATTACTGGCATTATTTGCTTAACCGACGGTTCTGACCGAACCATTTTGGAGATGGATCCTCAGATTATTCTTGAAAAACTGGTTGAAAATCAAGTCGAAGAAGACCTCGAAGCAGCCCTTCCGATGCTGGAATCGATGGAAACCAACTAAACATTCTGATGTGTGGACGTTATACACTTTATTCCGAAAAAGATGATCCGGAGATCAGACGGATTGTAGCCGCAGTTAATCAGCGCTTTGATGGACAACTGAAAACTGGTGATATTCTACCGTCAGATCTGGCCCCGGTTATTTGCTGGAATCGACGGCACACCAGTCATATTTCTCTGGAGTTGATGAGCTGGGGCTATCAAAATCCCTTTAAAAGGGGGTTAATAATTAACGCCCGAGCCGAAACAATTTTGGAAAAACCCCTGTTTCATGAGGACTTCAAACAAAGACGCTGTTTAATTCCGGCCGCCGGTTTTTATGAATGGGATGCTGAAAAAAAACGGTATCTCTTTCAGGCTGACCAGCTTCTTTATCTTGCCGGAATTTATCACAACTTCATGGGCTCAAATAAATTTGTGATCCTGACGAAACCGCCCAATGAAGCGGTTGAAGCTGTTCATAATCGAATGCCGGTCCTTATTCCACCGACCCAGAGTGAGAAATGGTTCGACGATTTAACCGCAGCCGTTGAGCTGACAAAAAATGATACGGTACCTTTGACAGGGCAAGTTACTAATCAAGCTAGGGATAATACCCAAATCAGATTTCCCCTGGACTTTGAGTCCTAACTCACGCTGCTATTCACTAGAAAATAAAATACGCAATTAAAACAAACCAGGCAGATGAAACCAAACCATTTTAGCACAGAAAACCCCGGATGCAACAATCACTTTACTGCACCCGGGGTTTTATTTGTTCATTAAAATTTATGCGGGGTTGATGTCGATCAAAATATCACCATCTTCCACCTTTACTGGAAAACTGCGATCATCTTCCATTTTAAATTCAAAAAATAGAATTTTCGGTTTCCCCAAACCTTTCCCTGTTTTCGCATCATATTTTGCTCCATGTCTTGGGCAAGTAATGACCCCGTCCTGTAGAGTACCCTTATACAAAGAACCGCCCATATGGGGACATTTATTGGATATAGCATAATACCCCCCGGCCACCTTCGTCAATAGAATTTTCTTTTCATCCAATTCGATCAACTTCTTGTCAATATTATCAAACTCCTGGATATCTGCAACTTTTTGAAATCCCATTTTTTCCTCCATTTTTCTGAGTAGTTGATATCTATTTACCCTCAAATCAAATGTCAAAACAAAACACCATTGCTGATTGATTGACAAATATTTAAATTATGCCTATAATGAGATTAAGTAATTATGAATCCAACAATAATGGTCATGTTTCAAAATTTTAAGAAGAGGTGATTTTATGTCAGCAAAAAAAGTGTTTACAACCGAACAGGCAAAAGAAATTGGCAGAATGCTTGGTATTAGTTGGAGTAAATTTGACATTGAGCAGTTTCGAATGGGAATGGATGTTGAGCTTGAGCACGGCACTGACAATTCCCGCACAAACGTAACCGGGGATGACCCTTTCGTCACCGGGAAAATTGCCCTGGCTCATTTGAATGAGTTTCCTGATTATTATACCCGTCTCGAAAAAATGGAAAAAGAAGCTGAAGCATTTTGGGAAGGCAAATGACCACTTTGTCTAACTGCTTTATCCCTTGGATTGTTCAACCACAAATAAACGAAGAGAATCCTTTAAATTTTGGGATTCTCTTTTTAATAATATCTGTATTTTTGTTACTTCAGCATCTCATCTGCTAAGTGGCTAGAAGATTTGAGGCCCGATCTGAAAACAACAAATTATTTTATCAGCCAGTATTTTATGTTAAGCTTTTTTTAAAATCTCGCTGATCTGGGCGAAAATATCCTGAATCCCGCCATCGCCTTTGATTTTGTGAAGAATTCCCTTTTTTTCATAAAATTCCAATATCGGCGCTGTTGTTTGGTTGTAAATAGCCAAGCGGTCTAAAATAATTTCTTCCTGATCATCAGCCCGATGAATTAAAGCAGTTCCGCAAACATCGCAATTTCCTGGCACTTTTGGTGGATTGTATTTTATATGATAGCTTTCTCCGCATTTAGGGCAGACCCGTCTGCCGAGAATGCGATCGACAATAATTTCTTTTGGAACATCAATCAAAAAAACAAAATTAATTTGCTCATTCTTTTTATTCATAATCTCATCTAGAGCCTGGGCTTGTTTTTCATCCCGGGGGAATCCATCCAGTAAAAAGCCCTTTTTACAGTCATCTTTTTTTAATCGTTCTTCTACAAGGGCAATTGTAAGGCGGTCAGGAACCAACTGACCTTTTCCGGTATATTCGCTTATTTCCTTACCTTCAGCGGTTCCTTCTTTTATTTTCCCGCGGAAAATATCGCCAGTCGAAATATGTGGAATATCAAAATATTCACAGATCAGTTTTGCCTGGGTCCCTTTTCCCCCTCCGGGTGTTCCTAATAAAATGACTCTCAAATAACTACCTCCACTATTTGGTTTTCCTATTTTTTAAAATCTACAACAGTAATATTGAGAGCTTGACGATCTGCCAGGCAAATGTCAAAGGGTTTTATTTCATAATCACCGTTTTTAAAAACACGAATGTTCGGTCGCATACAAAAACTCTCAAAATTGTCAGTGACAACCCCTGACAGGCCATTACTTAACTTAACCGACGTACCGATCGGATATGGTGCTATTTTCCGGATAAACACCTTAACCAGATCCGGGTCAAACAGGTTTTCAGTGCCGCCCATAATATATTCGATTGCTTCCGATGGAAGCAGTCCTTTTCGGTAAGGCCGATCCGATGTCAACGCATCATAGACATCAGCAATCGAGATTATTCGACCATATAAGGAAATTTTTTCACCCTTTGCATTATTGGGATAACCCCCACCTGAGAATTTTTCGTGATGATCCAGAATTCCGGCCTGGGCTCCGACATTGCCCACATATTCACTTGCCAGATATTCAAAACCTAAAGACGAATGCTTTTTCATCTCAGTGAATTCATTGTCGGTCAAGGGGCCGGGCTTATGGAGAATATCTTTGGGAACAAATACTTTTCCAATGTCATGAAGTAATGCACCAAATCCCAGGTTGCATAGATCTGTTTTATCAAGTCCCATGGCCGTACCAAGGCCAATCGATAAGACGGCAACATTTACCGAATGGAAATATGTGTAGTCATCAAACACTTTCAGATCTACCATATTAAGCATCATTTCTTTGTTTTTCAGAATCACGTCAACAATGGTCTCTACCTGTTCTTCCATCGCTGTGAATTGTTCTTTTTGAACTGGCAGATTATTTTCTTTACAGATAAAAATTTCTTTTATTCCACTGACGGTCTTCATCCGTAAGCTGCTATTAATCGTCTGTACGATCGGTATCGTCTGAACCTTGTCTTCCTCAACATAGAGACCATTGCATTTAAACTTACGTATTTTTTTTATTAATTCTATATCTAATACTGTTTGCCTTGCAAGCACCAGCTCGCCTTGATCCCCAAACAGATCTGAAGCGATGACCATTCCTTCTCGCAAACAAAATATTGGCACAAATCTCATAATCGCCCTTCCACTGAAACCTTTTTAAACCCATTCTTCTTTGAACGAGTTGCTAGTACTTTTGTCATTATAATAAAATTGTTTTAGCTAAAATAAAGTTTGTTTCATTAGTTACGATGATATCTTTTTACCTTATTTTTGTCAATAGTATTTTGCAAACGATTATAGACTTTCACATCCAAACACAGAAAAAACGCCACCGTAAATGAATTCACTTACGATGACGTTTCTGTTGTCACGATTATCACATTCTTATTTCAAATTATTGAAAAAATTTCCGATTTCCGCAAAAAAGGTTTGCACTTGCTGGAAAAAGCCCTGGGTTTCCTGGCCAGCTTCCATCAACTTAATAAATGTATCGGGATCCATATTCAGCTCATTGAATTTATTAACAAGGGTTAAGATCTCTTCAATTTGCTGATCATCCAAAACGGTATCATATTTTTCAGCCGTCACAACAATCAATTCCCGGATTTGATCATCATTCATCGTCTTAGTTTGGGCAATTTCGCCCTTCAAACTATTGATAATATTAACCGCATCATCGCCAATGGCGTCCTGCAGTTCCCCAACTACCACCACTTCTTCAACCGCCGTTGTTTTTGCTGCCTCATCCAGACTTGTATCAGTTGCGGTCTCATAGGCTTTGTAAATACCTGTTAAAGCGCCTGTTCCGGATACCGGAGTATAAGCTGCAACAATCACTTTAGCATTCTTGATCCCCGCAGTTCCTAATGCTGATTTATACATCTCATCGGTAACCCAGTCAATATTATGGGTTTCCAGATCAATTCCCCCTGACGTTTCTTCCTGAACATAAACACTGGATAGCGCTAGCGTTCCAATTTTGTCGAGGGATACTGCACCCTCCAGGTATTCCCGTTCATCTTCATTCGTTACTACGGTTTCTTCAACATCGCCACTTTTGATATTGAAATAACTATATACCGTTTTGAGTTGGGCATCGGTATTATCGGCGCCAATGGCGACACAGGCACTTTTGGAATCTGCCAGCACGGGATTCACCATTGCCATCGATAAAACAATCGCTAAAATTGCTGATAATAATTTCTTTTTCATTCTTCACCTCGTATAATTCCTGTCATCTTATAAATCAATTAGTGTACAACGAAATTATCATAACAATTAATCCTATTTTTTAACTTAATTTCTAACCTCACTGCCATTGTTACCTGATCGCCAAGGTCTCGGCGTTAAAAAAAGAAAAGCCGACTGCTGACGCAATCGACTTTTTGTTCTAATATTGGTGCGAGAAAAGGGATTTGAACCCTCACTGCATTGCTGCAACAGATCCCTCAAACCTGCGTGTCTGCCGTTCCACCATCCTCGCATAAGTAACAGGCGTTTTGACCCTGTTTTCTTATTATAAAGGAATGAAGAAAAAATATCAACTATTTTTTTGGGTTTTCGAAAATTTTATTTACAAATATCTTAAAACTTGATATTTATTTCACCAGGAGCTTTCGTCTGGTAAAATAAACATTTGTTGTGATCAGCAAATCATCAAGGCTACCATTATTCTCAATGATTGTATCAGCCAAGCTGATTTTGTCCTCATCCGACATTTGCATGTCGATTCGTTTTATGGCTTGCGCTCTGGTCAATTTATCTCTTGCCATTATCCGACCGATACGTATTTCTTTATCTGCTACCACCAGAATTGTTTCATCGACAGTATTTTGCAGATTTGTTTCAAAAAGCAGGGGACAATCATAAAAAACTGTAGGAATCCCTGACCGTCGATAAAAATCAATTTGCTGATCGTACAGTTTTTTTATTTCAGGATGGATAATAGCATTGAGTTTTTTTCTAGCCTGCTCATCATTTGCGATCAGTTCTCCCAGCAGGCTGCGGTTTAATTCACCATTCTCATTAATGACTTTCGGTCCAAATACTGTGGTTATTTTTGTTAAACCGGGACTTCCCGGCTCGACAGCCTGTCTGGCTAATTGATCTGCATCAATGACGATATAATTGAAACGTTTCTTTAAAATATCCGTGACGGTAGATTTACCTGATGCAATCCCGCCAGTTACTCCTATTACTCTCATAACCTTCTCCCGCTATTTCACATCATACCAGGACATCCCGGTGTTCACATCAACAGTCAGCGGCACACTCAGTTGAGCAGCCCCTTCCATTTCTTCTTTAATCAGTCGTTCCACCTGGATTTTTTCATTTTTAGGGGTATCAATGATTAACTCATCATGGACCTGCAAGATCAGTTCTGCTTCCAGCTTCTCAGCATTTAAGCGGTTATAGACCTTAATCATCGCAAGCTTGATAATGTCCGCTGCACTCCCTTGAATCGGGGTATTCAGGGCCATTCTTTCCCCAGCCTGAACCAGCATCGCGTTTCGCGAGTTCATTTCCGGAATATAACGTCTTCTTCCCCAAATAGTGGTGACATAGCCTTCTTCTTTGGCTTGTCGTTTAACATTTTCCATATAATCCTGAACCTTGGGATAGCGGGAAAAGTAGCGATTAATATAGTCCTGGGCCTCATTTCTGGAGATCCCCAGATCTTTCCCCAGACTAAAGGCCTGTTTACCATAGATCAAACCAAAATTGATGGCTTTGGCCTGGCCGCGTTGGGTTCTAGTGACTGCATCCAGGGGAACACCAAAAATCTCTGATGCGGTTCGGGTGTGGATATCCTGTTCTTTTATAAAGGCATCGATTAGATTCTCATCGCCGGAAAGGTGGGCTAAAACCCGAAGCTCGATCTGCGAATAATCGGCATCAACCAGAATTCGATCGCTCGTTGAAGGAACAAATACGCGCCTGATCGCTCGTCCCATTTCTGTTTTTACCGGAATGTTCTGCAGATTCGGATTGGAACTGCTAAGCCGTCCGGTTGCCGCCACGGTCTGATTAAAAGTCGAATAGATTTTATGCGTTTTGGGTTCAACAAAAGCCATCAATCCCCGGCCATAGGTTGAATCCAATTTCGACAGCATCCGATATTCGATAATTTTTTCAATAATTGGATGAAAATGAATAAGTTGTTCCAATACCTCAATATTGGTGGAGTAGCCCGTTTTAGTTTTTTTCACCACTGGCAGTTTTAATTGTTCGAATAAAACTTCGCCCAATTGTTTGGGTGAATTAATGTTAAAAGCTTCTGTTTCAGCCAGTTCGTAGATGTCACTGGTGAGACTGGTAAGCTTGTTTTCAAACTCGCTGGAAAGATTTTCCAACTGACTTAAGTCAATTTTAAATCCCAGCTCCTCCATCGATACCATCACTTCCAGCAACGGCATCTCAATCGTTTTAAACAAGGTCATCATATCAGTTGCATGAAGTTCTTTTTCCAGAACAGTTTTTAAATCTTTAATGGTTTCACAGTTTTTGATCATATAATCGGCCAACAACTGTTCATCCAGTCCCTCAGCTTTCACCATTTTTTTACCTTTCCCGAACATTTCCTCATCATCCAGAATGGTCCGATTGAGATATTGATAGGCGGCTGATTTCAAATCATAGCGCTGATCTCCCGGGCTCAACAGATAGGTGGCAATATAAGTATCAAAGGCTTCATTTACTTCATTGATGTCATTTTTATGGAAGATATGGATCAGATTTTTTAAATCCTGGCTGGTAATAGCTAAGGTATTGATGTTTGGCAGCTTTTTAAGTTTTTCAAAGAAATTCAAGCCCGCAACAGCCTCAGGGTTCAGATAATAATAACGGTCTGAGATTTCCAACGCCAAATAAATCTGGGCTACTTCTTCATGAAAATAGATAATCACTTCATTGGAATTTTCCAAATCTTTGAACAAGTTGTCCATATCTACGGCTGTTTTAATCCAGTGAAAAGCAACTTTTTTTTCAATGGTTTCGACGACTTCTGCGGCATCTATTTTTGACAGTAGGGTATTGAATTCCAATTCCTTGAGTAAGGCGATACTCTCGGGATTAAAAATATTATTGAAGGTCAGTTCCTGATAGTCACCATCCCAGGGAACATCCAGTTTTATTGTTCCCAGCATTCGACTCATAAATGCATCATCTCTGCCGGCGATTATTTTTTCTTTTTGTTTGCCTTTCTGTTCGTCAATATGTTCATAGATCTTTTCCAGATTTCCATATTGCTGGACCAGCTTAATCGCCGTTTTTTCCCCAATCCCAGCTATTCCAGGGATATTGTCCGATTTATCTCCCATCAGCGCTTTTAAATCAATCAGATCTTTGGGGGTGAGGCCATACTGGTTCTTAACCCAGGCCTCATCCACCTCTTCCAATTGGGATATACCCTTTTTTGTATACAGAACTTTAACTAGTGGTCCAACTAACTGAAAAGCATCCCGATCACCAGTGATGATTTCTGTTTCGATACCTTTTTCAGATCCGATAGCCGCCAGGGTTCCAATGATATCATCCGCTTCAAAACCTTCCAGTTCGATAATGGCGATGTCCATCTTTCTGAGTAGCTCTTTTAATATCGAAAACTGTTCCGCCAGCAGCTCTGGCATATTTTGGCGTCCGCCCTTATAATCATCATAGGCCAAATGTCTGAAGGTTGGTCCTTTTAAGTCAAAGGCAACCCCCAAATAATCAGGTTGGTACTCCTCCTGAATTTTAACTAATATGTTAACAAAACCATAAATGGCATTTGTCGGTACACCCTTTGAATTTGACATTTCCCGGATAGCATAGAAGGTCCGGTAAAAAAGACTATTTCCGTCGATTAAGATACTTTTCATTTAATCTCTCTTTCTCTTTCTGCTCAATTTAACAAACATAGTTATTATACCAAAAGTATTGAGAATTGAACATTGAATAAATTCAAAAACCCTCCTTGACAATAATCATTGTCAGAGTTATAATAATTATGACAATAATGATTGTCAACTAGACAACTATTGTTGTCACATGAACTTTATGATTTGGAGGTATCCTTGTGGGTTTGGAAAACCGTCTAAAAGAATATCGGGCCCGAAATAATCTGAATCAATCAGATCTGGGAAAGCTGGTTGGTGCATCCCGTCAAACCATCAGTCTAATTGAACGGGGGGATTATTCACCATCTGTTATTCTAGCGCTAAAAATTGCCAGAGTTTTTGAAACAACCGTCGAAGAACTATTTTTGTATGAAGAGGAGTTAACTCATGAAAAAACTAAATCCAACGATTAAATTTTTTATTGTCATGGTCATATCTGCTTTTATTGGGGGACTGTTGGGAGGCATTATTATCCACGGTGAAGATGCCATCATCCAAAGTCTGATTAATTTTCAGACTTTTATGATTGATAATAATTTATTAATCCAATTATCTATTCTTGGTCTCTGCGCATTGCTGATACTAATTCTTTATTTCTCTGCCAAGCTTAAATTAAAGCGCCTCGAAGAAAATGATGACATCCAATTTGATCAGATCGACCGTCAATTGGGATTTTTAATTCCTTTTATTTCAGTTACTATGATTTTTGGATTCTGTTTATTCGGCATCACAGTTACCAATTCCATGAAAGATTTCAAACTTCTGGGACTGATTATCTTCCTGGTCAATATGGCCTTCACCTTGATTATGACGATACTTACGATAAAGCTAACCAAAATTTTATACCCAAATAAAAAAGGAAATCCACTCGATTTTAACTTTGACAAGGAATGGCTGAAAAGCTGTGATGAAGCTGAAAAATTTGTGATTTATAAAGCTTCCTATCGATGCTATCAGCTGATGAATTTTGTTTATTGTGGCCTCGTGACTCTTTGTCTACTCATTTCCATAGCCGTTAATATTGGTATCTTTCCCTATTTGCTGATTGGATTTTTATGGATAACACAAACTTTGATTTATTCTGTCACAGCGAATCGATTTCAGCATGGACAGCTAGATAATATTCAATAATTTTATTTCAATGTGAACTGTGAAATACGCAGCAGATTAACATTATTCGACAGCTATTCCTAATTTTAAATTTTAAAAAAGTACCGCTCTGATATTTATGATATCAAAACGGTACTTTTTATATTTAAGAAAGAACTGATTATTCAGTCTCTCTCAATCATATTATGAATAATATGATTGGTGATTTCTATCGAATTTCTGAATCTTCAAACGAATGCGATTTTAATGTTTTATAACCTTATTCAATTCTCCCTGAATCTCATTCATAAGATAATCAGTATAAGGGATCTCCGTAAATAGACGTCCCTCGGTGTATGGCTTAAGTTCAATTCCGATCGTTTCATTTTTAGGTCTGTTCAGAAGCTCCCCAATACAAACATTTTTAAAAGCCTCATTAGTTTCCTTAATCGCTTTTAAAATTTTGTCGGGACAGACTGACCCAAGATTCTTTGCTAAAATTTCGGCAATCGCTTGAACCATGTTGATATTGTTGATTCCCAGTGGGTTTTCCACCGACTTCTTCACCTTGAGCAGACGTCCTTCGGTGTTCACAAAGGTCCCATTGACTTCCGGGAACGCCAGCGCCGGCAATACCACATCGGCTTTTTGGGCGGCATCGGTCAGGTGGGTATCCTGTACCATCAGGAAGTCATAGCCACTTAGATCAGCATTGGGATCTTCGCCAAAGAGCAATAGAGCCTTGGCGTTATTCAGCACAGCCGGGGTGTTAATTACCCTCAGGGCCTTTAGTCCCACACTGTTATTTTTGACTGCTACTCTCAAAATACCACTACGTTTGCCATCAGCTTTACCCAGTAGTCCGAGAATATCGCCTATCAGTGTTGACGCTTCTTCGGTAATATACTTGTCACCCATGACAACTACCAGGTTTTTGGCATTGACCAGGCCTTCACCAATGATCTGGGCTTCGTCACAGATATCAAAATCAGCCAGTGATGCTGTTAATTGATCACGGTTGTTGATGTCTGATTTTATATTGGCGTTTTCAATCACATACTTGGTGATTTCACCCATAAATTCCAGATCCTCACATTCGGTAATAAACTCATCGGCAATATGATCATAACCGCTTTCGAGATGGTTAATCACAAAGATGCTAGCGCCATTTTTTGATGCCTGATTCAGTTTATACTTGACAATCGGGTTATTCACTGGCAGCATCCCCAAAACCAGAATGGTATCGGCAGTAACAATGGCTTCCATATCCCGGATCTGATAGTCACCCTGGAGAACCGCTTCTTCTCCCGCCTTACGGTTACTGAAGCTGAAGGTTTCAGCCCGCAGTACCTTGGCCAGTTCGGTCATATTATAAATTTCCTCNTTGGTATACTTNGGTGANATNNCCATCTTCACGGCATTGGTGCCGTAACGGGCGGCAATGCTCTGGGATTTCTTGGCAATCATCACAAACGCATCGTACCAGCTGGCTTCTTCCAGCTCACCCTGTTTGTTNCGGATCAGCGGCGTGGTNANNCGATCNCCCCACTGGACCAGATTGGTGCCGAAGCGGCCGCGGCCGCACATCACGCCCTGATTGAGGTCCCGATGGTTTTTCTGGGGAATCGCTTTAATGATNGTATCNCCTTTNGATTCNATNNTNATCTGGCANCCNGCNGAACANTAGCCNCAGGTNGATNCGGTTTTGTCNGTATCCAGGGGGATNTGTTTNATNCCNGTNAGGCCTTCTCTTAAGGCNCCNGTGGGACANACGGAGATNCANAGNCCNCAGCTGACNCANCCGGTATCTTTNAGCGGNTGNCGNAGNGCNGGTTCGACAATGGTTTCAAAGCCCCGGTCAACCAGACCCAGAGCAGATACGCCGACGATGTCCTCNCANACCCGNACGCANAGACCNCAGGTNATNCANTTGCTGTTATCCCGGATNACAAANGGNTGATCNTCCTGNATTTTNGCTTCCGGNTTCTTGCCNTTNAANCGNTCNGGTTTNACCTCATATTCGTTGGCATAGGCCACCAGCTTGCACTCGAAGTAATCCTGACAACCGCATTCGAGACAGCGTTTCCCTTCTTCNACNGCCTGGAGGGGGCTNTANCCTTCGACCACTTCNAGNAAGTTATCGTTNCGNNCNTCNGGNGNNAGNTGNGTCATCGCCGGNCGTTTGTTTTTCTTGATGCTTTCNAGNTAATCCTGNTCCACGGNTTCNCNNNTGACAAAGTAGGGTTCGTGNTAGGCAANGGTTTCNCCGTTNANGTANCCTTCGATAAANGGNACGGCTTTTTTGGCATCGCCAACGGCTTTAATGACAATAGANGCACCGCTGTTAATNCANTCNCCGCCNGCAAAAACGCCNTCNAGNTTNGTNNNNAANGTCTGTTCATCAGCCAGNACGGTGTTCCATTTGGNNAGAGCCAGNCCATTTTCNCCNCCAATCCCNTCCGGGTTNATNCCCTGGCCAATGGCCAGAATCAGGGTATCGATATCNAGNATCTCTTCTTCGCCNTCNATNGGAACCGGGCTNCGNCGNCCGCTGGCATCNGGTTCNCCGAGAGCCATTTTCTGGAGNCNNATTTTNACGATCTGTCCGTCATCNCCCTTAATNACTTCNATNGGGTTGGTCAGNTTCTTAAAGATCACCCCTTCTTCTTCGGCTTCGCTGATTTCGATNGCNTCGGCNGGCATTTCNGCTTTNGTNCNNCGNTAGATNTTATANACTTCTTTNGCNCCGAGNCNNAGGGCGGTNCGGCAGGCATCCATGGCGGTATTGCCACCACCAACGATGGCGACTTTTTCACCGAGGGTAATCGGTTCGTTATTGGCCACCTGTTGCAGCAGTTCAATCCCGCCGATCACACCGGTGGCATCGATACCGTCGCATCTTAAGCCAGAACTGGTCCAGGCACCCAGGGCGACATAGACAGCATCATGGTTTTGTCGGATCGTGTCAAAGGGGATATCGACGCC
>NZ_AXAC01000022.1 GCF_000472665.1 Acetobacterium malicum subsp. dehalogenans DSM 11527 | reverse complement strand
GAGGTACACAGCATTTCGACCAATGGATCAATGTGCATTCTTGAGGGATCAATCCCATATTCTTTGACCTTGGCCATTAAATCGGCAAATACATCCAGGCGGTCTTTGGCNGTTTTAGGAATCCCTTTATCNCTGTTTANCAGNGCCACGCATTCCCATTTGGTGTCAGCAATGGCTTTAAANGCGGCGTCAATTTTGTCNCCTTCTANCGATACGGAGTTAAACAAACCCGGTTTGTTACAGTATTTCATCGATTCGATACAGGTATAGACATTGGGGCTGTCCACCGCAATCGGGGTGTCGGTGACTTCCTGAACCAGATCAATCAACCATTTCATGGTTTCCAGTTCAATGTCGTCATCGACGGAAGCACATACATCAATGTAATCCACGCCGGCTTCGGTTTGAATTTTAGCGAGATTTTTAATAAATTCACCATCTTTTGCGGCGATTGCTTTTGCGGTGGAAGGAATCGCACCGTTAATTTTTTCTCCAATAATAATCATGTTTTTACCTCCAGGTAACTTTATTTTTTCAGTGATAAACTGATTTGATACAATTTTTATATGATTTTTGGGGGTATTTCTCTAAATTACGAGGTTATTCTGTCCCCACTGTTTGTACGTGTATAGTATAACATCATTGTAAAGGAACGTCAACATTTTTTTAAATGTATTTAATATTTTACTAATTTATCTAAATCCATCTTTTTAAGCTATTTTCGCTATATTTATATTATATATTTGTTTGCGTTTAACATATTTTTAGAGTGGTACTCGCTGGCTTTATATTGATCATTTTCCGATTTTGTGGTTAAATAGAGGAAATTATGTAAGAGAAAAGGAATCCTTATGACCGCTATTTTGGAAAAAACAAACAAACAACTTATCTATGACACCGCTAAAAACCTTTTTTTTACCGAAGGCTATCAGGTCGGTTTTCGCCGGATTGCCCAGGAAATTGGAATCAGTCAGGGGCTAATAACCTATCATTTTAAAAATAAGCATTATATCGCAATTGAAATCTATAAGGAAGATTATCAGATCCTCTCCACTTATCTCAAGTATTCCGTAGATCCGGATCAAGACGTGTTTTTATACATAGTCAGTCTTTACGAGCTCTGCTCCCGGATTCTAAATGCCAATCCGGAAAAGCTGGCATTCGTTATCGCCACTCAGACTGAAGATATCACCTATAAAGCAATTTACGCCGGTGGTCTAAAACAGATTTACGCCAAACTGATCACCTATATGAAACCCAATGGGTGCAGTCAAGAAAAAAATCTAAGTCTGTTTCTAACCACCATCTACTCAGTTTATGCGGGTATTTTGCAAAAAAGAAATAGCGAATTTGATTTCACCGACGATGAGGTTATCACTTACTCAGTAAATCTCATGTATTATTGCCTGGGTTATGACCAGGACGCTTTGCGAACTGAAAATATTATTGCAAGCGCAAAATCACGGGTATCCTCGTTGCTGCACCAATATCCCCATTTATTGAATATTCATAATTATTTGATCAAATAGTATCATCCCAGTGGGCATCCCAGTGGGCATCCCAGTGGGCATAAAAAAAGTGTGGAAAAACCACACTTTTTTAGTTTATTTGATTTGAATCAACACATAAAAGTCACCATTATATATTGTTTCTGATTCTGATTTTTCGATGGCTAAAAACATGGCTACCAGAGAAATAAGTGCCTTGTCATTTTCCAGACTAACCGTCGCTTCATCAGCATTCATAAAGTCTTTGCTGATCTGATAATTCCCGCCCCGGGATGTATCAAAATGATCAAACACCGCTTTCATATTTATCCGCATCAGCTCCTGACCAGTCGCCTCTGTAAGTACTAATACCCCGGCTTCACCATTTTTTTCTCGAGTCAAGGTATAGTTTTTTCCATTTGCATCAAAATT
This sequence comes from Acetobacterium malicum subsp. dehalogenans DSM 11527, assembly GCF_000472665.1. GTDB lineage: Bacteria > Bacillota > Clostridia > Eubacteriales > Eubacteriaceae > Acetobacterium > Acetobacterium malicum. Next base: position 83,259 of record NZ_AXAC01000022.1, on the reverse strand, counting down.
GCAGATTAGCGGTTCCATTTTTTCATCCTGCATATAGAAATTTGCCACTACAAAAGTCTGATAGTCCGTGATATCAATCGGTGACTGCTGGTTTAAATTGAGGTAAATTGAATCCTGTTGGTATGGGTTTTCCTCAAAGCGATAAAATCCAAAGGTATTATAAAAATCTTCATATAGATCAAAATTCTCACCCAGGAACGAAATTTCATTGGTGTATTCCATCATGGTCAGATAGTTGACGGTATCAGAGATGATCTTTTTATCCGCTTCGGATAGTGATGCGTTCGGACTGATTATGTTGTCTTGAATCATGTTATTTTTAACCAGGGTATCGGATAATCTGGCAAATTGATTAGCCCGGCTGATCGTAAAGGCATCCACTGGCGGAATAATCGAAAACATTGCCAAGCCAATCAACAGAGCGGCGATAATCCCGTTTTTGCGTACCGGCATAAAACACATCAGCGTGCCGGAAATTGCGGCAAAAATACCAAAAATAATCACATAGTAGCGACCATGGGTTATCCCGGTCTCCTGAATCCGCAAGACCGAGGCAATAATCTGAAATAGCACGATGGGTACCAGAATTTTGGGGAAAATCTTTCGGTACCAAGCAGCAACTTTATTCTCGAGGCTACTGGCTAAAATGTAAATCAGTATAACCGCAACGGCAAATCCCACCAGCATCGGTTCCAGACGATTATCGGTCCAGAAATTACCAGTAATGTTTCTGCCGAGATAGATTATCAGAATCACCGTATATACTGACAAAAGCGGAATGATAATATAAGAAATCAGCACCTCCAGAAATTTCGGACACTGGCAGGATCGTCTCTCCTTTTCCCGGTTATGTTCCAATTGCACGGGGGACCGATTATGATCCGAACTCCCGGGATAAATGGGAATCAGAGAAAGAAAATAAATCGGAGCAAACAGCATCCCCACAAGATTTAAAGTATGTAAGTATGACTTGTCTGATACTCTGAAAAGAAGTAGATCAATAGCGGAGATAATCAGGGTGACCCCAATAAAGAGCACGCCTGAAAATAGCAGGGCGTTAAAGAGAGCTTTAAAGGCTGCCATAAAGCTCTGATTAAAACTGATCTCGCTTTTTATCACCGGAACCCAGATATAAGCAATCAACAGTGCAAAAAGAGCCACCGATGTACGGATCCAGGTTTCCATGCTGGTGCTGGTGTACTGCCCGACGATCATAAAATAGCCTAGGGTCAGCACCAGACATAGCCCCATGGTGGCCATTCGAAAAGAACTTTTGTCAAAAAAACGCTCCCAGGCCGCCTGGAGGGTAACCCCCAGAAAAGCTCCCACCACAAAGGTCAGTAAATAGCTGGTATAATCTACGTCCTGATGAATGGCGATGGCATTTATTACCGCTGCTGCCACCAGAAAAGCAACGGTTAGCGGATAGCGGGACAAGGCTTCAACCAGATTGCTGAGTTTTTCTTTGCTTTTATCAATAAATTTCATCCTAACTCCCTCCAAAGATTATTTGCATATTTTTTTGTTATTCCTTTTTGTTGAAAATTTCATTCAGCGGGACCGGACGTTTAAAGTAATATCCCTGAAGTTCTTTGGGCTCAAAGGCTTTGATGATTTCAAACTGCTCCTGAGTTTCGACTCCTTCTACCGTTACTTCAAACGATAGTTCATGAGCCATCTGGATCATTGTTTTCAGCAGTTTGCGACTCTTGATATCCTCTAATCGCCTGGCATAACTCTGGTCGATCTTTAGTCGGTCAATGGGCAGGTTTTTAATATAATCAATGGAGGCATAACCCGTTCCGAAATCATCCAGTGTCACAATAAACCCCAATGTTCGTAACTCCGACAAAATGGCCGCTCCAAATTCTTTGTTCTGGATGATGGCTGTTTCCGTGATCTCGATTTCCAGTAAGTGCGACGGAATATGGTAGCGGCTGACAGCATCCTGCAATTTATAGACAATATCGCGACTGGCAAAATGCTGACCCGATAAATTAATGGCTACGGGGATTTCTTTTTCCACTAAACCATATTCAACAATCGATTGACAAACTCGCTCAATCACGTAAAAACCAATGTTGATGATCTGCCCGGACTGCTCGGCAATGTCTATAAAATACCCAGGTGACTTTACTGAACCATCCCGGTATTGCCAACGTATCAATGCTTCCAATCCCAACATAGTGAAGCCATCAATTGCATATTTAGGTTGATAATAAAGCACAAACTCCTTCGCCTCAAGAGCGGTCTCGATTTCATTCTTAATGCAGTTTTCATGTTGAATCTTCGCCATGATTGACTGGTTATAAACTGAAACATTCTTCAGCACATTATTGATAATCGGAGTGATCGCCAGACGGCTCAATTGCAGCAATTCCGGGTAGGAATTTGTCTGGGCCGGATAATAGGCAATCCCAATTTTATATTTTATAATTACCGTAAATAGATCCAAATCCAGAGGTTTTTCAAAATAATAACTGATCTGCCGTATTAATTCTGATTCTTCAACGCGAATCCCTGTGGTTGCAATTAAAAAATCGTTATTACTGGATAACCCAATTAAATCACTTTCTTCAGTAATGCTACGTAAAAAATCCGCAATATTTTTCAGCATAGCTCCATACGTTTCTTTTCCATGGCTATATGTTAGTTCATTAAGATTTGTGATTGTAATATTCAGAATTGTAATCTCTTTTTCTGCTAAAAATGCTGTTTCCAACAGCTTGTTAAACCGTATCTCACTGAGGGTACCAGTCAATTGATTGTAGTTCAGTAAATTTGAAATCTTCTGATTGGCATTTATCAGTAAATTATAATTATTTGTCAGTTCTTCCTGACTTTCAATGAGTTTTTCACTCTTTTCTTCCAATTCTATTTTTCTGTTGTACAGTTCGTTATTTGCTTGCGCTAATGCCAGATGTGTCTTTCGGCGAATGGTCATAATCAGTAGCAGTGCTGAAATAATTACGGCCATCAGAATGAGGATAAAACTGATTAAAATCACCTGGTTCAAGGTTAAAATAAAATTGCCTTCCGGTTTGTTGATGACCTTGCTGTTTGCTGGAAGCATACTTTCTGAGAGCGCAAAAGCCAGCATGCCGTTGTGGTTAAAAATCTTCTGTTGTACCGGTTCTTCAATGATCGACATCGATTCAATCGAACGTCCTGCGGATAAGGCTAGAATATCCTCGCCGATGATATGCCCATGTTCATAGGGCGATACCACAAATCCGCCAATGACCTTATTTGTAATCGACGTTGACACCCCGCAAAAGGTTGGCATATTCGAATTGACAGATAACATATCAGTGTACTGATCATGATTCAATACTCCAAATGAGCCGGCTGAATATAGCGCTGTGGATGCCGCATCATAGCTGCTTATTTCATTTAATTGTTCGCCATAGTCGTCTATTTTTATTAAGTGCATTTTGAAGTCAAGCTGATGGTCGGCCAGTTTATCGTAGGCTTGCACCATTTGTTCATAGGTCCCTTTGGTCGTGTTGGTATCCGCTCCGCAGATCAACAAATCTTTAATCTGTGGCATGGCGGTGTCGAGCCACAAAAAAAACGCTTCATAGCCAACATTCTGGAGAATCCCTTTGACATCGTCAAATTTCATGTCTGCAGGCATTCCACCGTTTACCCCAGCAAATAAAACTGGTGTATCCGGAAAATATTCAGGCTTAAGTGATATTATTAATTCATAGGCGGTATTATCAGTTACAACAATGGTGGCTATGTCTTTCGATGCATAGCTCTTTATTTTCTCAACAGTATTCAGATCCAGGGGATTTTCCCGATAGGCATCGAGATATTCCGTATAAATGTTATATTTGATATCAGATAAATCCTCAGTAATGCCCCGATGCAATTCATCCGTCCAAGAAAATCCCTGGTTATAGGAATGAATAATCAGAATGTTTTCCCGCAAAGCCACCTCTGTACTGCCCGCCGCATTAGCAACTGTGACGTGGCGCCCCCATAAAATAGTAACGGTAATCAGGATTACCAATGCTATCTTTATCATCCAACTCCGATGAATATATTTTGAATGTTTCATAACAGTCCTCCGATATTGACCATCCATTGATTAATCAATGCTCTTGTCTTTGCCATAAATTATATACCCTTTATCACCATATATAAATGCAATAAACTGTGCAACTGATGTTAAACCTGAATAAGTTTTTTCTGAATCGGTGACTGTGTCTTTGTTATCGACCATTAAAAAAAGACCAGCCTTCGCTGGTCGATAGAAATCTGTTTTGATCACTTTTCTATAAATGGATTAACGGTTAAACCTGGCGCAGCACTGCCTTTAGGTACAATCTCAATGCGGATACCTTCCAGTCGATAGCCAAAACCGGCGGTTCCGGCTTGCTGACCATTGCTGGCCCACCCCATCCAGCCGACGTTCTGGGCATGGACCTGATAATAAACATCAAAAAGATCGGCATCGGTACCGGTGAGTTCAATGGCGATGGCTTCCAACCTTAAGGCTTTGCCTTCCGTTCCACTTAAAGCGCCATCGGCCACATAATTCTGCCAGCCAATATTCTGGACATGGGTTTTGTATTTTACCCCAAGGTTATAGTTTTTGGTTATGGTATTAATCTCAATCGCTTCCAGCCGCAGGGATTTCCCTTCGGTTCCGCTGACTGCCCCATCTGCCACCAGGCTTTGCCACCCGATATTTTGCACATGGGTTCGATATTCGATGGCTGGTGCTGCTTTGGCTTTCACCACATAATTGACAATGGATTCTTTAACGGTGTTACCTTTTCCATCCAGCACCTGCACCGACAGCGTATAGATTCCCGCTTCGGTTGGGGTAAAGGCGACTGTGGCCACGCTGCCATATTCCTGGATGGTAGTGGTTTTTCCATTTAAATCATAATAAAATCCATATTGAAAATCCCCTTCACCCCCGCTGGCGGCGGCATTCAGGGTCAGCAATGTGCCCAGGGTTTGTCCGGTTGGTTTATCAACTGTAAACGCATCGATTTTTAACGGGTTACTCGGGGTTACACGGGCCAGGGCGGCATCCAATTGAATCATGCCGTAACCGTAGTAGTCATCGCGACCGCTAGTACCAAAATCCAGCGCCGTTTCTTTCAGCAGGGTTTCCACCTGGCTGCTGGTCATCGTCTGATCGGTTGCCATTAGAACCGCACAGGCTCCGGCTGTAATGGGACTGGCAAAGGAAGTACCTGAAGTCTCTTCATACTCGCCATCATGGTTGGTTGAATATATTTTTTGACCGGGTGCACATAAATCAACCAGACTGTTATGTTGAGAGAAATAAGCAATCTTATTGGTATTGTCAGTGGCCCCCACCGAAATAACATTATTATAAGATGCCGGAACTGCCAGCTCACCGCTGTAATTAGCATTACTGCCTTCATTTCCCGCCGCTGCCACCAGCACCTTACCGGCGTTGGCAGCATTTTCCACGGCCGTCCGCAACGCCGCTGAAACCATATATCCGCCAAAACTCATGTTGATGACTTTTACATCTGACCGTGCCGCCGCATCATACAAGGCCGCGCAGATATAACCCACATCGAGATTCTTATCACCGTCCGACAGACCGCCAACCCGATAGGGAGCAACCTTGATGTTGGCAGCTCCAACTACTCCGGCAATGCCAATACCATTATTAGCCACCGCTGCCACACAGCCTGACACCAGTGTCCCATGACCGGATAAATCGACCATCTCAGTGGTTCCTTCGACATAGTCATAGCCGGTTACTACATTATCGGCTATGTCAGGATGCTGGGTATTCAGACCGGTATCGATAACTGCCACCACCACGGCTTCTGAATTATTGACTTTGTTCCAGGTCTCATCCGCACCAATCCGTTCAAACTGCCAGGCTTTAGACAAATCAGGATCATTGGGTAGTGCTGCGGTCTGGATATAAGCGTTTTTCTCGGCCACCAGCACATTGGGGTTTTCTGACAATTGCGCCACCAGAGCATCAGCATTGGCGGAATCGGCCACCTCAATAATATCGACCTGATCACTTAATGTTTCACCGCCCTTAATATCCTGGCTGGTGAGGGCCAGACTGCCAATTCTGGCCTGCTCTTTATAGATGATGATAATCTGGTCATTAATCTTTGCCTTAGCATCAAGATTGGCAACTTCATCAAGGCTTTGAATGACCACCGACTGGTCTTCTGCCATAACCCCGAGGGGACAGGAACTTCCAATTAAAACCATTGCGAGCAGGAAGACAATTGCCTTCTTAAATTTCATAATTCTACCTCTAGCGCTTTCTGTTTTTATTAACCGGTTGATTTCATACTTTGGATTGCTCCTGGATCTTCTTTCATTATTTATCATTAAGATGGTTTTTCTGATAATTAAAATTATACTCGTAAGATTACTTTTTTACAATCGCAAATTATGATGCTATTCCAGCAGTAGTAACTTTTCTTAAAAATACCTGAATTCCAAGTTTCGTTAAAGGTTAGCGGGGTATATTTAACTCAGAGATTAACATCTCCCCTTTTTCTTTTCATTCCTAATATAAAAAAGCAGTGTATCCATTCGGGATCACTGCTTTTTTTTGTAAAGCCCCATTGATAAAAATCAACGGGGCTTTATTTTGAATATTTTGCCTGATTGAATCCAATTGCTTAAGAGAATAAAAACATTACTGCGAGACCGGCAATGACGCTGCCAATCGCAATCGCTAATGCAATAAATTTCTCGTTTTTAATATCATCCAATAATTCGTCTTCTGATTTGTAGGTAACGTGGGAAGGTTTTTTGGTTGTCACCGAACGTCCCACATAAAGCCGATTCCCCCGTTTATGAATTTCACCCAGGATATACATTGGCTGATCTTCAGGAAGAATTTCTTCGAAAAAGCGATAACCCAGAAAACGTGAACCGCGGGGATTCGAAAAGCTGAAGTTGAAATTATCTCTGACCCAATTGGAATCGGATGATTCCATCCGGTTGCAGCCCGGCATTAAATCCACATCACTGCCAAAGCTGGCCATATCGATATAAACTTTTTCATCTGAGCTGCTGTCAGAAAGATACACTTCCACCGGGCTTTTTTCACTGGATAAAGAGCTTTCCACCTTATCGGTAATTGTTCTGGTATTCCCCTCATCATCCCGTTCAGTTTTGGTTTCTTCATGGACCGAAAACACTTCGTTTTCGTAGTAAGCCACCGGCCGTTGGGAGAAAGGTGCTTCCACATCCCCGCTGACACTGTGAAGGTGACCCTTCACCTCGCTGTAATGCCGATAATTCTCATCCAAGCTGGATAAATCACCGACTATGTCCAATACGTCTTTGATACAGGTTGTCTGTTGAAACTGGATTTCCTGAGCTTTCGTTTTGCTTTTTTTCAAAACGTAAACAGCGTAGCAAATCCCTGCAACCATAATCAGTAATCCAATTATATATACCATGGTTCTATTCTATTCCCAATTCTGCTTTAAGTTTGGCCAGTTCGTCATCTACCGCTGATGTTTGTTCCAGCGCTGCAAATTCATCTTCCAGACTGGTATTTTCGCCCGCCATTTCAGTAAACGCCTGTGCTTCTGCTTCTTTGGCATTGACTTTCTGCTCCATTTTGTCCAGTTTAGTAAAAGCACTGGTGCTGTCAGTGCTGTTTAATGAGGTGCTGACACTTTTTTGGGCGTCAGCCATCTTAGAACGGGCAATCAGCATATTCTGTTTCATTCGGGCTTCTTCCAGCTTCGCTTTCAGCTGCCGTACCTGATCTTTCAATTGGCCAACTTGCATACTCATAGAGTCATAAGCCGCCTGGAATTGCACTAAATCACCATCCACACTGGTTTTTTGGGCCAGCGCTTTTTTAGCCAGTTCTTCATTGCCGGCCTTTAAGGCTGTCTTTGCTTTATTACTCCAATCTTCGGAAGCTGCTTTAGCAGATTCCAATTGTTTTAAAGCCTGCTTTTCACTACCCATGGCGGCACCCAATGCCTGGGTAGCACTGTTAACCTGTGCTTCCATGTCAATGATAATCTGTTTTACCATTTTTTCCGGATCTTCTGCCTTATCCAGCATGTCGTTTACATTCGCCTTTAACAAGTCACTAAGACGTTCAAAAATTGCCATTTTTTCCTCCTGCTATTTGTTTTTTTTAATTCAGGGCATTTTATGCCTGAGCTAATTGATTATTTCCGGTCAACTTCCGAATCCGATCAAATCAGCTTTTTCTGTATCTTCATCTTAACAAATCAGAGAAAATAAGTCTATTTCTTTTTTGTTTTTAGCGTAAATTAATACCACTTAATTTACATCAGACTGATTCACTTTGATACGCAAATTTTTCATACTTATTTTTAATCTGATGTCAAAAGTAACGAATGAAAGAAATCTTTATGGGTATACAATTGTAAATAAATTTCTTTTCTAAAAAATTCTATTACTAGACAGGATTCACCATTGATCAAGCCGGTAAAAACAGATATCCTGTAAAGTAGATTTTGAATTGTTTCCCAAAAGATCGTTCAATTTAACACGGTCACGATTATTTTTTTACAAAAGAGGTGGTGTCTATTTAAAGCATTCGAACAAAACTCATGGTTTATTTTTCCGGACTGATTCTGGTTATCTGTGCTGTCTTTACCTTTGTTTCCATTAATGCATTAACCAATGCCGTGGTAACTGAAGCTGAGAAATCACTGGAAACCCAGGCCCAGAATTCAGCTGAAATCATCAGCAGCCGTAACGAACAAAATTATATTTATCTTGAAGGGATTGCCTCCCGGGATAAAATTTTTCCAGCAGTGTCCCTATGAATGAAAAAATGACGATGCTGAAAAGTGACGTCAGCAGTTCTGATCGTTTCCTCCGGATTGGGGTTTCCGATCTTAACGGCAATCTTTATCTGTCGGACAGCTATGGTGATCGCGGTCAGATTGTCGATATTACCAAGCGGGATTATTTTCATGCTTCAACCGCCGGCGAACGGGGCACCATGAATCCGGTTATCAGTGTTAATCCCGATGATAATGGCGCTCTGATTATGGCCTATTCGGTGCCGATTTATGAAAACGGTGCCATCACCGGGGTTCTGGTGGCGGTGGCTAATGCCTGGTTCTTAAACGATATCACCGACAACATGAAATTTGGCGAAACTGGCTACACCTACATCGTTGATTCCACCGGTACCGCTATCTCTCATCCCGAACGGGATAATGTTGTCAATCAGATGAATCCCATTACGCTGGCAGAAACGGATGCCAATTACAAAGAATTGGGATCTGCCATCGGTTCAGCCTTAGAAAAAGATTCAGGAACATCGACCTATACCATGGACAACCAAGAATATTACATGGCTTCTGCAAAAGTCGCTGGTATGGATTGGACCGTGGTGCAGGCGGTGGAATCCGACGAGGTGCTGTCGGCACTGCCTGGTGCTATCTTAAGCAGCGTCCTCATTTCCATCGTTGTTTTGGCAGTCAGCATTATTTTCTGCTATTTTATTGCTAAACGAATTACCGACCCCATTAAGAAAGTTAATCATATGATTAAAGAAATGGGACTAGGTCATTTGAGCGCCCGGCTTAATATGGAAAGTAATGATGAAATCGGTGAAATGGCTGTGGCTATGGACAATTTTGCCGATAACCTGCAAACTGAGGTAATTGAAGTCATGAATCAGATTTCTGACGGCGATGTCTCTGCCAATATTGAAGTCGATGATGATCAGGATGAAATAAAGCCGGCCCTCAAAAAAACCATCGAATCAATCCGCGGGTTGATTGCCGAAGCAACCATGTTGGCCCAGGCCGGCGTTGCCGGACAGCTATCCACCCGGGGCGATGCGGAATCGTTCAAAGGTGGTTTTAAAGACATTGTTGTTGGTGTCAACAACACGCTGGACGCTGTGGTCGGACCGCTGAATGTGGCCGCTGATTACGTCGATCAGATCGGCAAAGGGCAAATCCCAACCAAAATTACGGCCTCCTATAATGGCGACTTTAATACCTTAAAGAATAGTATCAATGCCTGTATTGATGGCCTTGGCGCTCTGGAAGAAAGTAACCGGGTGCTTGGAAAAATGAGCCTTAATGATTATTCAGAAACAATGCCCACCAATTATCTGGGTATCTATGCTGAAATCGGCCATTCCATCAACGACGTCCACACCCGCTTAACCCGGATCGTCGAAATCTCAACCAATATTGCCAATGGTGATCTGTGTGATCTGGAAATCTTAACCAAAGTTGGTAAACGCAGCGACAATGATACCTTAATTCCGGCCCTGGTAGGGATGATTCAGAACATCATCAACCTGGTTGATGAAACTGAAAAAATGGCCAGTATTGCCATTGAAGGTAATCTCAGCAATCGTGGTGACGTCTCCGGATTCCCTGGCGAATACGGGAAAATTGTCACTGGCTTTAATCAAACTCTGGATGCCGTCATTGCTCCCATTGAAGAAGCCTCAACGACACTTACGCAATTGTCTCAGGGAAATCTGCAAACTAAAATGGATGGTGACTACCGCGGCGATCATGCCCAGATCAAAGAAGCCTTAAACCAAACCATCGGCTTCCTGAGCCAATATGTTGCCGAAATAACCAGTACCCTCGAAGATATGGGCCGGGGCAACCTGAATCAGGAAATCACCACCGATTATCTGGGTGACTTCCAGGCGATCAAGACTGCCCTTAACGATATCAACACCAATCTCAGCCATACCATGACCGATATTGATGTGGCGGCCGGACAGGTTGAAGTCGGGGCCCGACAGATTTCTGACGGTGGTCAGGCACTGGCTCAAGGGACCACCGAACAGGCCAGCTCAATCCAGGAATTGACTGCTTCCATCGAAGAGGTTGCCGGTGAAACCAAGAAAAACGCGATGCGGGCCAATGAGGCCAATGAACGGGCCATTGAAGTGCGCACCAACGCCGAAGTCGGCAATACTCAAATGACAAAAATGATCTCGGCGATGACTGATATCAATATGTCATCCAATGATATTTCCAGGATCATCAAGGTTATTGATGACATTGCTTTCCAAACCAATATCCTGGCTCTGAATGCTGCCGTTGAAGCGGCCCGGGCCGGACAACACGGCAAAGGTTTTGCGGTTGTTGCTGAAGAAGTCAGAAGTCTGGCCGCCCGCAGCGCTGAAGCCGCCAAGGAAACCACTGGCCTCATTGAAGGCTCCATTGACAAGGTTGACATGGGTACAAAAATCGCTGATGAAACAGCGGTCAGCCTCAAAGAAATCCTTGATGAGATTGAAAAGGTCACCAGCCTGGTTGGCGATATTGCCCAAGCTTCCAATGAACAAGCCTCGGAAATCGCCCAGATAACTCAGGGCATCGAACAGGTTTCTCAGGTCGTTCAGACTAATTCAGCAACCGCTGAAGAAAGCGCCGCCGCCAGTGAAGAACTTTCTGGCCAGGCTGAAATGCTCAAAGAAATGGTGGGTGCTTTTAAGGTCAAAACAGCAGGCCAACCCACCTTCACTGCTGCTGTCATTTCAAAACCAGAACCCGCGGTTGAATCGCCGGCCGCCGAACCACGAATCCTTTTGGATGATCTGGAGATGGATAAATACTGATAGCCTCCAGAGCTGAATTAAAACTTAAAACATCTGGTTAAATGTGGCTTTCTCAGGATCAGCTCAAATTATCACCCGGCCCCCCGGTTGTCAGTTCATGACACCGGGGGGCTTTTGGTTGTTCAACTAATGTTTGGAGCGGTTTTAAGACTTCCTTCAAACGATTTTATTTTTAAGATCATTTAATTATCTTTTACTGTTATTGTTTATTTGATTTGGGTAAATATCATCCGAAAGAGGAATTATTTTATCCTACTAAAGGGGGAATCAAAAATGCAATGGATGCTTAACATGAAAATTGGAGCGAAACTGATTGTGAGTTTCATTATTGTCGCTCTCATCACTGGGGTTGTCGGCCTTGTGGGAATTATGAATCTGCAAACACTTCAAAAATCCAACACCTTACTTTATGAAAAGATGACCGTCCCGATTGCCGAGGTCGGTCAGATTTCCACATCCTACCAGCGGATGCGGGTGATCGTTCGGGATATGATTATTGAAAACAGTCCCGAGCTGATCCAGTCCAATGCTGACAAGGTTGTTATCCGTAACGGCGAAATTGACGAAGCCGCTGCCGCTTTCCAGGAAACCATTGTCGATCCGGAAATGCAGGCAGTTTTTGACGAATTTGTCGCCGCCCGCAAAGTTTTAGCCCAGGAATTTGAAAAGGTTAAAGAATTGGCGATCCAGAACCGCGATGCTGAAGCCTTTGCGCTGCTGGCCGATACGGGTTCTTACGAAATCGCTGCTTCGGCACAAATGGATCTGATCAATGAGCTGGTGCCGATGAAATTGGAAGAAGCGCAACGGACTGCGGAACTGGATAAGGCTACTGCCAATGCCGCCATGACCACCATGATTATTGTTACTTTAATAGCTTTTGCGGTAGCGCTGATCTTTGGGCTGGTACTCCGTTCAATGATCAGCAAACCGCTCCAACAAGCCAATCATATGATCAAGGAAATGAGTCTGGGCCATTATACCATCCGTCTCAATATGAAACGCAAGGATGAAATCGGTGAAATGGCCGAATCAATGGACAATTTTTCTGATGAAATCCAAACCGTTGTCATTGGTACCATGAATCAGATTTCAAATGGCGACGTCAGCACTGACGTTGAACCGAAAGATGCCCAGGATGAGCTTTCTCCAGCCCTTAAACTAACTATTGAAACAATCCGAGGGCTGATCAGTGAAGCAACCATGCTATCCCATGCGGCCATTGCCGGCCAGTGGGAAACCCGGGGTAAGGCCGAAGCTTTCAACGGCGGTTTTAAGGAAATTGTCGAAGGGGTTAATGCCACCTTGGATACAGTTGTCGATAAAATGGTCTGGTACGAAGCTATTATTGACGCCATCCCCTTCCCGCTCCATGTTACTGACAACGATATGAAATGGACCTTTATGAACAAACCGTTTGAAGATTTAATGATTGCCAATGGGGTTATCAAAGATCGTACTTCAGCGTGTGGGATGGACTGCTACAATGCCAACGCTAATATCTGCCGTACCGAAGGTTGCGGGATCAGACGTCTGGTTGACCAGGGCTTAAATGACAGCTATTTCGAATGGGTCGGCCGCAGTTATAAACAGGATACCGCCTATCTCAAAAACAAAAAAGGCGAAAACATTGGTTTCGTTGAAGTTGTTACTGATTTAACGCCAATTATCCGAGTTAGCGACTATACCAAAACCGAAGTATCGCGGCTGGGTAACAATCTGATCCGCTTGTCAGCAGGCGATCTGGATTTCGATATGAATGTTGGCGAAGCGGATGAGTACACCACTGAAGTCAGTGCTCAATTCCACGAAATTGGCAACACCTTAGGCGAGGTAAAAAATTCAGTGGATAACCTGGTTAGTGATGCCACGATGCTAGCTGAAGCCGGCATTGCGGGCCGCTTAAATACCCGGGCTGATGCCAGCCGACATCAGGGAGATTTTGCCCGGATTGTCGATGGCGTCAATGCCACCCTGGATGCCGTTGTAGAACCAGTACAGGAAGCTTCTGCCACCTTAAAAGAACTGGCTCAGGGTAATTTGAACACCGGCATGGTGGGCCATTACAACGGTGACTACACCCTGATAAAAGATAATATGAATCAGACTGTAGCCTTCCTGAAACGTTATGTGGATGAAATTACTCATACTCTGGAAGAAATGGGACGGGGTAATCTGGATCAGCAGATTACCACCGATTATCTGGGTGACTTCGAGGCGATCAAGACAGCCCTCAATGATATTACCGGCAATCTCAGCAACACCATGACCGAAATCAATGTGGCTGCCGGTCAGGTTGATATGGGTGCCAAACAGATTTCCGACGGTGGCCAGACTTTATCCCAGGGCACCACCGAACAAGCCAGTGCTATCCAGGAATTGACGGCGTCTATTGAAGAGGTGGCTGCGGAAACCAAGCGAAATGCCATGAATGCCAATCAAGCCAACGAACTGGCAGTCAATGTCCGGGCTAACGCTGAGAAGGGCAACGGCCAAATGGCCACCATGATTGGTGCCATGGGAGACATAAATGATTCCTCTAACAATATTTCTAAAATCATCAAGGTTATTGATGATATTGCCTTCCAAACCAATATTCTGGCCCTGAATGCCGCCGTGGAAGCAGCTCGAGCCGGACAACATGGCAAGGGCTTTGCCGTGGTCGCCGAAGAGGTCCGAACCCTGGCGGCCCGAAGTGCTGAAGCTGCTAAAGAAACCACCGGTTTAATTGAAGGTTCCATTGATAAGGTCAGCGTGGGAACCAGAATAGCTGATGACACCGCCGAAAGCCTACGGGAGATTCTCAGTCAAATCGACAAGGTTGCCGGTTTAGTGGGAACCATTGCCCAGGCTTCCAATGATCAGGCTTCAGAAATTGCCCAGATCACCCAGGGTATTGAACAGGTTTCACAGGTTGTTCAAACCAACTCGGCCACCGCTGAAGAAAGCGCTGCTGCCAGCGAAGAACTTTCCGGTCAGGCCGAAATGCTTAAACATATGGTCGAAGCTTTCCAGTTAAAAGCTAAAAGTGACGCTGTTAAAACAACCCGGAAAGTTTCTGTACCATCGGTAAAACCGGCTGCAACACCAACACCGGAACCAAGTATCATTCTCGATGATATGGAGATGGATAAATACTAGTTCAGTATCAGCATCACATTATTGAGGCCTGGTTTCTTTATCTAGGCCTCTTTTTCATATCTCCGAACTGGTCTTGATTCCGTTTCACGATACTGTGACTATCAGAAAATTCGTTGACATCAAGTTCTTGCCTTGATTATAATGAAATAATCTCATGGTTATCTTCGCAACGTTAAAGGAGTTCCTATGAAAAAAATAATTCACACGCTTATTCTCGTTTTGATCTTTACCGGCATCTGGCTTGTTTTAAATGAAAGTCTTGCTGTTTCACAGCTTCTCATCGGCCTGTTTTTTTCAGCAGTATCAATTCTCTTCACCAATCGTTATCTGCTGGAAGATGATTATCTCGATGCCTACGCCATTAAACCCGAAGTTCTTTTACATTACAGTCTGTATTTATTTATCCAAATTTATCAATCCGGCTTTGCCGCAATTCTAAAAATTATTAAAGGTGAAGACTCTGTCAAAATCATTACATATGAAACCTGTATGAGTAATGAACTGGGGATCTGTCTGTTAGCCAATGCCCTTACCCTGACTCCCGGTACTGTCACAATTGACAAGAACGGTCACCAGCTCCAAATCCTGGCTTTTCAGGATGAAAATGCCTTCACCGATATTACTGAAGGTAAGACCTGTTCCCCCTACGAAATGATTTTAAGGAGGATGGACCATTGACCTTTTTAGAAACAGCTCTATTTGTCATTGCTATCTACATTGCTCTAGTCCTTGTTCGGGTCATTTTGGGCCCCACCATTTGGGATCGCCTGCTCGGTTTGAACGCCATTTCAGCCAAAATTATCATGTCCATCGTCATTTTTTCAATCATCACCGAACAGCCCTATTTGCTGGATGTAGCCTTGGTTTACGCACTGCTGGGATTTATCGGTACAGTCTTGATTGCCCGCTTCATCGAAAAAAAAGGAGATATCTCATGATCGATTTACTGGCTTATCTGCTCATCACCATCGCGCTTATTTTTATGGCTTTAGGGGTCATCGGCTTGTTTCGTTTTAAAGATTTTTACTCGCGGATTTTAATTTCTGCAAAAATCGAAACGGTTGGTTTTCTGACAATTATGATCGGTTTTACGATTTTATCCGGGCTCAGCTATGCTGCCATGAAAATTCTGTTGATTACGCTGATGGTGATGATCACCAACCCCTTGTCCACCCACGCCATCGCCCGGTCGGCTTTTTTAAGCGGTTATCCCATTAATCAGGAGCCCCGACGATGACCGAAAATATCTTTTTGATCACTCTGGTTGTTCTGGCAATTATCGCTTTGAATACCAAAAAACTGCGGCGGGCGGTGGTCTATCTGGGTGTTTTTTCGCTGGTTAGTTCCTTTGTTTACCTGCTCTATGGTGCCCCGGATGTGGCGATTGCCGAAGCCATTATCGGTAGCACCATCACTACAGTTTTATATTTGGTGGCACTGCGTAAATATCAGGTTTTTTCTATTTACTATACCAGCAACGTCAATGATCAAGATATTAAACGCCGTAAAAACAATTCGGCCTTTTTAAATAATCTGGAAGCTTTTTTGATTAAACGGGAAATGGAACCACAGATTATCTATTCAACTAATCCCATTGAGACGATTCTCAATCAGGAAAATTTTGATCTGGCCATCCATCATTCCGAGCAGGACATTCAGGTTTATGGTTGTGCTGAGGACTATCAGCTTGATGCCGTTGAAGAATATTTACTCGCGTACCATGGTGATTTGAACATCCACCTGATTCGATGTGCGGAAGGAGCAGATAATGAAGCGTAGAGTCATTACCATGATTTTTACCATGGTCCTTGCCGGTCTGGTGCTTTTTATTAATTTTGATGCTAATCTGATGGCTAATCCGCTCATCGCAGATTTTTATCTGGAACATTTCAATGCCGACACCCATACCCAAAATGCGGTGGCTGCGATCTATCTGAATTACCGGGTATTTGACAGTATTTTTGAAACCCTGATTCTGCTGGTTAGCGTTTCAGCCGTCATAAATTTTTCCTGGAGGCGCACTGATGACTGACCATTCTGAAATTATTTCCCGCATGACTGGACTTTTATATCCTTTCATTTTATTGTTCGGATTTTACATTATTTTAAACGGCCATGCCAGTCCCGGTGGCGGATTCCAGGGCGGTGCCGTACTGGCTTCAGTTTTTATCACCCGATATCTGGTCGAGCCGGATCGCTGCATCCGCTTAAAAACCTTAAAAACGGCGGAAAAGACACTTTTTGTCTGCATTATTCTTTATCCGGCCCTTTTTTTATTCGCCACCACCACCAACCACACCGAACTGATGAATCTGATCTATCTTGTTGCGATGAATTTTTTAATTGGCTTAAAAGTCTGTAGTGGTTTTACCATCATTTTTTTTCGATTTGCTTTTTATGAAGGGGGTATTTAATGATATCTATTAACGGAGAATCCATCAGCATTCTACTTTTTTTTGTGGGTGTTCACGGCCTGATTGCCCGAAGAAACATTATCAAATCGATTATGTCCATCAGTATCATGCAAGTGGCTATTATTTTGTATTTTATTTCTGCCAATACTGCCCCGGGAAGTGTCCCACCGATTGGCGATGTGGCCCAAACCCTACACGTGGCTGATCCGCTCCCCCAGGCCTTAATGATTACAGATATTGTTATTGGTATTGGGGTAACAGCAGCTAGTTTGACCATGTTTATTCACCTCTATCATCGTTTTGGCTCCACCAACTGGCAAAAGGTTATGAAAAAAAGGAATCACCATGATTAATTTGCATTGGGTTATTTTATTACCGATTATTTTAGGCACCATCGTTAAGTTGATTTCCATTAAAACCGCAAAAAAAATCATGGTTCTTTTTCAGTCAGCTTTATTGATTTCTGCAACCATGATCTTTATTGAGGTGCGTAAAAATGGCACCGTCCTGGAAAATATTGGTGGCTGGCCAGATACCATCGGGATCACCTTAAGGGCCGATCTACTGGCCTCTGCCATGGTTCTGCTGACCTGCTTTTTATTTCTGGCGATGGTAATCTTTGTTCACAATAAAAATTATGCCGACCACCTTTTTTTCTTTCTTTTTCTTAGTCTGGAAAGCTTGATTATTGGTATCTTTCTTTCAAATGACCTGTTTAACATTTTTGTTTTGATTGAAGCCGCCACCCTGATCATCACCGTTCTTATCATGTATAAGAAGGCCAATGTCGCTATTTATGATGGCATGATGTATCTTCTGATCAATGTCGTGGCGATGTCATTTTTCCTGATCGGTCTGGGCATGCTTTATAAAAAAATTGGCGTTCTTGACTTCTATGCCTTGGAAACAGCACTCAGCCAGGTCAAAGACCCCCAAAGCCTGATTCTGCCCTATGCCTTTATGATTACTGCGGTTAGTTTAAAAGCTGCTTTAATGCCACTTTTCAGCTGGCTGCCGAAGGCTCATGGTACCCCCAGTGCCCCGTCAGTGGTTTCGGCCATCTTATCCGGATTATATGTTAAAACCGGTATCTACGTATTTCTCCGGCTGCAGATTGCTTTTTCCCCCCTTATTGATACCTCCGAACTTTTTGTGATCCTCGGGTTAATCACTGCCATCGTCGGTTTTATCCTGGCCTTAGCTCAAAAGGATATTAAATTGCTATTGGCTTATTCAACCGTTTCTCAGATTGGTGTCATTATGATTGGTCTTAACCTGGACAATCCCATGGCTTACTGGGGCGGACTCTATCATCTGATGAATCATGCTATTTTTAAATCAACCCTGTTTCTTACAGCCGGGATGATCATCTCCGAGTACCAGACCCGGAACCTTGCCGAGATTAACGGTGTTTTTAAACACATGCCGGCCGTCGGGGTCGCCACTATCTTGTCTATTCTGGGGATTATTGGTGCCCCACTATTTAATGGCAGTATCTCAAAATATTTGATTGCTTCTGGTTCAAGCGGAACCTGGATCGAATCTGGACTGATTCTGATTAATCTGGGAACCATTGTCGTCTTTATTAAATATGGCCAACTTCTTTTCGGCAGTTCGGGCAAAAAAGAAACCGCTGACTCCGATATTCTGGAGAAAGCGGTGGTCTTAACTCTGAGCATGTTGTGTTTTCTCGGTGGTATTTTTGGCAGCGAGCTGATCGCCATCCTTTTTAACGTCAAATTGACTGTCGATCGATTGTCTTACAGTATAAAAATGCTACTTTTCATTGGATCTATATTCCTGGGTATCCTTATTTATCGCGGCTTATTCAAAAAAACAAATCGTCTGGCTTTCATTACTTCATTTGAACTTGGCTTTAATGAAATCTGTCTCTCGATCACCTTATTTTTTGCTTTTATGGTTGCCTATTTAAAGCTAACACTTTAATGATATTTTGCCGTCACCACTTGTATTTGCGAGGCTATCTCATATCCCAGTGCCAATTGACTGCCCAATAGTTCAATGGTCATGGGACCCTGATGCTCTGTCGAGATTACCTTGAGAAAGGCGCCCTTAATCAAACCCATGCTGTAAAGCCTTTTAGCTAAGGCTTCCTCCACGCTTAGATTTTTTACAACAACCGTACTTCCTATTCGGCACATGGATAATGGCATATTTCTCTCCTCATTTCTAATCGCTCTGTTAATTCCCGTTTGGGATAGCTGTATTTCTTGATAAGATCACCTAACACAAAAACGATTTGTCGATCCAGCAGTAGGGGTGACTCTTTTTTAATTTCCTGAAAAGCCAACTCATAACTCAGAGCCTCCCTATAATTACGCTTACTGGTCATCGCATCAAAAACATCAGCGACCCCTACAATGCGTTCGTATTGATGAATCTCATCCCCGCATAAGTGATTTGGATAACCGCTGCCGTCTAAACGTTCGTGATGATTATGGACAATTTCAATACAGGGTCCAGGCAACCAGTTCTCGTTTCTGAGTACCTGAAACCCGATTTCTGAATGGCTTTTGATCACATCAAATTCGATTTCACTCAGTTTACAGGGTTTGTCCAAAATCTCTCTGGGTAGAAAGAGTTTGCCGATATCATGAAGTAAGGCCCCCACCCCTACTTCAGTGATTTCTGATTCCTTTAAACCCAGCTCTTTAGCAAGACCCATGGCTAGCAAAGCGGTTCGGATTGAATGTCCCGGCAGGCAATTGCTGGCACAGTTTGCATTCCGATACTTTTCGAGATCTCTGAATGATGCATCTTTTAGTTTTACAATCATCCGTTTCAGATAGGTCCTGAATTTATCGGTAAATATTTCCTGATTACCAGCTAAGCCATACAATCGGTACACTTCGTTTAAATATTGTGAAAATACATATATATCACGGGATGCTTTTTTTTCAGTCATCTGAATATCCTTTCATTGCATTAGACCTTATTTGAATTGAGCGCTGGTAACCCGGTTCTTGCCGTTTCTTTTTGAATAATAAAGCAGTTCATCTGCCTGATCCACCAACATGGTCTGTTCCCCCCGATTCAATGCCACCGTTGAATGACAAACGCCGGCAGAAAGGGTGATCCTCATCTTTTGATTATCAAATTCAAAGGGGTATTCCGCAACAACAGTACAGATCCGTTCGGCGATTCGCTGACCAAAGGGTTCCCCAGTTCCCGGTAGTAACACTGCAAACTCTTCACCGCCATATCGGGCCCCGATGTCTGAGGTGCGAAGCTGTTTTTTAATAATCTGTGAAACCTCCCGGATAACATAATCTCCAGAGAGGTGGCCATAAACGTCATTGACTGCCTTAAAATCGTCAATATCAAGGAGGATCAAAGTAATTGGTGCGTGTTTTTCAGCAATCACTTCCAGCGACTGATAGAACGCCTGATGATTAGATAAATCAGTCAGAAAGTCAGTGGTCGCCCGGTATTCCAGTAACTGATTTTTATATTCAATTTCTTCCATGGCATAGTGGTTTCTTTTGTACACATCACTGATAAGTTGATTCAGTTCACCCACAAAAAAACTGAAACCAATCAGGAGTCCCCCCTGAAATAAAACAACACCCAGCGGGAAATATCCGTTTAATATTCCGACCGCCAGATAACCAAGGGTTGTCAGCAGACCATGGATAATACTTTTAGTGCGATGATTGGCCAAACTGGCGGTTAAGATAAATAGACAAAAGATTGGCAGAGTAATAAAGAAGTAGTTTTCCAGATAAATACTGCAAATGGAAATTAAAAGAATATCCATGATGCTCTGAAAATATCCACCTAACATGCTTTCCAATTTTAGTATTTGTCTGGTGGCAAACAAGTATAGTTCAAAGCCAATATAGATCCCGTAAATAACCAGCATCACCGTCATCATTCCCGCCATTGTCTGGGAATAAACGTGATAAACCAGTACCATTAACACCATAACGGTATGGATCCCCATGTATATTTCAGTGAAAATATGATCCTTTTGTGTATTCTCCATCGACGACTCCTGCTTTTTCATGATTAGTCTAAACTCGTTTACTACAAAACACGGAAGTTAGCATTTCCTAACTTCCGTGTTTTAGTATACCATTCTGTTTTTCTTTTATCAAGTGCTTTTATTAATTGTTTCTCCATAAGCTTTTCAAACGATCGTTAGCTATAACTTGTTTTCTGATTGGGTTATCTCATCCACAACGCTTAATTCTTTTAATATTCTTGCCAGAATTATGCTGTTTCATCGTTTATCCTAAAGTAATTTCGAAACATGGCGATATTAATAGTATGAACGAATGAGCAAATAAATCAGACCATTTCTGATCCAAACCACACCGACTAACCAAGTCTCCCTTTACAAAAATTATTACTTTAAAACAGGAGGTTCATAAAAATGAAGTGGATAAAAGACATAAAAGCAAACACCCGGCCATGGTTGGCTTTTTTATCCGGGTTTGTGGCGAGCACCTCTGATGAACCAGATGATACCGCCATAATTAATGCGTACTTTGCGACTTACCTGCAAAATGTGGCCGCTGATCAACTTAAACCAGTTTCCTGCGAAAATGATCTTTCATATAAAAAACACATTGACAGCTGTGAAGTTGACGCCAAACATTCTGAACCATTAAGAGCCCTGTCACCCTTAAAACAAGTACTATAAAAAATGTCCTTTCAGTGTAACGGCTGAAGGGACATTTTTTATCGAATCTGTTATTATTTATAAAATAATGTTATTTTTAGCTGAATTTTGTCGATATAGTTTAGAGAAGCACGTAACTATTTTAATATTTAATAAGGAGGCTGTTATGAATACCAATGCAATTGATGCAAACAAAGCTCTGAATCAGGCGATTCAGACAAAAGGCGTTACGCAAAATGCCGACGTTAAAGTGGAGCCCGAGACTGCTGACAAAGTGCAACCAGTTGTGCAAAAACTCGACTCCATCGAACTTGGCACCACAACTTCTGAAGACATCGGAACCTACACTGTCGACCGTAAAAAGATAGACGAAATCAAGGCGGATTTTGCCCGTAATACCGAGTCATTCAAGAAAATGGTTGAAGCCATGATTGAAAAGCAAGGCAAGAAAGTTAATCAGGTTCTAAAAGATCTGGCCGAAGGAAAAGACGTCGATATCACAATCGATTCTGAAACCCAGGCTGCCGCCCAGGAAGCGATTTCTGAAGACGGTTATTTTGGGGTTAATAAAACATCAGAACGAATTGTCGATTTTGCCAAAGCCCTCTCCGGTGGTGATAAGAGTAAGCTTGAAACCCTCCGAAATGCCTTCAAAGAAGGTTTTGAAAGCGCCAAAGAAGCCTTTGGCGGAGAACTTCCTGACATCTCCCAACAGACTTATGATAAGGTCATGCAGGGTTTTGATGATTGGGCCAAAGAAGAATAAACCTTTTTACCTGACGGTGTTCCCATTTACCCGAGATAAAGCACTTTTATCGACAAAAAGACAAGGAATTTTTTTCCTTGTCTTTTTGTTTTAGTTTTTACTTGGTATTTTATCTTTTAAGTTTAAATCGTGAGATCATTTCCTTGAGTAACTGAGACTGCCCCGATAATTCTTCGCTGGCTGCCGCAGATTGTTCGGCTGTCGCGGTATTTCCCTGAACAACCTGGGATACTTGATCTACGCCCAGATTAATCTGGGTAATATTGGTGGCCTGATCATTGGATGCTTCGGCAATTTCCTGAACTAATTGAGCAGCCTTGGTAATTTCTACCACAATTTCTTCCAGAGCATTGGCTGTTTCATCAGCGATGGCGGTCCCGTCTTCCGTCTTTTTCACTGAGCCTTCAATCAGAACAGTGGTTTCTTTGGCGGCTTCGGCACTTCTGGCAGCCAGGCTTCTGACCTCTTCCGCTACCACAGCAAAGCCCTTGCCATGCTGACCAGCTCTGGCGGCTTCCACGGCAGCATTAAGGGACAGGATATTAGTCTGGAAGGCTATATCATCAATGACCTTGATGATTTTTGAGATATTTCCTGACGCCTGGTTGATTTCATCCATCGATTCCTGGAGCTGGCGCATACTGTCATTACCTTTTTGAGCTTTTTCCTGGGCGGTGGTGGAAAGCATATTGGCTTCGCTGGCCCGTTTGGCGTTATCTTTAGTTTTATCCGCTATTTCATCAATGGACGAACTCAATTGCTGGATGGCGGCGGCCTGTTCGGTGGAACCCTGAGCCAGCATCTGACTGCCATCGGACACCTGAGAAGCCCCGGCTGATACCTGATCTGCCGCTTCGTTCATATCTTTTAAGATTTCATTGAAAGATTCGATAATGTGGTTAAGCGCCGTTTTAATTGGTTCAAAATCGCCCTTATAGTCACCCGTGATGCTGACCGCCATATTTGAATTGGCCATCTGGTCGAGAATGTCAGACACTTCATCAACGACTCCCTGTAAGAAGTCCAGAGTACTGTTCAAGGAATCTTTGATGGCTGAATGCTCGCCCTTGTATTCCCCTTCCATTCTCAGTTTCAGACTGCCATTGGCCACTTCTTCCAACACGGTATTGGCTTCCTGTATCGGTGCCACCATCGCATCCAGAGTAGCGTTGATACCGGCCACAATTCGGGCATATTCACCGCTGTGTTTGTAGGTGTCGGCCCGGGCGTTGAGATCACCGGCAACTGCCGATTCCACCAGACTGTTGGTGTCACCCACCAGCATTTTGATACTATCAAAGGTCTTATTTACAGAGTCTTTAATGACTGCATATTCCCCTTTATAATCGCCTTCCATACCCTGGTCAAGATTCCCCTGAGCCATTTCTTCGAGCACCCCGGAGGCTTCTTGGATCGGTTCTGCCATGGCATCCAGGGTGGCATTGACCCCAGTGATGATTTTGGCGTATTCACCCTGATGTTTGGATTGATCAGCCCGGGTGTCCAGCTCGCCGGCGACGGCAGCTTCAACGAGACCATTGGTATCGCTGACCAGCATTTTAATGCTGGCGAAGGTCTTGTTGACGGAGACTTTGATGGCGGCATGTTCCCCCTTGTAATCTCCCTGCATATCCTGTTCAAGATCCCCTCGGGCCATCGCCTCCAGAACGCTGGAGGCCTCTTTAATGGGCTCGACAACCGCATTCAGGGTCTGGTTGACCCCTGCAATAACCTTTTGATAATCGCCACTGTATTTTGAAGCATCAGCCCGCTCATCCAGCCGGCCTTCAACCGCTGCGGTTACTAACATATTGGTGTCTGTTACCAGCGTTTTGATCGCTCCCTGGGTATCCTGTAAAGCCGGTCCAACCTGATCATTATCACCAACCATGATAATTTCATCATCCAGATTCCCCCGGGAAATATGCTCGAGTTTGTCGATCAGATTATCTTGAACATTCTGCTGCATGGTCGCCACCGCTTTAAGCATCGTACCTATTTCATCCTGCCGATTAATATATTTACCAGCATTAGAATGTGCATTGTGTCTAAAATCAAAGCCAGCCAGCCGGTTTAATTCCTCGGTGGTTGCCACAATCGGTTTGGCGATGGTGCCACTGATCAGGAATACGGCGAAAGCTGCGGCAATAATAGCCAGTATGATCACCGTAATAATCGTATTTCTGACTTCCGCTACCTGGGCATCCAGCTCAGCCTGATCCATGGCCACTGATAAAATCCAGAGGGTGCCTTCTACCGGTGCAAAACCAACCAGAAAATCTTTTCCTTCCAGGCTGTAGTCTCCAAAACCCGGTTCCCGGGTTGTCATCTTACTACGCACCAGTTCTGCCAATTGAGCATAATCCGGATTTTCTTCGTCAGCTTTGGCAAAGTTAAACTGCTGTTTGACCAGATCGAGATTCGCGTTGCCCACCGCAACCCCATCATTGTTGATCAGCGAGCCAAAACCAGTTTCACCATAGGTCACCTCACCGACAATGCTACTTAGTGTTTTCCCTTCTTTTCTTCCATAAAGAACGGCTGCAATCGCACCATTCTGATAGACTGGTGTTGCAAATAGTAATACCGGCTCGCCAGTTACCCGACTGATGGTAATATCAGACACCGTAGGAACGCCGGCAGCAGCTCCTTTAAAATAACTCCGATCGGCGACATTAACCACATCTCCGGCAGCACTCTGAGTGACGCCATTGCCAGCCAGATCTGCTAAAACAAAGGCATCATAACCTACTCTTGCTGCTTCCGCCTCAAAAAAGGCCACCCGCTGTTCCTGAGCCACGGCCGGATCCAGAATAATTGAATTTTGAGATAGACTTTCCATATAATTCAATTGGGTATTTATTCTGGCTTCAATGTACCTCGCCTGGACCTCCGCCATATTTTGTAATTCTTCATGAGCATCCTCCTCCAGAACGCTGGTGAACTGGTTGACGACAACCACCCCTAAAATACCTGTGACTGCCAAAATGAGTGCGGTAAACAATGTGATCAGACGTAATCGGATTGACTTCATAGTTTCCCCTTCCTTTTCCCTTTTTATAATTTAATTTCAATTAGTTTCTACTTAGCTTAGCGAAGCACTTTGTCAATAAAATTTAAACAAACTTGCTGTAATAATATACCACTTTTAATTTCATGTAAACGTTATTCGCTAATTTATATAGATTTCATTGTTATTTTTTCTAATGCTCGCTTATTATATGGTTGTAAATTACTAAAAGCAATGGCAAAACAGCAAAAAGACAGGTAAATACCTGTCTTTTTGCTGTTTTGCCATGTTATAGTTCTATTGACATATTAAATAAGATGCGGAATAAACATCTTTGTATCCTCCATATAATTTTTATAATCTATTCCAAATTCTTCAATCATATCCTGTTCTTCTTTTTTTGCCAGCCGTACATACATAAAAACCATCACCGGATATAGAATCAACAAGGGTAAGGTAGCCCATTCCACCATCATCCCAAAGGATAATAACAGCAAACCGGTATACTGGGGATGACGGATGTATTTGTAAATCCCAGTTTCCACCAGGGTTCCCGTTCCGGTTTCCCGGGACCAGTATTTTTTGTAAATATTGTACCAGCCATTCATAATTAAAAAGATGCCGACTGTCCCACAGGCAATATTAATATACATCCCCCAATAACCGATGGTATCAAAAAGCGTGTGGCCCCATAAAACCCCTTCGGGAAGATTTTTTCCAATCAACCAGGAAATCACATACATACTGAAGGGAATCCCATGCATTTCGATGGCAAAAGCGATCACGAACGCAAGATAGGTACCCGCCGGCTTCCGATCCATTTTTTTATAAAATGGCATGAACAACAAGATCACGCCATAAAGTACCGCAAAGAATACAACCCCAAACCAATTATAAAAATGACTATCCAATGTTTCCAATTTCTCAACCTCCAAATTTTAATGGAGTCACATAAAAAGCTTCATGTAATCCCTTGCTATTACTATAGCAAGCGATTCATACATGAAGCTGTTGTTAATCTTAACTCGATCTTAACTCTTTGGTAAAAGCAAAATGAATTCACTCCCGACCGTGTTCTCAATTGCCAGTTTGATGGATCCGCCATGAGCTTCCATCACTTTTCTGACGATGGCTAAACCCAAACCGGTCCCCCCGTTTTCTGAAGACCTGGCCGGATCGCCCCTAACAAAGGGCTCAAAAACCTGATCGCTTAACTCCATGGGGATTCCGACCCCATTATCCTTAAAACGAATCTCAATTAGTCCGGGATGATTTAACATAGTCAGGTCAATCCGGGTGCCGACGGGGTTATGGTTGATGGCGTTATCAACAAGATTTTCAAACACCCGACTCATCTGCTGTCTGTCCACTGTTGCCGTAATCTCGTGATCGGGAAGCTCGAATTCATAAAAAAATCCGGCGCTATCCAGACCTGCCACGGCTGCACCCATTTGTTCCCGCAGATATTCAACGAAATCCAGCTTTTCCCTAACTAATATGTAGTCCGAGGCTTCCATTTTAGACAGTTCAAACAGATCGCTCATCAGGCGGTTAGCCCGACTGCTGTTATTATAAATCGTGGTCAGATAAGTCCGCAATTGTTCGGTGGTCATTTCTTTTTTTATTAAACAGAGTTCTGCGTAGCCCATAATACTGGCCAGAGGATTTTTGAGATCGTGAGAAATATCCAAAATCAGCTTCTTCCGATTTTCCTCGCTTTGTTTTCTTAAAGCAATTTCTTTTTCAATTTCATCGGCCATTTCATTAAAAATGGTTTCCAGTTCTCCGAATTCATTATCCAGATTCAAGTCAACCCGTGATGTATAATCCCCTGCTTTTAACCGGCTGGCACTGCTGCACAACTTTTTAAGGGGATTAATGATACTCAGTGAGGTCAGCTTTGAATAAATAACCGTACTGATTCCCAATAAAATTAAGTAAAACAAAATGATGGCAAGAATGACGCCGACAACCCCCTGGGTATCCACCGATGAAAAATCAGGATTATGAACAATCGCAAAATCAATGCGAATGGAGGTGGGAAAGGTTACCACTAACCAGAATTCCGCTCTGGGATTATAAGCAATACTGTAACTATAGGGGTTACCCTTGGCGTGACTGGCGGTTAAAAAGTCGGTGAATGTTTCCGGGTTTAACATCTCTGGTAAATTGTTAATTCCCTGGCTGAAAATGACCTCGTAATCTTTAGTGACCACTTGAACCCCACCGCCATTTACCAGCACTGGCTCCACGTCCATAACTGACAGGTCATCCGTCATGATTTTTGCTGCGGTGTAGTTGTGATTGACCAGATTTTTGGAGATCACATCGCTGGCAAAGCTTAACAGCGTCACTGCAAAAACACCAATCAGGGTTGAGATTAAAAACATCAGGATATAGTCTGCGACAAAGCGATTTTGAATTCTTTTTTTCATTCTAGGGAACCTTGGGTAGTTGGAATTTATAGCCAATTCCGCGAATTGTCTTGATATACTCCGGATTTCTGGGGTCCACTTCTAATTTGTTGCGCAGTCGGCTGATATGAACCATGATGGTGTTATCATCATAGTAAAGCTCTTCTTCCCAAACCTGCCGGTAGAGCTGCTTTTTAGTAAAAACCTTGTCCGGGTTTTTCATTAAAAACTGCAGTATCAAATACTCCTTGGCGCTGAGTTCTACCAATACGCCATTCACATAAAGACAACAGCCATCCTCGTCAAGATATAAGTTCCCGACATTCAGATGGGACTTCATCATCTGATTATTATCTGAGTATTCATAGTTACGTCTGAGCTGGGCGCTAACCCGGGCAATGAGTTCGGCTATACTGAAAGGCTTGACCAGATAATCATCACCGCCAAGACCCAACCCCAGCACCTTATCCATTTCGTTTCCCCGGGCGGTCAGAAAGATAACCGGCATCTGACTGGTTTCCCGGATTTTTCGCAGCAGATTAAAGCCATCCAGCCGGGGCATCATCACATCAAAAATCCCTATATTGATTGAATTACTTCTAAAAATCGCCAAGGCTTCCAAACCATCAACAGCAGTAAAGACGGTATAACCATTTTCTTCAAGATGAAGTTTTAAAAGGTTTCGGATATCGTTTTCATCTTCAGCAACTAAAACATTCATATGAAACTCCCTGAGTCAGTTTATTTTTACTTTTCAATAAGCTAATTGTATTTCTGTCATTTTGTTGATTCGTCGTTACTGACTAAAAAAACATCCCGATAGTCCTGATTTTCAGTCAGCACCTTTTCGGCATAGGAGCAGTAAGCGATAATTTTCAGCTTGTTTTCCCGGGCAAATGCCACCGCCTTGGCCACCAGCTTAACCCCAAGTTCCTGCCCTCTGAGTTCTCTGGTCACATAGACATGCTCGATAATAAATAGCTCACCTTCAATATGATAATTCAATAAACCGATGGGTTCTTCTTCGTTGGCACCCATATAAAATTTATTTTTTTGTTCATGAATGGTTTCCATATAATCCTCCTGTTAATTTCTTATTTATAATTTTTATTGACAAAATTCGACCCGGTTACGACCATTATTTTTGGCCAGATAAAGGGCTTGATCAACCTTCTTATAACTCGTTAAAAAGTCCTTTTCACAATCCAGACTGGCAACTCCAATACTGAGGGTTATCTTAATCGAATGTGAATCGACCGCTATCGCCATTGTTTCAATCGCGGTTCTCATTTTTTCGCCGATGGCAATGCCTTCTTTGATCGGGGTTTCAACGAGCAAAATAATAAATTCTTCGCCCCCCCATCGACCAATACGATCGCAAATCCGCAATTCTTTTTTTACCAGAGCAGCTATTTCCTGAAGAACGATATCTCCGACCGGATGCCCATATTGATCGTTAATTACCTTAAAATTGTCGATATCCAGTAATAATATGCTGCTCGAATGACGATACCGTTTCATTCGCTCAATCTCCTCATTAAGAAGTTCAATCCATTTGCGCCTGTTAATGAGTCCGGTCAGATCATCGTAGTAAGCCACCGATTCCAGTTTTTTCTGTTGATCCAGAATCTCCCGTTTTTGCAGGATATTACTTCTTTCCGAATACCAGATTAGCGTTGTGGCACAAATACCAATTGCCACAAAGACCAGCCCATTGAGGCGATTACTGGTTAAAACTGCCGGTTCAGTCTGGTATTGAGCAATGGCAATAAAAAAGAAAATGTATGCCACCAGGTATTGGAGAAACGCATCGATGGGCCGGTTGAGGATGAATACTCCAATAATCGTACACACCAGCAGAAATGGCGTGATATTACTGGTAATCGCCTGATCAACCGTCACCAACGCAATCCCGAAGACCAGAATGTACATAAAAAATATATTCTGGATAATCTTCGTATTGAACAGACGATTTTTTTTGCGGTTGCCATACATTGTTATCAGACACATCAGACTGACCCAGATTGCACTTACGCTATGAAGCATCACAATGCGATTGGCCCACCATGTTTCGACTGACGTCGTCGGTTGAAACGCAAATGACAAGATTGCAATCACTGTCAGATTCACCAGCAGGGTGACTAATTCAAAGCCGATGATCCGCTGCATATTCTTTGTCAGCATTTCATTTTTTACTGTTCGATTTAAAATGCTGTCTTCTTTTAGAAATTGAATTAATTTTTTAAATAGCGGTTTTTCTGAAATCGCCACTTTTATACCTTCTTCCTTTCATTTATTCAAGTGTTCATCCGAATTGTTTAACAAACCGGATATACCTGTTCGTTACTTTTTGATATTCTTGATGGTCAGGATTCCTCATTTCAATAATTCTATTATACCGTCTGTCTGACAAAAAAGCGAAAGATTTACACTTGATAATAATTAAATCGATTTTAATGTCACGTGTTTAACCGGTTGCATTAAAAATTTGACCATGTTATACTTAAGAGAAGAATCATTTTAAATAACAGGAGAACAAATATGGAAGAATTAAGTAAACTAAGCGACGTTGAACTCAAAAATAGAATGGCCAAATTAAAAGAAGACCTAGAAGATGTTGAAAATGAACGCAGCTTTATTTTTAAGCAATCCGGGATGCATGTATCAAGCGGAAAAATTGTCGCTCAAATGGAAGAATTTGACGCCGAATCGAAAAAACTCAAAGAATTTATCACCGAGTGCGACGAAGAAATTAAAAACCGAAGTCTTTAAACATGTCCAAGGGGTTTATTAACCCCTTGTTTTTTTGCGCTAATTTATTTCTTTATTGTATTCACTCGACACATCTCTTGTTCGACTCGGTTTCTGCCCCGTTCTTTGGCCTGATACAGGGCCAGATCAGACCTGAGCAGCAATTCATCAATGGTTTCATCTTTTCGCAACTGGGCGACTCCAAACGAACAGGTCTTCTTTCCAACTCCAATAAAATAATGTGCAGCCACTAATTCCCTTAGTTTTTCTGCCAGAACGGTTGCCCCTTCCAGATCTGTATCGGTGCAGATAATAATAAATTCTTCACCACCCCAACGACCTAAAATATCTGTTTTCCGGATACCCTTTGTCAGAATTGCCGCAATCTCCATCAATACCTGATCCCCGACTAAATGACCATATTCGTCATTCACCAGTTTAAACATATCAATATCCGCCATAATCACTGATAAATAGTCGGACTCATCCTTTTCTTTCATCAGCACTTGATCAATTTTACGACGATTATAAAGACCCGTGAGCTGATCTTTTATAGCCAGATCTTTTAGTTCCTCTTCCAGTTTTTTTCGTTCAGTAATATCGCGTTCGATATGAAGAACCCCAATTGCATTTTTATTCTTATCTTTGAGTACATTCGCATTGGTTTCACAGTAAAACAAACTACCGTCTTTTTTAACCATCAGATATTCTGCCGCACCCGTTAAATGACCGTTGATCATTTCAGTCATAAAATAAATGGCTTTTTCGTGATAGCTCTCATGAACAAACTCCAGAATATTCCGGCCAATCATCTCATCGGGCGAGTCATATCCCCACATTGCCACCGATTGAGCCGTAACAAATTCAACCATTCCGTCCATCGATGAAATAGCAATGCCGTCCGGTGATGTTTCAATAATGGTCTTCAGTTTTTCTTCACTGCTGCGGAGCGCTTCTTCAATATATTTTCGCTCAATAATTTCATCCTGCAGGCGCCGGTTTGTTTCAATTGTTTTAGCATGGGATTCTTTCGCTTCGGTGATATCCCAGTTTGTCCCAATCATGCGGACCGCATTGCCTAAATCATCATACTGTACAGTAGCCAGGGCCCGGATATTGTGAATGGAAGCATCTCGCCAGACAACCCGGAACTCAAAATTATACTCCGTTTTTTCCTGAATAGCCCTATTTAGCTCTTTATTCAACGGTTCTAAATCATCTGGGTGTATCGCTTTTTGCCACACTTTATCTTCAACCCAATAATTTTTTGCTGGCAAATCGTACAATTCCAGCATTAAATCATCAAATAGCATTTTATCCGATTTGATGTCCCAATCCCAAATTCCGACCCGACCAGCCCGAGTCGCCAAAGTAAGCCGGGTTGACGTCTGATTGAGTTCTTCTTTCGCTTTTTTCTGATTAGAAATGTCGAAAATAACACCATTCCACAAACTATCACCATTAGCTAAAAAAATAGGTTCTGACTCAATCCGTATCCACCGGATTTCTCCCCCAATCAGACTGCGTCCCTCCCATCTGAAACTCTCAAGACACAGATTAGCCTTTCGATTTGCTTCATCCAAAGCAGCCCGATCATCCGGATGTATTTGACCATGAACCGATTCCGGGTTATTTAAAACGTCTTCTTCAGTCAGGCCCAACATTTCACAAAACCTCTCGCTACAGTATTCAAACTGGTTTTCTCCTGAGGTCTTGATGCGCATGGTATAGATCCCGACTGGAATTCGCTGGACCAGCTTATCATATCGGGCATTGCTCTCTAATAAATCCTGCTCTGCTTTTTTACTCTCAGTAACCGTCCAGACAGCTTCCATTAGCAATGTAATATTAAGAATATCAGATTCATTAAAATCGGTTTTTTTATTGGCCAATCCCACGACCCCAACAATTTTTTTATTCTTGAAAATTGGCACCGTCAAAAAATTTGTCAACGGAACATGTCCTTTGGGACATCCCTTTTTCAGCGGATTTCTTTCCTGATAGTCATTCATTACAATGGGCCGCCGCTGTCGCACTGCTTCCCCCCAGATGCCGGTTTTATCTAACTTATAGGTCGTTTCCTGTTTTTCGACCTTACAATCTTTCATGACCTCCACCGACCAAGTATTCAAAACAAATTCTTTCCGATCTTCATGATAATGATAAATATAGCCAATCTGACTTTCTGTCAGTTCAATGGCCTGTTTTAAGGCATAATCCAAAAATTCCTGAATGGAATCGGAAGGATGCTGCAGGATATCCACCAGCCTTCTTAATCTTTCTTCACTGTCTTTGTTACAATTACTTACTGTTGTAGCATTTCGTGCATCCTTTTTATTCATTTTATCTTCCAGTCCTTTTGAAAAAATTCAATCCGGAAATGACTCAATCAAAATAATTAAGAATCATTTTCTGCCTATAATAATTATAATCAGACTTCGATGAAATTACCATACTTTTATCCGCTTTCCGCTTATTTATTTCAACCCGATCACACTTCTTACCTAAGTACTTAATTTACCCAAATCAGCGCGATTTTATCAAATAAGCTTCGATTTACTAAATAAAAAAAGCCGGAAGAGTTAATTCTCCGACTTTGTCATGTGATTATTTCTTGAAAGCGCTTATTCCGTCAAATTTTCATTTTCGATGGCATTGATCTTTTTTTGTAGTGCAAGGGTCTGTTCAATCGTTTCTTCATCCAAGTCATTGAAATCAATATAGTCACCGGTGACAATATAGAAGACTGTTTCAAAAATATTGGTAGCATGATCGCCAATCCGCTCCAGATAACTACCAACAAAAATGAACACTGAACCCTGATGGATATTTTTAGTATTATCAATCATATAGGCCAGACAGTCATGATGGATCTGAATATTCAGCGCATCAATCTCGTCTTCCAGATCCACCACTTCTCGTAAGCAGGTGATATCTTCGTGAACAAAGGCTTGCATCGACAGCTTCAATAAGGTTTGGGCCAGCTCACAGGCCCGGGGAATATCGATAAGTCGCTTCATATATACAACATCTGACAACTCCAGTACCCGCTTGGAAATATTCACCGCCAGATCGGCAATCCGTTCCAGATTGGTAATAATTTTATAGGTAGAAGCCAATCGTCGCAGATCGGTGGCTACCGGACCCTGGGTGGCAATTACCTGACTAACCACCAGCTGCAGTTCGATTTCTTTGGCATCCACCAGATCATCCCGCTCAATTACCGAACGGGCCAACTCATTGTTTTGGCTTTTTAAAGCTAAAACTGAATCTGACAGCATTTTTTCAGTCATTGCCGCCATCAGCAGGATCTGATCTTTGATCATTCTTAATTCTTCGTTAAACTCTACTCGCATGGTTTATTTTCTCCTTATCAACCGAAACGTCCGGTAATGTAGTCCTCTGTCCGTTTATCATGGGGGTTCGTGAAAATTATCGGGGTGTCATTGAATTCGATCACCTCTCCCATCAAAAAGAAAGCGGTTTTATCAGATATTCGCCCGGCCTGCTGCATCGAATGGGTGACAATAATAATGGTATAATCTTTTTTTAAACTAGACATCAGATCTTCGATCTTTGCTGTCGCAATGGGATCCAGGGCCGAGGTTGGTTCATCCATTAAAATAACTTCCGGATTCATGGCAATGGTCCGGGCGATACAAAGCCGCTGCTGCTGACCACCGGACAGCCCCAGAGCCGATTTGTTCAGCCGATCTTTAACTTCATCCCAGAGAGCCGCCTTCATCAGACTTTCTTTGACCAGGTTGTCCAATTGATTTTTGTCCTTCATTCCCTGACATTTAGGGCCATAGGCAATATTTTCATAAATACTCATCGGAAAGGGATTGGGTTTCTGAAAAACCATTCCCACCCGGGTCCGTAAATTAATGACGTCGATCGGACCGTTAATATCTTTTCCGTCAAAAATAATTTCACCCTTTATTTTTACCGAATCAATCAGATCATTCATACGATTGAGACAACGCAGGAAGGTTGACTTGCCGCAACCGGAGGGGCCGATAAAAGCAGTTACTTCCTTTTCACGAATTTCCATATTGATTGATTTCAGGGCCTGGAAATCGCCATAAAACAAATCCAGATTTTTGGTGTTAAACTTTATATTTGTGTCCATATTACTCCTCATTTTTTATTAAAGACATCCAACTTGTCGGAAGTGACACGGGACAAGATGTTCAGTACAATAACAATTACAATTATGACTATTCCAATGGCACAGGCCAATTCGATGTTACCTTCTTCTTTGGCCACATAGTAGGCTTGGACCGTCAAAGTACTGCCAGGCGAAAAGAGGGTTCCCGGAATTTGTGCGACCGTTCCGGCGGTTAATAATAACGCCGCCGACTCCCCGACTACCCGGCCGATACTAAGCAACACCGCTGTGGCAATACCGGGTACCGCACAGGGCAGCACCACCTTGAAAATGGTTTGAAGCTTGGTGGCTCCAAGCGCCAGTGAACCTTCCCGAAAGGCCATTGGCACAGTTTTGAGCGCTTCTTCGGTACTTCGAATGATGACTGGCAGCAGAATGATGGCCACAGTCAAACTTCCCGAGATCAGCGAGATTTGAAATTTCAGCGCGACCACAAAGAACGCCATCCCAAACAAACCAAATATAATCGATGGAATCCCGGCCAGACACTCAGCCGCAAATCTTATCATGTTTACCAGTCTTCCGGGTTTAGCATATTCGGTCAGGTAAATCGCTCCAAATATCCCCAGCGGCAGTGCCACAATAAGCGACAGTAAGACCATATACAGGGTAGTGATAATGTTGGACTTAATCCCACCGCCGGGTTGGACGACTTTTATTTTCAGTTCACCGGATTCAGCCGAAATTGTTTCTGCCACCTCAGCCAGGGTCAAACTGGTAAAATCATTGCCATTGATACTCTGTAAAATATAGTCGGTGCCGATCGTGATACTTTTTCCGGTTGAGTCGATGGCACGATTAAACGGCGAGTCTTTTTCAATATAGGTAATCACAAACTGCTCCCGCTCGGTGCTGTGATTTTTATAAGCGACCTTAGCAATGGCGGCGCCAATATTTTCCACATAAATGGGTCCTTCTAAGTGTGTTTCATACCGTTTATCATAGGGATTCTTTCCGTTTAAGGTTTCTTCGTCAATGGTTAGCGGCACATCGTTGGACTCAATAAAGGCATAAACCACATTTTCGTTGAAATCCCGGGTCAGAAAATCCCAGTTAACCAGCCCAATTCCTTTGATAAAAATGAATCCGACAATAAAGAGCAAGACGCTTAAGGTAATGCCGGTGGCCAGATAAATAACACCTTTAATTAAACTA
Organism: Acetobacterium malicum subsp. dehalogenans DSM 11527; assembly: GCF_000472665.1. Classification (GTDB taxonomy): domain Bacteria; phylum Bacillota; class Clostridia; order Eubacteriales; family Eubacteriaceae; genus Acetobacterium; species Acetobacterium malicum. Next base: position 47,208 of record NZ_AXAC01000022.1, on the reverse strand, counting down.
TCTTTTGCTTTTCTTCCCATCTAACTGCCTACCTTTGCCTTAACCAGTTTATTCACTGCCAGATTAATGATCATAATGAAGATAAATAATACCACCCCGGTTGAATACAAAAGTTCTTGATGAACTCCGGAGGCATAGCCCATTTCCAGGGCAATGTTGGTGGTCAGGGGCCGAATCTGATCAAACAGACTGGTGGGTATACCAGCGATGGGATTGCCGCAAACCAGCATGACGGCCATGGTTTCGCCAATGGCCCGGCCAATCCCCAGAATTACACCGGTCATAATACCGGATCGGGCGGCCGGCAGCACGACCTTGAAGATGGTCTGGATTTTAGAAGCTCCCAGCGCATAGGAACCTTCCCGATACTCTTTTGGAACCGCACTGATGGATGTCTCCGAAATGCTGACCACCGTCGGCAAAATCATAATCGCCAGAACCAGAATGGTCGCCAGTAGAGATTCGCCCTGAGCCATCGGTGAAATTTTCAGCACATAGGGAACGATGATTCCCAAACCAAAAACCCCATATAAAACCGATGGGATCCCTGCCAGCAATTCCACCGCAAAGCGGATCATCTTGCCAATCCGGGAACCAGCCAGTTCGGATATATAAACCGCCGTGAAAATCGCTACTGGCACACCGATCAGAATGGCCCCCAGTGTCGCAAAAATGGATCCCACGATCATATAAAAGATCCCAAACATGTTTGAACCCGGTCGCCATTCAACGCCGGTTAAAAAATCCCAAAGGGAATAACTATTAGAAATAAATGGTTTAAGTCCATTGAAAAAAACGAAAACTGTAATCGCCAGAACACTGATTACAGCTACGAAAGCACAGATCAGAAAAAAGCCTTCGATGATTGTCTCTTTTTGTTTCTTACGTTTAATTGCCTGCAAAATAAACGCTCCTTTTCCTACCCATGCTGGTCGCCTGTCATGGGATTATTTTAATGAAGAGAGACTCCTTTTCAGGAGTCTCAGTTTTCTGATATTAAACTGCGATACCGCCGTGTTCTTCAACAATTGCCTGTCCCTCGGTGCTCATCAGGAAGTCAAGGAATGCCAGAGTTGCATCATCAACCTTAGATTCATCGTACATTGCCAGGAAAGGTCGTGAAATTGGGTAGGTTTTGTTTTTAACATTGTCCACAGTCGCTTTCACGCTATCAACATCGATCGCTTTAACGGTTTTGTCAACAAAGGTTAATGAAACATAGCCAATCGCATTAGTATTGCCGGCTACCGTCGTTTGAACGTTTCCGTTACCTTCTTTAATGGTGGCATCGGCTTTCAGTTTTTCTTTAAAACCAACTAGTTCTTCCACTGCATCTCGGGTTCCTGATCCATCTTCCCGGGAAACAACGACGATGGGGGCATCGGCTCCGCCAACTTCGTTCCAGTTGGTGATTTCACCCATGTAGATTTTCGCTACCTGGTCTTTGGTCAGATTTGTTACCGTATTGGCCGGGTTTAACACCACTGCGATTCCATCATAGGCAAAGATCAGTTCGGTTAAGCTACCCTTTTCTTCGGTTTTTAATTCTCGCGATGCACAGCCAAAGGAATAGGTACCAGCAGTTGCGCCTTTAATTCCATCAGATGAACCCGTGCCACTGTAAGTGAACTTGGCTTCCGGATTTAAGGCAGTAAATTCTGAACCGGCAGCATCAATAATTTTCTGTACCGATGTGGAACCGCCACCGTTGATTTCGCCTGAAATGGCCTCTTTAGTTGTTGATGTTGTCGATCCTGAAGAACCGCATCCTGCCAGGGTCAGTACCGTTGCACCGATTAACAGTGATACTAAAACTTTTTTAAAACTTTTTGACATTTTTTTCTCCTTCATATTTCCTTAATTTTCGTTGTTTGCATGGCTATCTTACCAAATAAAAAACGATAAAAGGTTTTGAGAAGGTAAAGAGATTGTTAATACTCTGTTAAATAGATTGTGTTTAAATTCCTGTTGTCGATTACAGCTGTCCAAAGACAAAAAAGGCAAAAACACGCTGAATTTTCAGCCTGCTTTTGCCTTTTTGATTTTCTCTTCACTGCAGATAAGATTATTCCAGCTGAGTGACCAGGACACCTCCTTGCTGAGTATTAAAATCCTCAATCTCACTTTCACAATTTTTTTGGACCGCTTCCAGATCAATGACTCGCTCACAAATGCGTTGAATCAGCTTTTCTTCATGGCTGACAAGCAGGATTCCCATGTTTCGTTCCTTGGCCAGGGCCAGAACCACTTCCCAAATCTGGGCCTGGGTGATGGCATCCAGCATCGTTGTCATTTCATCGGCAATGATAAACCGGGTATCTGGTGACAAGGCTCTGGCAACGCAAAACCGCTGTAGTTCACCGCCGGATAATTCATTGGGCCAGCGGTCCATCCAGCTTTCTTCAATCCCCAGCCGATAAAGTAATTCCTGATCAACCTGCCAGCCCTCATTTACTGAATCGCGAATGCGCCATCTTGGATTCACTGATTTTTCGGGATGCTGAAAGATCAGCTGGACCGGATTATAGCCTGAGACCGACCCTGCTTTTCCATTTAGCTTGACCCGTCCTTCCCAGGGCACTTCATACCCGGCCAGAACCTTGGCAAGGGTTGTCTTGCCACAGCCGCTGTTGCCCGTTAAACCGACTACTTCGCCGGCTTCAATGGTTAAACTGAGCTGTTTGAAAATCCAGTTGTTTTTATGATAGCCAAAGCCCAGATTTTTTGCTTCAAGTTGCATGGATACACCTCACTTGTCCACCTCGGAGCTCTGCCATCTCCGGTTTGCCGGCACCACATGCGGCGGTTCTTAATTGGCAGCGGGGTTCAAATAAGCATCCGCTGGGCAGATCCGCCGGGGTCGGTTGAAACCCGGGAATCGGTGTGAAATCATTCTCCGGCAAAGCTTTCCACAAGGCCTTGGTATAAGGATGCCGCAACGCTTCACCAGTATTTGTAAAATCTTCAATCGGTGCCACCTCAACAGTGGTGCCGGCGTAGAACACCGCAATCCGATCGGCAATTTTCATGGCGGCCTCAATGTCATGGGTAATCATCAGCACGCCACAGCCCTGATCGGCCAGTTCTTTGAGGTGGGATAAGGTTTCTGCCACCACTTCCGGGTGCAGTCCCGGCGTTGGTTCATCAGCAATGATCAGTTTAGCACCGCCACTGACCGCGGTTGCCACCAAAACCCGCCGGGCCATTCCCCCGGATAGCTGAAAGGGATATAAAATTCCGGCTGCTTTTGACAGCTGATAACGCTGAAATATTTGCTGTTGCCGTACTTTGGCATCTTTTGTTTTGATGGTATTTTGGACCTGTTCACCAACCTTCATTAGCGGGTCCAGATAATTGACCGACTGCGGTATCAGACTAATTTCACTGCCCCGGATCGCCTTTTGGCGTTCGCCAGTCAGCGCTTGGCCATTATAGATCATCGTCCCGGAAACCTTGGCATTGGATGGCAGGATCCCCAGAATGGCATGGGCCAGCAAGCTTTTTCCTGATCCACTGGAACCGACAATGGCCACAACTTCACCGCTCCTGACATTGACATTTAAATCGCAGATAACTTCTAGATTCCGCTGCTTCATGCCGCTCTGATACTGAATAAACGAAACGGACAGGTTTTCCACCACCAATAGGTCGTTCCTGCTGGTACCGGATAGATATTGCGATTGCTCGCTCAAATTGCTATGCTGCAGATTTGAGATGTTATTTTTGATGTTCATTTTTTTCTCTCCTTATTCATGGGCACGATGGGGGTCTAGCAACATCCGCAGATTATCGCCGATCACATCGAAGGCTCTGACGATAATTAACAGTGATAAGCCGGGAAAAAACGCCAGCCACCACATCCCCGCGGCCAGATATCCCATCGATTCAGACAAGATCACGCCAATGGCTGGCAGGTGCGGCGATAATCCAAAGCCTAAAAAGGTAATTGAAGCCTCGTGCAAAATGGCGTGGGGAAAAATCAGAATCAGACCCACAAAAAACTGCGGTAGCAAATGCGGCAGAATATGTCTGCTGGCAATCCACCAGCGGCTTCTGCCCAGATGCCGTGAAACCAGCACGTATTGTGAGCTTCGCACCTGCATTACCTCGGCCCGGATCACCCGGGTGAGGCTGGGCCAATGGGTCAGTGCCACCCCAATGATCACACCTTTGGCGCCCCCGCCAAGCACTACCGCAATCAAAACAAGAGCCACCAGGTGGGGAACCCCCATAAATAAATCCACCAGCCAGGAAATGATGGCATCGACTTTTTCGCCCATGGTTGCGGCACACATTCCCAACACCAGGGCAATTACCACGCTGACGCTGGATGCCAGCAGCCCAATTTGGATACTGATGGCCAGGCCCTTGATGGTCCGGGTAAACATATCCCGACCCAACCAGTCCGTTCCAAACGGATGGGACCAGGATGGCGCCAGATTTTGTTGACTAAAATTAGTAGCAATACCAGCATTGCTCATTAACTGAGCTGCTAAAATTATCCCAATTAGCAAGGCTGAACAGAGACCGGTGATGATTAGGGTCTTTTGGCGACGATTCAGTTTAAAGTGAAGGCTGCCGCTGCCAATAGCGTTTTCTGGATCGGTTAACACATTCATACTGACGACCTGTCTTCCTTAATTCGGGGATCCACGACACTGCAGATAATATCCCCAATCAGATTCCCACTGAAAACAAAAATAGCACTGATTAAAACAATCCCCAGCAATAGTGGCACATCGCCTCGCAAGCCAGCCGAAACAGTGGCCTGACCCAGACCCGGATAAGAAAAAACCTGTTCAGCCAGCACCGATCCGCCAAATAATTCACTAAAGGATGCAAATTGCAGGGTCACTGCCGGCAAGGCAATGTTCCTCACACCATGCTGCCACACCAGGCCCAAACCAGATTCTCCATTGGCTCTGGCGAACAGGACATAGTCACTTTCCAGGACGTCCAACAATTTTTGGCGAGTATGCAGGGCAATATTGGCAACCCCCACAATACTGAGGGTTAAAGCCGGTAAAATCAGATGATAAAGCTTTTCAGAGATCGATACATGTTCTGACAGCACCCCCACTGGCACGCCCATTCCAATCGGAAACCAGCCTAACCAGACGGCAAAAATTATCAGCAGAATCAAACCCAGCCAGAAGGTCGGCGTCGCTGCCAGGGTCAGGCAATACCACTTGATGGCCCGATCAATCAGTTTCCCGCGATTCATCCCGGCAATGATGCCCATCAGAAAACCAAATATCCCGGACAAAACCCAGGCTACTCCCATCAGTGCCAGAGAGGCGGCAAAACGCTGACCGATCACTTCGATTACCGGCTCCCGGTAAATCATCGAGGTGCCAAAATCACCCTGGACGATGGCGCCGGCCCAGCTGAAGAATTGCTCAATGGGTGGCTTGTCAAGCCCCCAGTTTTCGGCAATCAATTCTCTCTGTTCCTCGGAAACCCGCATCATATCCGCGCCAATATAGGCCTGAACCGGATCGATAGGCGAGTTTTTCACCAGAATAAAAGAGACCAGACATAGGGCAATGAGTAATGAAATCATTCGCAGCGCTTTGCCTAATACATATTTTGCTGAGTTCATCGTTATTTCCGGTGCCATTCGGTGATGTTAGCGGTAATCGGCCAGCCGTGGCCATGGGGTTCAGTACGACTCTGGCCAATTTCCAAACGATCGTCAACCAGATAAATATGATCAATGTTAACCAACCAGGCCCAAGGTGCATCTCCAAGGGTGCTGAATCCGGTTTGTCCGTCCCACTGAGCTTTTTGCCACAGTTCATTGGCGACTGCCTCGTCGGTCGTTGCCAGGGCCTGATTCATGTAGGCATCCACCTTTTCATTTTTATAAAAGGTCGGATCATTGGTCTCAACACCAGCGTTACCGCTATAATAGATATTATACATTTCGATCGGATCATGGCTTCCCCAACCAAATAAGACCGCATTCGAAAACATCAGTTTATAAATTTCATCCCAGCTTTTTCCCTCAACATTTACTTTGATACCAATTGGTGAAATCATATCGACTACCGAAATTGCCAGGGATTGTCTGACCTTATCAGATGATGGATAGTTGAGGGTAAACTCGGCTTTAACCCCATCTTTCTCAACAACACCATCGCCATCACTGTCAACCCAGCCACCATCGGCCAGCATCTTTTTGGCACCGGCCACGTCGCCATCGGTTATCTCTGTCGCCGCATTCCCCCAGGGCAGACCATCACTGACGGAATACGCTTCCGAACCATAGCCAAGCAACACGCCGTCCACCAGCTTTTGTCGGTCAATGGCATAATTAATCGCCTTTCGGATGGCCAGATCTGATGTTACATCATTGCCAATCGGGTAGCCTTCGGATGTGGTGCTGCCTGATTTTAGATAGGGTAACGAGATGCCCCGGTTGTCAACACTATCAACCGATTTGATGGTCATCCCGGTCACTTCCTGACTGGTCAACGATGGTACAATCGATGCGATATCGACTTCGCCGGCCTTGGCTGCTGCATAGGTCGCTTCTTCACTGAGATACAAAAATGTCACCTTATTAAATGCGGGTTTGGTTCCATAGTAATAAGAATTGGCTTCGACAATCAACTGTTGACCTTTGTCCCATTGAACAAATTTAAAGGGACCAGAACCGACCGGATTCTGAGCATAGTCACTGCTGTAAGTGGCTTTCGGGACGATTCCCAGGGCGGCGGTTGTATAGAGAAAGGTTGATTGGGGCTTATTGAGCTTGAATTCGACCGTATAGTCATCAGTCGCTTTAGCGCTGGCCATTACTGCCAGATCGACAACCGACCCGCTTTTAGCTGCGGTTTCATAGGTGAAAACCACATCAGCAGCAGTTAACGGGGTACCATCCGAGAACTTCACATCCTGGCGAATCTGATAGGTCCAGGTTAGGCCATCTTCACTGATGGTATAATCGGTGGCCAGATCTTTTATGATCTTAAGATCATTGTCCCGGGTCAGCAAGGTACTCTGAAACAGCGGTGAGCCATAGCGACCCCAACCGGTGGTGGGATCAAAGCCATCGTCCGGTTCGCCACCAATGGCTAATACCAATTCGTCCTTGGCACGTTCAATTTTGCCCTGGGTTGCACCATTAACGGAACAACCTGCCAGCACTGATGTCAACATCAGTGCGACCAATCCTAAACACAATAATTTTCGCTTCATCTTTGCTCCTCTTTTCTTTCAATTGTTTCTTATCATGATTTATTTGTATATAAAAAAACCATGAACGGTTCATCCCTCAGGGGAATTGAAACCTTCATGGTTACATTTTTGTTGGTACTGTCACATCGTCTGTGATTTTTGGGGACTGCTTAACTTTGTATGTTCTTATTTACTTCGAGGGATTGCCATCTCTGTTACATCTCTGTCATTTTGTTGCAAGACGACCAGAAATGTGCTTATTACCTTTTGGCCACTAATTGATCATTGTTTGCCTGACGCAAAAAAGCCATGAATGTGCTTGCACAACATTCATGGCTTCCAGTGATTTCATATCACAGTTATATTTTCAATTGTTTAATTGGGTAACCTTGTTCGTATTAATGAACTGTTTAGAATTATACTTGTATATAGCAGTTTTGTCAAGCATGCTAATTCCTTACACAATCCAAGGAATTAGCGTTGATCACTTTCTCTTTTTCAAGTTGTTTAATTAGCAACAGGATTCCTCCCCTTAGTTAAAGATCTCCTGAATCAAGGCCTTCAGTTCAGCATACATCGCTAAACCTTCCAGAGGTGTCAATGCATCCAGCACGCCCTGGTAATACCAGGCCTGCTTTTCCTTGCCTCTGACAAAAATATCCCAGACGTCTTCGCCGATTCTGGCATAATCAGCTTTAACACTTCTGAGGTTGGCTAGTTTATCAGCACAGGCCAGCATCTGCATGTCCCGGGTTGCTTCATTCTTGAGAAAATCGATGGTGTGCTGTTTGCGCGCTTCCCAGGGTAACCGTTTGTTTTCCGAGTCGGAGGCCACCAGATCGGCCACCGCTTCACCAAATTCCCGGCGGATGGTGTCCAGGCTGGTATTGGTATCTTCCACCGTATCGTGAAGCAGTCCGGCTATGATCAAGGCTTCGTTTTCTTCCGGATCCACCGCCTCACCCAGAATTTTGGCGACCTCAAAGGGGTGCGTAATATAGGGTACCTGAGAGCCCTTACGAAAATGACCTTCGTGGGCTTTGGCAGAAAATTCAATGGCTTTCGAAATTGACATAGTCCCTCCTTGATTTTAACGCTCATAAAATACTCAACGCTTATTTAAAATTTTATTATAAACTATCTGCATATGGGGTTCACTGACATAGTTGGCCAATTCGGGGATGGCAATCCACCGGACACCACTGTTTTCGTCGGGCTTAATCATCAGCGGTTCGTCCTCGGAAGCCGAAAGTAAATAGGCTACTGATAAATGCAAATGGGCCGAAACCGGTTGATTGTTCTTGAAATGACCAAAAACCGGTAAGATGTCCAGTGAAATAATTTTATCCACTGCCGCTGTTACCCGTTTTAATCCGGTTTCTTCTTTGGCTTCCCGGATTGCTACCTGTAGCAGATCCGCTTCACCATCGGCGTGCCCCCCGGTCCAGGACCAAGATTGATAAATGTTATGGTAGATCATTAACAGTTTATCCCGAGCCTCATTAAAAATCAAGGCTGAACTGGTCAGATGGGCAATTTTATTTTCCCGCAGCAAAACATCCGGATTATTATTAATGAATCGGATAAATGTCTGCTGATCGGCCTGTTCCTGAGCAGATCGGGGTTTAAACGCAGTGATAGCAGTTAAATAGTCCATAGACACCTCACTATAATCATCTCGTGTTAAACATTAATCTTAAACACTAAATTTTAATCAATAAAATCGACGAATCGGTTTTTTTCGGGCCATGGTAACTGGCTTATCTTCAGCCAGGCTTACCTTTCTCGGCCGTCCTTTAATATTCCGGGTTTGCAGCTCTTTTAACACCTGGGAGCCTTTGTTATTGAGGATTTCGACAAAGGTGGAGACGTCCAGAATCGTGATCACGCCGATATCCGCGGCGGTCATCCCCTCCAGATTACACAGCGTCCCGACAATATCCACCGGTCGCATTTTGGTCTTTTTGCCGGCATTGATATGGATCTTGGTGATCTCCCGGGTCAAGTCATGGGCTTTGTCCAACTTTTCTTCCGGTTTTTCCTGTAGTTTTTCGATAAAGGCCGCTTTTAGTGAATGGACCGTGGAAAGCGTGGGACATTCTTTTTCAATTATTTCTTTGTCGGTATAATTTTCAATATCCCGGAACAAGCGGCCTTCTTTGGCCGAAACCAGGGTAATGGCTTTACCAGTGGTGCCCCGACGGCCGGTCCGGCCGATGCGATGGACATAGGTTTCCTTTTCCCAGGGGACATCAAAATTAATGACCAGCGAAATCTCATGAACATCAATCCCCCGAGCCGCCACATCGGTGGCAATCAGATAGCGGAAGGCGCCCTTTTTAAAACGTTGCATGACCAGGGTGCGGTCATCCTGTTCCATGCCACCGTGAATCTTTTCACAGGCCTTATTATCCTTACCCAGCAGATTATAAATGGCATTGACCATTTCCTGGGTATTGCAAAAAATAATGCAGCTGTCAGGATTTTCCACTACCAGCACATCCTTTAACACATCCAGTTTGTCTTCATGGCCGGTTTTATAAACAAACTGTTCAATGGCATCCGTTCGTTTGGCCTCGGCTTCAATCTCGATGATCTGGGGATCGTTCATGTATTTTTTTGACAGCCGTTGAATCTCATTTTCCAGCGTCGCCGAAAACAACATCGTCACCCGATTTTTAGGCATCTCATTGATGATTTCCTCAACCTGATCGATAAAACCCATATTCAGCATCTCATCAGCTTCGTCAATGACCAGAAAACGGATCTCATCGGTAATAAAGGTGCCCCGTTCAATATGATCCATAACCCGGCCTGGGGTTCCCACCACCACATGGGTTTTCTGTTTCAGCTCTTTTTCCTGCCGGCGGATCGGTGATTTTCCATAAAGGGCTGACACCTTAACCCGCTTGAAGCGGCCAATGTTAAAAATATCTTCGTGGACCTGCAGCGCCAGCTCCCGGGTCGGGGTCAGCACCAGGGCCTGAGGTTTGTTCTCTTCCCAGTCCAGCAGCTCACAGATCGGAATCCCGAAGGCCGCCGTTTTACCGCTGCCGGTTTGAGCCTTGCAGAGAATATCTTTTTTCTCCAAAGCAATCGGAATCACGGCTTCCTGAACCTTGGTCGGGTTTTCAAAATTTAGTTTTTCGATGGCTTTTAGGAGCTCATCGCTTAATTGGTACTGGTTAAATTTTTTACTTATCACTTTTTTCTGCTTTCTTTTTGTATTATAAACTTATTTTAATCCATTTAAAAAGCTGTATCCACTGGGAATTCACAGAAGATACAGCTGGTTTATTACTTGACATTTTATTATAGTCTATATTTGCTAATTAAGCAAGGTTTATTGTGATACATAACAGTAAGTACTACTTTTTGTCTGGCCATTGTCGATTACTGCAAAAAACCTCATCAGCTTATCTGACGAGGTTTTTTGCTCATGAAACCGGAAGTTTTTAACTCCCACTAGATAACCTTTATTCAATTTCTATTAATTTTGACGGTTCCTGCTTCACTGCTTTTGGTACTGTAATAGTCAGAACCCCATCTGTCAGTTTGGCTTTGATATCATCTGAAGCTGCATCAGCGAGAAATACATTTCTGGTCATCGAAGAAAATTTTCTTTCGCGATGAATATAATTCTTTTCTTTTTCTTCCTTAACTTCTTCCTTCTTGACTGAAATCTGAAGTCTTCCTTCTTCAAGCGAAAGGTTGATATCCCCTTTAGCAACACCGGGCAGCTCGGCTTCGACAATGTATTCTTTCTCATTGTCTTGTAAATCGATCTTGAAGGTGTCACCTGCTAAACTTCTTCTCAAAGGCCATCCTTCTGCAAAAAAGTCGTCAAGCATATTTTGGAAATCATCAAAACCGGTATTCATCAAATCATTTCGTTTTCTGTTAAACGGAATCAGTGCTGTCACCATAACCACTCCTTTACAAATTAGATTTGTTAGCACTCACACTTGATGAGTGCTAACTTTGATTATTTTATACCACTTTTGAAAAAAGTTGTCAAGATCTTAACGTGTTCATTTTAAGATTTTTTTAAGCTATTTATCTCACTTGCTGTCATTCTTATACCGCCGTTTCGCTGTGTTGGGCTACAATTTTTATCTGATCCCGTGCTTTGGGTAATCGGGTATTGAGTATCTCTTCTAGTTCCTGAGGAACCTTGGTTTATTAAATCTTAATTAGGATTCTTCGGGTATCTCGGTTGTCGGGATACCACCTTTCAATGGATTAACAGCAAGATAAATAACAAATAGAACTGCTGTGACGCCTGCACCAACGGCAATCGGTATGGTTACAGCATCACCACTGATGCCTGCAATGAGACCAATCCAATAGGTTGATAAAAATCCAAAAAGATTCATACCGGCCATAAAGAAAGAGACCCCTAAAGCCATCTGGCTTGGCTTAACCGTCATTGAAATGAGCATCATGCTGGCCGGGATCAACGTTGACATCGCAAAGCCTTCAATAAACACACCCACTGACAGAAAAGCTATATTATTAGCAATGATCACCATTATCAGTCCAATGGTTGCCAAGGCATATCCCAGAGCCATAATAAAGCGCCCCGACAGCTTGAAAACTTTACCAAAAATACTTCCGGCTACCATTCCACCAATGGTCAGGAGCGCCAGGACAAGGCCAGCGGTCGCAGTCGTTCCCAAACCTCGATCAACAATCAGCGTTGACATGTTCACCAGCATCGGATAAATAGCTAAAGTGTAAAGACCATATGCCAGTACAATGATAAACAGCTTTACGGGTAGTTTTTCCTTGTTGACCATTTGACTATTGTTCATAACCGGTGCTTTGGGCGGCTCCGGTAAAAAGAAAATAACCAGTACCAAAGAAATGATCCCCAGGGCATGAGGTAGAAAACTGTAATTCCAACCAATGCTGGCAAAATAACCTCCCATAAATTGTAGAATCATCCCCCCAATATTACCAGAGAGCATGACCAGCCCGGTCATCGTCGCAACCTTATCACCTTCGAAGACACCCATAACCAACGCATTTCCTAACGGTGCCATAATTCCCAAACCGATCCCAAAGATCGCTCGCTCCAGCAAAATGACCGTGAAGTCATCAGCAAAATAGGGGGCAACGCCGCCCAGAATAAATAGGGTGATCCCGACAATGGCTAAGGTTCGGTAGCCGACCTTGCTTCCTGCAACCGATCCGGCAACCAGGGTGGCGGGAATAACTGTCAATGAGGGCAAAGTAGATACCAACAATAAGGTTGTAATCGGCAGATCTGAAAATTGAACGAAAATAGCATTCAGAGCGGGGGTTATCGTCCCAACCCCCATTCCCAAAAAGGCCATAGCCAAAATAGTCAAGGTAGAAATTGGTTTAACTGGCTGATTCATAATTTTCCTCCATATAAAATTGATTTTTGGTTAAATTTATAAATGGACTTTTGTCGCTACTGCTATTGTGATAATACCTCATTTATAACTTTTAACCGAAAGTTGTTTTATCTTTTGACAGAATCGTATTATTGCTGCTTTGATAAAATAGATCGCCGATCTAATTTTGTCTTGCTTACTTTCTGAGGGTAAACTGTTGGATGGTCTCTTTTAATAATTCCACCTGACCTGAAAGTTTTTCACTGACAGCGGCACTTTCTTCAGCAGATGCTGAGTTTTGCATAACAACTTCTGCAACCTGCTCGATGCCTGTATTAATCTGAACAATACCATTTGCCTGTTCGTTGGAAGACATGGCAATGTTACCCACCAGTCCGGTTATTTCTCCAACCCCTTTTACGATGTCATTTAAAGCGACTCCGGTTTCGTTAGCCATGCTGGTTCCACGTTGAACCTTACTGATTGACTCTTCAATTAATTGCGTTGTCTCTTTCGCCGCTTCGGCACTACGGGCGGCCAATGTTCTGACTTCTTCTGCCACCACAGCAAACCCCTTACCGTGTGCACCTGCTCTAGCAGCCTCAACGGCCGCATTTAAGGCCAAAATATTTGTTTGAAAAGCAATGTCATCAATAACCTTAATGATTTTCGAAATATCCCTCGATGATTGATTAATATCAGCCATGGAATTCTGCATTTCGACCATTTGCAGATTACCCGTATCAGCATTTTTTAGCACCACATCGGTTATTTCACGAGTCCTGTTAGCATTATAGGCATTCTCTTTTGTTTTCTCTGCAATTTCAGCAATCGAAGCCGTGAGTTCTTGTAATGAGCTAGCCTGTTCCGTTGCTCCCTGCGCTAAAGACTGACTGCCAATCGCGACCTGATTAGCTCCAGTATTGACCTCCAATGTCGCCGTATATATTTCAGTTAACATCGTATTCAATACTGCGATAATGACATTTAAAGAATCCGAAATTCTACCAAAATCGCCATGATAACCAACCAGATCATCGATAGCCAGGTTGCCATTGCCGATCTCACTTGTCTCTGTTGATATTTCGTCAATCACATGATTTATTTGATTGACCGTCTTATTAACAGATTGCTTCAATTCATTAAAAGCACCTTCATAGTCGCCAGTAATACCAGTCCTTAAATTTCCACAAGCAATGGCATCCATCACATTCGAAACTTCATCAATTGGTTTTTCGATTTCTTTCAAAATATTATTGATCCCAGAAATAACCACTTACCAGGAACCTTTGAACTTGGTTTCATCTGCCCGTACTGCCAGGTCTCCTTTAATGATCGCATTGGACAAGGAGCTGGCATCTGCAATCAACATGTCAATTGAATCTTTAACAACGCCAAGATTTTGATTGATCTTCACGAAGGATTCTCTAATTTTTGTAGTGTATTCATTCCCATCTTCGACGTTCAGGTCAAATTCCAAGTTTCCATCTGATAATTTCACTAAATTCTGCTGTAATCTCATCACCTCAGTTTCAGTATAATTATTTACACTCACACTTGGTGTTAAATCCATCGTTATCTCAATAATGCCAATGTTCTCATTCCGGCTATTTTTTATAAAGCGGGAATTTTTTTGATTGTAACATCCCATAAACTCAAAATCGAAGGTTGTCAGGCCTTTCGTAATCAGTTGGAAAATACTGCATCTTTCGGGACACTCTTTTGAGTTACAATCCGCTATTCCAAATTCACAGCACTTCTGATAATATGCAGTCTCCCGATTCTCAATTAATCCTGCTTTCTGCAGCAACTCTTCCAGGACTTTATTGAAAAATAACCATTGCCCATTTAAATTAAGAATGTGTAGCGGATAAGGAATTGCATCCATAGCTTGCTCATACAACATACTTTTCTCAACCTGAAAATTGATTGTTTTATTAATAGAGGCAAGTATTGTCGAATAAAATCCTGGCAGTTCAGAAGAAATTGCTTCTAAATCGACCGAGTTTTTTTCAGTTAATAATTCTGTCTCTTCTTCCAGAATTGACAGTGATCGTGCAATTGATTGGAGACTCTTTCCTAAAACATCATTGTTTGACAATGGCCGTATTTCTTTGGAAAGTTGACCTTCAGCTAATTGCTTCCCAGCATTTGCGTATTCTTTCAGACTATTTGTCAGTGTTAAAACAGCCTGCCATAATTCATCTCGATGGTGATCAAAGCCATTAACTTCGATGTTGGTATCACCTTCTGAAAGTCGTTTAAGTATGTCGACCAGGACAGATGATCGCTTTTTTATTTTTGCTTTCAGCATCATACTCGAGCCCAAATTCAAACAAAGCCCTAATCCGAGCACCATCAGGATGGGAATTGGCCGGTTATCTTTAAAAATTTCAGTAAAATCATATTGAAATAAAATGATTAAGGTTAAGCACAGGATCAAAACATTGATCAAAAAAGTCTGAAAAACAAATTGAAGTAACCATTTTCTTTTTTCGTTGTGCATGATTTTCTCCTCACCAACGTCGAATACTAAGGAAGTTATGACATTCCATCTGAATTGAAGGCGATCGTTTTTTTTGCAAACGTTGTCATTTGCAAGAGATGGCAGTTTTTTCAAACCGCCATCTCTTAAATAGTCAACCTGAGCTGCAAGTGAAGACTAACTATTTTCTACCTTTATTCATTTGCCTGCAAGACTGCCATCGGTGTCCTCTTAGGCCCCGATCAGTTCCTTGGCTTTAGCCGCCGAGCTGCCGGCATCTGGTGCATAGCCATCGGCGCCAATTTCATCAGCATATTCCTGGGTAACCGGAGCGCCACCAACAATCACTTTCATATCTGGATAAGCCGCTTTAATGGTTTGAACCGCTTCTTTTAAGGCTGGCATAGTGGTAGTCAACAGACCCGAACAGGCTACCAGAACAACATTGTTGTTTTCCTTAATGGCTTCCACAAATTTTTCAGCTGGCACGTCAACCCCCAGGTCAACCATGTCAAAGCCTGAACTCTCAAGCATCATGATAACCAGGTTTTTGCCGATATCGTGAAGGTCGCCGGCGACGGTTCCCATAATACAGGTGCCCAATGAATTTGACACATCACCAGCCATAATTGGTTTTAATACTTCCACTCCTTTAGCCATCGCTTTGGCAGCGATTAACATTTCCGGTACAAAAATTTCACCGGATGAGAATTTATCCCCCACCACACCCATGGATGCGATCATTGCATCGAGTATATCCTGGGCTTTATCGCCGGCATCCAGAGCTTCATGAACCGCTGCAGCAACCTTCTTTGATTTACCAGTTTCCACCAATACTTTTACTTCTTCAATTTTTGACATTTTTTTCTCCTTGAATTTTATTTATTTTCCTCAATCTGTGTGCATCGGAGGATTTAACTATTTAACAAAAATACCTTCCCGGAAAGCACTGATGTATTCCATACAGTATTCATCTTCGCCCATCATCGCTTCGGTGGCAAAGAGCATTCCCATCATATCCTTATTCAGCGGATCGAGGATAAAACTGTCCATCCCAGCGCTCATGGCTAAAACGGCAAAAGCCTGGTTGGCAATCCGGCGGGCGGGCAGGTTGAAGGAAATGTTGCTGACGGCGCCGGTGACATGAATGGTGGGATATTGTTTTTTGATTTCCCGGATCACTTCGGTCACCATGGTGATGCCGTCTTCGGAGGTACACAGCATTTCAATCAAGGGATCAATATGCATGCGGGAGGGATCGATCTTGTATTCTTTACATTTTGCCATTAGATCAGTAAACACGTCCAATCGGTCTTTAGCGGTTTTCGGGATGCCCTTGTCGCTGTTTAATAAAGCCACACATTCCCATTTGGTCTCGGCCAGAACTTTGAAGGCCACATCGACCTTATCACCTTCCAGCGACACTGAATTAAATAGTCCCGGTTTATTGCAGTATTTCATCGATTCAATACAGGTATAAACATTGGGACTGTCCACCGCAATCGGTATATCGGTAGCTTCCTGAACAATGTCGATCAGCCATTTCATCGTTTCCAGTTCGATGTCGTCGTCCACTGAGGCACAGACATCGATAAAATCAGCTCCGGCTTCGGCCTGTTTGATGGCCAGGTTCCGGATAAATTCGGCATCCTTCTCAGCAATCGCCTTCCCGGTTGAGGGAATGGCACCGTTAATTTTTTCGCCAATAATAATCATTGTTTCTCCCTTTTTTCTAAAAATCAATTCTTGGTCTGTGACCTATTAATCCTGGTAATTTTCGTATGCCTTGCGACTGTATTCATAGATGGCGGCAGTATAAACTGGCCCGGCCCCCATGTCACACAGAGCTACGCGACAATCTTTGTAGGTTTCAACAAAGTCTTTTGCCAGTTTCCGTATTTCTTCTTCTGAATCTGTTGGCGGCGGTAAAATCGTCAAACCAAAAATGATCCGAGTGTCCTTGTATGTATGGGCAAGTTCTTCATAATTGTTCATAATCTGCGGGCACCACAGGTCAACCCCCGCCTCAATCATCGCCGGGACAAGTTTTTCGCCCTTGCCACAGCTGTGAAGCTCAAACAAAATTCCCCGTTCATGACAGGCGTCGGTGACTCGTTTCAGATACGGGACAATCATTTCCCGACAGGTATCCAAGGAAAAGAAAGGATTCATTTGGGTTCCCCAGTCATCATGGATCAGGAAGCTGTCAATGTTAAAGTGCTGATGCAAGCGGTCAACGTAATCGACATATAGATCTGCCAGACGATCAAACAAACGATGAACACCATTCTGCTGATCCTCATCAATCATGGCCATTGCCGCCTTGTCGACATCCATCAATGACATCAGCCGTTCCCAAAAGCCGGAAAGCATGCCAGCCTGAAGCATTTTTTCGGTTTTTATGTACTCTTTATTGGCCGCAATACCGGCCTCCCAGTCAAGGTCATCAAGATTGGGAAAAGGAACCTGTTCTTCCCAACAGTTAATGTCGGTAACGGCCGGGTTGCCCGGGTGAACAGAAGCACCACCAGCGATTTCAACCCATTCCCAATCAAGGTCAAACCAGCCTTTTTGGACATCACTGTCGTAGCTCATCTGCGCTTCCTGATCAAAAACCAGGTGGGTGGCGGCATTATCAGGATGCATTCGCGGTCGAAAAATCAGTACATCACAATTAAACCAGCCCGCTTCGGGAATCCAGTAGGGCTTCTTCCCCTCATACAGGAGCCGCCAGTTTTCTTTTGGCGTAATCGGTTTATTCCACTTGGCGTGGGGGGGCAGCGGTGGCAAACCGACCATAAAATGGGTCGGATAATCGGGATAATTTCCGACTGCTTTCATTTCTTCGGGATCAAATTTTTTTCTCATTTAGTTCTCACTTTCTTATTCTTGCAATTTCGCCAGCAGACCGCCTTTTTTAAAACATTTCTCTGCTAAGCTGATCAATGACTTCATCGGTGGTTTCATAAACACCGGGGAAGGAACTCATATGCATGCCCTGGGTCAGATTGGGAATAAAAGCCAGCTTACCGCATTGTTCACAGACTTTTTTTGTTTCCTGATAGATTTCCTCTTTAGTCCAGCCCGGCCGATCGACAACACCGCTGTGAATGCCACCCATAAACGTAATGTCCTGACCATATTTCTGGATCAGTTCGGGTAGATTGTTGGTGTTCATGGCCCCCTGCCAGATATCAATGCCCATCTCAATCATGTATGGTACCAGCGTAGCGGCATAGCTGTCACTGTGATGAACAATCAGCTCAACCCCATTATCTTTATAAAAGCCATAAATCTTTTTGTATGCTGGCAAAAGAAATTCTTCAAACATGGATGGAGCGATGAAGGTTGATATCTGGCTGCCCCAATCGTCATGATGGAAAAGCGCATCGGGATGAATGTGGGCGATCAGTTCTTTGGCGTAGGCCAATTCATAATCGGTAATGTAATCAATCAGCTCATGCATGGCTTCAGGTTCTTCATAAAGGGCCATCAGCGCTTCCTCCATCGTCATCAGATGGTGGGTCAGCTCAAAGACACCCGGGGCGAAAAAAGCGGCAACAAATTTTTCTGTCCGGTCGACAGCCTTGGCATGCTCGACAGCTGCCGCCCAACGATCCTCAGGGTAAATAACCGAAGGTGCGGTGACGTATTTTTTCCAGTCGGTTATTTCTTTTAAAACCAGATGTTCCTGATCATGAACTGGAAAAGCGCCAAGCTGTCCTTCTGGCCAGCTGAATGTTATCCCCCACCCGTTTTTGGCTGTTGTTCCCGGCGGTGCCATCGCCAACTCCACAGGTGCTTCCATAATAAATTCCATAAACTCGAACTGTTTGACAAAACGTTCCGGTTTTCCGCCTTTAATAGTCTCCACTAAATTCTGCCTTGCTGTTAACATCAATCAGACCTCCTTAATCAATTTTCTCTTAAATTTACGTATTTTTATGATTTAATCATTTACATACTTTCATTCTAACGGCATTTTTGCGATTCGTAAATACAGCATATCAGCAGATTGTGACTACTCGATATCCTACATAGTGTAGGGTATACCTTAAGTTTGAAAACGTATCCTTGCAAATAAAAAGCAGATAATATAGAATTAAGAAGATCATCAGTGTTTATCAATCTGTAAAATAACCGATACTTGGAGGCAAACAATGCGGCTTTCCCAGGAGATAATTTATTATTGGCTCGTAAAAAAAACGGCGGTACGATTTGAAAAAAAAAATGAAAATAAGACCGGATTTAAACGTCCGGTCTTTTACGAAAATGGTCTTACGATGGATGATACAATTGTGATCATCGACGGTAAAGGATTGAAGGAGCTGATGGAAAGGCACGACTATGGCTCCGATACCCTCTTTATCTGCACTGAAAAAGTCAATCGTTCGCTGAAGATGCTTGATGGAACGGTCCTGCTTGTCGAATCCAAGCTTTCAACGGTTTCGCTTTTTAACTATCTTCAGGAGATCTTTAATCGCTTTGATCAGTGGGACGAACAGCTCAACCAGATCTTTTATGAAAATGGTAGCTTTCAGGATCTGGTCGACTCCTGCGAACCGATCTTGTCTCAGCAGATTCTGCTGATCGACAAAGGCTTCCACTACCCTGCCCATTCCAAATTTCTTAGGCCAATTGGGGGCACTGTTTTTATGGACGAATTTAACAATTCGCTGCCCGATATCGTCAATGATTTCATCTCCGACTCGAGCTTTCAGGCCTTATATGAGTGTCCCGATGTTTTTGATTACTCAGTGATCTTGTCGACCGGTCTGGAAGAAATGATCTGTAAAAATGTCTTTGACCAGGGCGATTATGTCGGCCGTTTCATTATCCAACTGACCGATGCCTGCCAGGAATATGAAAAAGCCTATATTCGCCATGTTTTAGCACACTTATTTGTGACAGCTGACAAGCTTTATCAGAAATATCAGTCTTTCGATTTAAAAGAAGTGGCCCTCAACAGTCTTCGGGAACCCCTGATTCAGGCGCTTAATAATGTACAGGGTTCGGATGATCAATGGCACAAAGCCGCCTTTGAAAACCACTGGCAGGTCAATGACCGTTTGCAACTGGTCCAGTTTCGTTCCAACACCCGCTATGCCAAAAATGTCTATACCGACTATCTCAGTTCCCAAATTGAGAGCCAGTGGCAGGCTTGTGTCTGTCTGAACAGCAATGACCGCTTTCTGATGCTCGTAAATCTGGATCAGTTCAAGTCTGAAGCTGACCGTGATTTTTATCGGCAACTGCCTTTATTTCTCCGCGAAAGCCTGCTGGTGGCCGGGTTAAGCCGGGTTTTTCATGCTCTCGCCGACCTGCCGGCTGCCTATCAGCAGACGGATATTGCGCTGGATTATGGTGGCCGCAGTCAGCCGATGTTCTGGATCCACCATTTTAATGATCATGCCTTTACTTATCTGCTTAAAAACGGACCTGGTGCTTTTTCGCTCCATCAGATTTGCAGTGAAAAGCTCTTACGACTCAGACAAAACGACGCCGCAAAGCACACCGACTATTACAACACCCTGCGCATCTTTTTTGACTGCCGCCTCAATGCGGCGGCCGCCGCCAAGGCTCTTTATATTCATCGCAGTTCCTTTCTTAACCGGCTGGAAAGAATGGCCCAACTGTTTAAGATTGATTTTGATTCCAATGAGGAATTGCTTTATTTGGGTTTGTCGATGCTGATAATTGAACGAAATTAGCGGGCTCTGTTGTCAAAACAATTCCATAAAAAAACAGATCGGATGACTACTCAATCCGATCTGCCGGTATTATTCGCTATTCAAATTATTTTTATTTTTAACGCCCGTTTACTCAACCGTCACACTCTTTGCCAAATTTTTCGGCTTATCGACATCACAACCGCGGGCCACGGCCAGATAATAGGCCAATAGCTGCAGATACACAATGGTGGGTATCGCAGTGATATCATCGTCCATCTCGGGAATCACCCACACCTCATCGACCTCTGAGGCAATATCGGCGTGACCGGCCTGGACAATCGCCAGAACGTAAGCGCCGCGGGCCTTCACTTCTTTGATATTACTGAGCATTTTTTCGAATACATTTTCCTGGGTACAGACGGCCACAACAATGGTGCCATCCTCGATCAGGGCGATGGGACCGTGCTTCAGTTCCCCGGCCGCATAGGCCTCGGAATGAATATAGGAGATCTCCTTGAGTTTAAGTGATCCCTCCATGCTGGTATATAAGTCCACCCCTCGTCCCATGTAAAAGAGATCATCGATTTCGTAATTCCGATCAGCAAATGCTTTAATCACGTCCTGGGTATCCAGCGCCTTTTCGATGAGTCCCGGGGTCATCATCAGACCATGACAAATCCGGGCGGCATCTTCTTTCTTCATTTTTCCGTTGAGATTTCCCAAAAATGAGGCCAACAGCATCATACAACCAACCTGGGTAACATAAGCCTTGGTCGATGCCACGGCGATTTCCGGTCCGGCATTGGTGTAAATAACGTCATCCGCTTCCCGGGCGATGGAACTGCCGACCACATTGGTCACCGCCAAAACCCAGGCGCCCCGTTCTTTAGCCAAACGGATCGCCGCCAGAGTATCGGCGGTTTCGCCGGATTGGCTGATGACAATCAGCAGCGTATTTTCATCCACAATCGGATTTTTATAACGATACTCCGAAGCTGCTTCAGTTTCCACGCTGATCCGGGCAAATTTTTCAAAATAGTATTTGCCTACCATCCCGGCATGATAAGCCGTTCCACAGGCTACAATCTGAATCCGGTTGATGTTTTTCATCATCTCAGCATCAAGCTTCAGACCGGTAAAGGAAGCCCCATTGTCGCAGCAGCGGCCCATTAAGGCTTCCATCATCGCCTTGGGCTGTTCCACCATTTCTTTCATCATAAAATGATCATAACCGCCTTTTTCGGCATCCCCGGAATCCCAATCGACGACAAAGATCTCTTTTTCAATGATGTTACCAGCGCTGTCCATAACCTTAATATGGTCCGCCGTCAGCACCGCCATTTCACCGTTATCCAGCAGATAGACTTCCCGGGTATAATTTAAAATCGCCGGAATATCCGAAGCGATAAAATTCTCCCCGTCCCCGAGACCCACAATCAGCGGGCTATCTTTACGGACAGCCACAATTTTATCCGGTTCACTGGCACAAAGGATTGCCAGGGCATAGGAACCCTTCATCCGCTTCAGGGCAATTTGAACCGTTTCAACAAGATCACCAGTGTAAAGTTCATTCAGCAGATGGGCGATCACTTCGGTATCTGTATCAGAAATAAAGACATGCCCCAAAGCCTGCAGCTCATCTTTCAAGGTCATATAGTTTTCAATGATCCCGTTATGGACCACCGAGATCTCTTTATTGACACTGGAATGGGGATGGGCATTGGCATCAGAAGGAACCCCGTGGGTGGCCCAACGGGTATGACCAATGCCGACCTTACCTGATAGGGGCGTTTTTTCGAGCACCGCTTCCAGATTTTTAAGCCGACCTTTTTTCTTCTCCACCCGGATCACTTCATTCTCCAGGGTCGCAATTCCAGCCGAGTCATAGCCTCGGTACTCCAACCGCGAAAGACCGCTAATTAATACATCCTGAGCTTGTTTATCGCCGATATAACCTACAATTCCACACATTTTTTCACCTGTTTTTCTTTATTTATGCCATCTTTGTCCTGAAAATCACTCTTCAGTTTTACATAGCAGTTCTCCAGGGCATCCGCCGAATTTTCGATACTCCCTGACCTCGTCAACTCAATTATTGTGTGGACCATCACTTGAGTTCTGGCGCTTCTTTGCTGTCTTTGGTTTTGGTCCATGGTCTTTTTTTACCCAAATACATGCTGTAATAATCTAGCTAAACTGTTCTAGCTGGGTTATTTTATCATAAACGACCTTTGAACGCAAAAAAAAGAGGGTATGCCCCTCCTTTCTTAATATGTTATTAATGTTTTAATAATCATTTATACCGATTAAACCAACACGACCTGACTGACTGATGGCCCAGAACTGCTTAAACGATCTTCAATGAAAAGCGCCAGTTCTTTAGCAATACTGGTCAATTCATTTTGATCCTTGCCTTCAATCATCACCCGCACCAGCGGTTCGGTTCCAGACGGTCGAATCAGCACCCGTCCCTGGCCCTGAAAATGAGCCTCAACTTCCTGAATCTTCTTTTGAATCTGATCATCTTTCAGATAATCCTGTTTGCGACCATTCTCAACTTTGGCATTAACCAGAATCTGGGGGTATACTGTCATTAAATCGCCTAGGCTTTTTGAATCCCGGCCATCCAGTTTCAACAATTCCAGCAGCATCAAGGCTGTCAGCATGCCGTCTCCGGTGGTATTATGATCCAGTAGAATCAGATGACCGGATTGTTCACCGCCCAGATTATAATCGCCGGCAATCATCGCCTCTAAAACATAACGGTCGCCCACATCAGTTTTGATGGTTTGGCAGCCCGCTTCTTGCAAGGCAATATCCAGACCGATATTACTCATCACCGTCACCACAACGGTATTTTTTTTCAGCGTATTGCAGGCCTTCATTCGACTGCCAATGAGATTCATGATCTTGTCGCCGTCGATTATATTCCCGGCGCAATCTACGGCCAGGCAACGGTCAGCATCACCATCAAAGGCAATTCCGATATCAGCTTTTTCTGCCACCACCCGGTGCTGCAATGGCTGCAAATGGGTCGAGCCGCACCCGGCATTAATGTTCTTGCCATCGGGTTTATCGCCAATCACCACTACTTCGGCACCCAGGCTACGGAAGAACTCCGGTGCGATGGCATAAGCTGCTCCGTGAGCACAGTCCATCACCACCTTAAGTCCGCTAAAATCTCCTTTTACCGCCTGTTTGATGTGATCCAGATAAAATGCTTCCGGTTTTTCCAGTTGACTGATACTGCCGCCGTCTTTTAATACCACTTCCTGTTTTTCCAGAATAATGGTTTCAATTTCATTTTCCACCGCGTCTGGCAGCTTAAATCCCTGACCATTGAAAAATTTGATTCCATTAAATTCATAGGGATTATGGGAGGCTGAAATAACCACGCCAGCATCCGCTTTTAATGCTCTGGCAATCACAGCAATCGCTGGGGTTGGCAGAACTCCAACCAGAACCACCTGGCCGCCGACAGACACAATGCCTTTGGCCAGAGCCTGTTCCAATGCTTTTCCGGACGCCCGGGTATCCATACCAATCACAATTTTGGGTCGGTGGGCATTTCTTCCCAACACGCTGGCCCCAGCCTGTCCAAGACTATAGGCCATCTCCAATGTCAATTCTTTTTCATATACACCACGTACTCCGTCGGTACCAAATAATTTTCCCATCTATGTAAAACTCCTTAGTTTGTCTGCTTGTTTACCAAAAGATAACTCGCTGTTTCTGCAACCTGTTGTTCACGTCAACTTACTTCAAACATGACATTATCTTTACTTTTATCGACATTCCCCATCATTTGTTAATCTTTTCTGCTGGGTAGGCGATTAATTCTTCCAAATCTTTTCTATTATACCTCAGGGTCACTGGAATTAAAACCGTTTTATGATTCCGCCGCCAAGAACCTGACGATCCTGATATAAGACCAGGGCCTGACCCGGGGCCGGCGCCCGGACCGGAACATCGCTGTGGACGATAGCCTGAGTCCGGGAAAGTCGTTCGATGCGGCCTTCATATTCGTGACCCCAGCGACAGGTTTTAAAGGTGAAACCGGTTTCCGGCAGACCCTTGGGAGACTGGATGATCAGTTCGTCGACAAAAATAGCACTTTGATACAAAGCCTTTTCCTCATCCAGCACCACGGTATTAGTCGCCGGTATCACCTCGACCACTGCCAATCGTTGCTCGCAGTTAATCCCCAACCCCCGGGTTTGACCCAGGGTAAACTGATGAATCCCCGGGTGTCGGCCCAATATTTTTCCAGTCATATCGACAAAATTGCCAGATGCGGTGGGTTTATTTCCAAACATCGCGTCTTTAAGAAACAAACCGTGGCCCTTCTTCGGGATAAAACAAATCCCCTGGCTTTCTTTGCCCCGGGAAAGCTCCGGCAGTAAGCCGAGGATTATTTCGCGTACCGCAGCTTTGGACTCAAAACGATTCAGCGGAAACAACAAGTGTCCCAGCAGTTCCTGATCCAGATGATATAAAAAATACGACTGATCCTTATTTGGGTTGGGACTGGCCCAAAGTTGATACTCATTTTTATGCTTACGGATTTCGGCATAATGACCAGTGGCAATCATGGCATCACCATTAGCCGCGGCAAATTCACCCAGCAGTTTAAATTTCATGTTCTGATTGCACAGCATACAGGGATTCGGTGTTTCCCCCTGCTGGTAGCCAGCGATAAACGGATCAATGACTTTTTCCCTAAACTGATCTTGAGCCGTCAGCACATGATGTTCAATTTCCAGTTTTTCTGCCACCAGTCTGGCAGCGTTAATGGTATTTTCAGCATCTAAAAAATTAAAGGTTACGCCAATTACCTCGTAACCTTCATTTTTTAACAGATGAGCAGAGGCAGCACTGTCAATACCGCCGCTCAATCCAATAATTACTTTTTTCTTTTTCACAATTAATTTCTTTCTCTGAATGTAATTTTAATTCCAAGTTAAATGCCTCGGTTAAATGGCTTGATTCAAGTTCTTAATTGTTTTTATGCTAGCGTACTGCGATGTCTTTCAACCGGGTTTCTTTTTTATCAATGTGAACAATCTTAGTTTTTAATGATGCCTGTTCCAGTGAATTATCACGATGGTCTTCCCAGATCGGCCAATTCTTATTGACTTCAATTAAATTGATGATTTCTTCAGTGAGCCAGGGGTTACAAACCAGCACCGGACCCAGGGTATTGGTAAAAATACCTTTGCCGCTGATAACGCCTTCGAATTTGGTTGCACCGTTATTGCCATAACCATATTTCAAACGGCCAAATGGTGATTCTTCCTTGATATCCAGGTCGATCATCTGAATTTGGCTGCCAATAATTTCCATTTCCTTGCCATTGTATTGACAACTGTAATAAAGATCGTCGCCATAAACGGCGTGATTTTCCCGGGCTTCAATCTCGATAATGCCCAGCCCTCGGATCGCGGACTGATCATCCCGGCTGATTGTTTCGCCGAAGAGACCAACTGTCGTTCCAGTCACCAGCATCGGCCGGGTTTCGATATAGTCCATCAGTTCTTTGCGGTGCGGTTCCAGATAAGCTGCCACCGCCTCAAAATGCTCAATTTCTCCCGGTGGGCAAAACAGAAAGTCAAAGTCCATCGGGTTAAAGACCACTGTCTCCAGGTTAATCTGTTCGACCTCAACCCGGTAGCCCCGGCGTTCCCCTTCGGCCCGGATGGCCAGCAGATTGCCCCGGTCACCATGAAGGTTAAACATATTATTAAAAAGCCAACCGACTTTTATGGTCTGTTCCATTAATTTTGTCCTCCTTCAATGAATTTTTTCATCTTTTCAAAGGTGGAAATCCAGGTAATCAAATAAATATTATCGGTTTCGGCCTTGTCAATTTCGGCAAATATTTCATTAATGTCGTCACTGTCCATAATCGTGATCGCTTCTTTAGCAACCCCATCATAGATCAACCGATTGGCGGTATCGTAGGAAACATGCTCAGAGAAACACAGATATCGCTCCACATTTGATTCAACCACTGGTTTGAAATCACAGTCAAAGGCATAGAAAGTGTTGATGTAATGGGGTACGAAGTCATTGACCACATACAAACCCAACGCCACCATTTTTTCACTCGGGTCAGAAGCCATGATATTTAAAGCACTCTGAAGGGTATCGGGATTTTCCTGCTTAATCCGCATGTATTTAATAGTTTTATTCTTATAGGTCAAGATCTCAAAGCGACCGCCGATGTTCTTGAAATTTTCAAAAGACTTGGTCGCCGCCGCTGGCGTAATCCCGCATATTTCTTCACATACTGCCAGTGCGCCGGCATAGTTATAAAACATAAAGGGCAGATCATAGGGCATATGGAAGACCACATTCTTCAGCTTAAAGCTTTTCTCAACAAAATTCAGATCAGTGACCTCATAGTCTGGTGTGCTTTTACTGGCGAAACCACAAAAGTCACAATGAAAAGCACCGATGCTGTCGACATTGTAATAGTCAAAGCTCATGTCATGATGGCATTTCGGGCAGGCCTGGGTTGGATAATCGGCACCTTTGTTGAATGATTCATCGTGACGGGAAACCCCATAATATATGGAGCGACGGGCGATTTCCTCAAAAAATCGGGATCGCGGTTCTTCGTTATTGAGGATCAGTGTCATCCTGGGATTCACAACCTCTTTTAATTTACGGATAATAAAATCCGGATCCCCATTTCTCTGGACCTGATCTTTTTGCAGATTGGTGATCAGCATGTTTTCGGCCGGCAATTGGGCATAAATCAAGGGCAGATAGCGCTCATCGGTTTCAAAAACATAGTAGTCCGCCTTGAGTTTTCCCGATAAGCTGGCTTCTTTAGCCAGAACCGTGGCAATTCCGCCCAATAAATTGGCGCCCTCCAGATTCGAGACAATCTTTTTTCCATTTTCTTTTAAAATATGGGTGATCAGGTTGGTCGTCGAGGATTTCCCATTGGTTCCGGTAATGAAAATAACCTTTGAATAGTCAATATTTTTAAAATGTTTTACAAAATCAGGGTCGATTGTCAACGCCTTTTCACCCGGAAGGTTGGTTCCCCGACCCTTGCTGACAAGTTTAATGGCAATCCCCATTAATTTTGCAAACCATAATGCAAGATAAAATTTCATTGTTAATAACCTTTCTTGATAATTAATTAACCTTACAGCTCTTTGTTTTTTAATTTTTCCCGGACCACGGTAATCATGCTTTTCCGCTCATTGTGCTGATTCCGGTCGGAAGAATCATCCTGGTTCTGATCTTTTGCTTCCAGGCCCTGATTCCAGCTCATCTGGGCTGCCCCGGCCACCACCGCTCCGACAAAGCAGGCAGTACTAAACATACTAGCCAAACCGATCACCATCGCCACCAGTTCGCCGTAAATCATACCATTAAAGCGGACCGGGTGAATATCCCCATAGCCGATGGTGGCAAAGGAAATGACCATATAATAGAGCATATCAAAGGCGTCCAGGGCCCGGTCTGAGTTGGCTACATAAAAATTCGGATCGATCTTAAAACAATTATAGACCATCAGATAAAGAATGCTCATCTCGCTGACAACCAGCACCAGCATTCCCTTTAAGATACTGGCGGTTTCATGATATTTTCGTCTTTTTGAAACCGAACTCCGGATGATACTGGGATTGGCAATAGCCCGAATCATCACTGAAAAACAGAGGATCAAGGCAAAAGAAAGTCCCACCAGACCCAGTGGCAGGCTTGGCGGCGAAATAAAGTTGGCAAACAACACAAAGTAATGACCCAGGACCAGATAGAAGATCAGATCGACAAATCGCGAAACCACAATATCCTGAAACTGGTCAATCTTCATAAACAGATGCTGAACCAGAAATACGATGATAATGAAAACGGCAAAACTTCCTAAAATCCCGAACAACTCACTAACTAAGATCCGATGATGGCTGGACACCACCACCAGCGAAATAACCAGCAACACGCCCGTCACCATTAAAATCCCCTGATACTCGTAATTGACAATCAATTTTACCAAAAAACGCCGGAATGGCTTAATTTTTTTCGTTTGATTCAGCTTTACTTCCTCAATAATACGCTCTTTATTGTAAAATAAAAAAAGCTCAAACAAAAAAAGTAGCATGATAAACAGATCATAGATTATGATAATGGCATTTCCATTGGCCAGGGTTTCGTATACCGGGAATTCATTGACAAACGGATTCATATGAAAACTCCTTTATTGATCGCAGGATTCATGATTCTCAATCAATTTTATTTTTTGCACCTTGGACATTTTTTTTATGACAACTTCCCGGCTGAGGGCTTCTGACCGGGTTTCGAGAGCTTCCCAATAAACCAGCGTCACCGGCAGGCGGCCCCGGGTATATTTGGCTCCGGTTCCCGAATTATGTACCTTGATCCGGGCTTCAATATTCGTGGTCCATCCGGTATAGAGTGTATTATCACTACATTTTACGATATAAACGTAAGCCTTGTCTATCATTTGTTTATCTTTCTTTCCGTTTTAACGGGAAATCTTCTTTATCGGTCTAAGCGATCACATCAACTTTTCTGTATGATTCTTGCCATCCCTTCACTTACCGGTTCGCAAGAAAAAAAGATCCCTAAAAGGGATCTTAATTGTTTTTTTGAAATTCCTAGAAGTTGCTGTTTCTTGGTCTTCTAGTTTGTTTTCTTTTTGTTCGACATTCACGACATCTTTTTGGTTCATTGTCAAAACCTTTTTCCTGGTAGAATTCTTGTTCACCTACTGTAAATACAAATTCTTCGCCACAATCTTGACAAATTAAAGTTCTGTCTTCCATGAGTTACCTCCACTTAATTTTAATGTACAGGATCTGATTATTCTTTTTTAAATGGAGCATGGACAATTTTGTCTGAACATTTTTTACCATTTATGAACTTGTAATCATTAACTATACTATGGCCATTATACAATGTTCGTTTACATTTGTCACCTGTTTTTTTAATTTTTTATTGAGTTAAATTCTTTTTTCGGATATATTAAACTAATACTATTTCAATTATAAGGAGATAAATAATGAGAGATCAGCGACTGATAAAATATGCCCAAACCCTGGTCAACTACTCCCTCTACGTTAAGCCCGGCGAGTGGGTTGTGATCCGGGGTTCCGATCTGGCCATGCCCCTGATTAAAGAGTGCTACCGGGAGATCTTAAAAGCCGGCGCTCATCCCACCGTGATCC
Organism: Acetobacterium malicum subsp. dehalogenans DSM 11527; assembly: GCF_000472665.1. GTDB lineage: Bacteria > Bacillota > Clostridia > Eubacteriales > Eubacteriaceae > Acetobacterium > Acetobacterium malicum. Next base: position 17,303 of record NZ_AXAC01000022.1, on the reverse strand, counting down.
TCAACCCGGAGGGAATTTCAGAGATTCTTTTAAAGGAAGGCAACGATGACCAACTACAATTTAATGCACCGATGATGATGGAAGTCTATGGCAAAGCTGATAAGATTCTAAACATTCTCGGGGACCATAACCTGAAGTCGCTGGCGGCGGTTCCCAGCGAACGCATCGCTCTACAGCGCCGTTCCGGCGCACCGGTCACGAAAATTTACAATGACCGGGTCGCCCGGGGTGAAATGGATTGGACCCTGTGCCTCTACCCCACTGAAAGCGGTGCCCAGGAAGCCAACATGTCACTGTCCGACTATGAAGAATTCGTTTTTGATGCCTGTCTCCTCAACACTGATAACCCCACCGCCGCCTGGCAGAAAATCCGCGATGAGCAGGCGGCCATGGTTGCCTATTTAAATCAGCAGACACACTTCCATGTACTCGCCAAAGATACCGATCTGACCCTCAGCACTGAAAATCGGATCTGGATCAATTCCGACGGCCACCATAATTTTCCCAGCGGGGAGGTCTTTACTGCACCGGTAAAAGAAAGCGTAAACGGAACCATTCGTTTCACCTTTCCCGGTATTTACAGTGGTCAGGAGATTGAGGACATCCGTCTGACCTTTAAAGACGGTCGAGTTGTTCAGGCCAGTGCCAAACGCGGCGAATCCTTGCTCCACGCCCTGCTTAATACCGATGCCGGTTCTCACTACGTTGGCGAATTTGCCATTGGCACCAACTATGGTATCACCCAATTTACCCGCAACATGCTTTTCGATGAAAAAATCGGCGGCACCATTCATGTGGCCCTGGGCAAATCCTACCCGGAATGCGGCCCCATCAACGATTCGATGCTTCACTGGGACATGCTCTGCGACATGAAAGACGGCGGTGAGATTTATGCCGACGGCGAGCTTTTTTATCAGAACGGATTGTTCATCAAAAAATAACCCCCATTTAAATCTATCATCACCCAATTTATTGTAATAAACCCGGCTTTATGGTATTATTGGCAAATATGAAAAACAGGAGGAAATTAATGGAGACCACGGAAAAAAAGACGAATTTTATCACCAATGCAATCGATCAGGACATTGCCAACAAAGTCTACAGCAACGATCGCGTTCACACCCGCTTCCCCCCCGAACCAAACGGATATTTACATATAGGTCATGCAAAGGCATCACTTCTCAACTATCGCATCGCGCAACAGTACCATGGAAAATTCAATCTCCGCTTTGACGACACCAACCCCATCAAAGAAGATATGGAGTATGTGGATTCGATCAAGGAAGATCTCCGCTGGCTGGGAATCAAATGGGATGAGCGACTCTTTTTCGCATCCAGCTATTTTGATAAAATGGCCGCGTACGCCGTTGAGCTGATCAGCAAAGGCCTGGCCTTCGTGGATGAACTCTCAGCCGAGGAAATGCGCCAATATCGAGGCACCCTGACCGAACCCGGCCAGGAAAGTCCCTACCGCAACCGCCCGATCGAAGAAAACCTGAACCTGTTTTCCCAGATGAAGGCCGGAAAACTGCCGGAAGGCTCTTATATTCTGCGGGCCAAAATCGATATGGGCAGCCCCAACATGAATATGCGGGATCCGGCCATCTATCGGATTCTGCACACCAAACACCATTCCACCACCGAAGACTGGTATATTTATCCGATGTATGATTACGCCCATCCGATTGAGGATGCCATCGAAGGGATTACCCATTCCCTGTGTACCCTGGAATTTGAAGATCACCGCCCCTTCTATGATTGGGTACTGGCCAACATCGATGATTTTAAGAACGAACCGCCCCGACAAATCGAGTTCGCCAAGCTCAACCTGACCAAAACCATTGTCGGCAAACGCTTCCTAAAGCAACTGGTCGATGAAAAAATTGTCGACGGCTGGGACGATCCCCGATTAGCCACCATCTCTGGCTTGCGTCGACGCGGCTTTACGCCCGAATCCATTCAGGCCTTCTGCGAAGCCATCGGTGTCGCCAAAACCAACAGCACCGTGGATATCGCGATGCTCGAACATTTTATCCGGGACGACCTGAAGCTTAAAGCACCCCGTTTAATGGCCGTGATCGATCCCCTGAAGGTGACCATCACAAATTACCCCGAAAACCAAACCGAATGGGTTGAACTACCACTTAACCAGGAAAATGATGAAATGGGCAGCTACGCTACTCCATTTAGTCGTGAAATTCTGATTGATCGTAGTGATTTTATGGAAATACCTCCCAAAAAATATTTCCGGCTGTTCCCCGGAAATGAGGTCCGTCTGCGTGGTGCTTACTTCATCACCTGTCAGGAAGTGATTAAAGATGCCGACGGCCAGGTGATTGAGTTAAAATGCACCTACGATCCGGCCACTAAATCCGGGGCCGGCTGCGAGCGGAAGGTCAAAGGGACCATCCACTGGGTGGATGCCAGCCATGCCAGTGAAGTAGAAATCCACCTTTACGACTATCTGGTCGAAGATGATGCCGGGCTCAACAAGGACAATTTTCTGGAACGAATCAATCAGAAATCATTGGAAATTGTCAAAGCTTATATTGAACCGGAACTGCTGAAGGCGAGCCCCTATGAAAAATTCCAGTTTATCCGCAATGGATTTTTCTCAGTCGATCCCAAGTATTCAACACCGGACGCCCCGGTTTTTAACCAGATTGTCTCACTGAAAAGTTCCTGGAAACCGACAAATTAACTAATAAATTACTGCAGACAGCATGCTGCTTTTAAGATGAGGGGAGAAGTTATGAAAATTTGGTCTGATAAAGAAAAGATGTCCCGGGATGAAATCCGGAAACTCCAGTTTAAGCGTTTAAAGAAAACGCTGCATCACGTTTATGAAAACGTGCCTTATTATCATGAAAAGTTCAAAGCCGCCGGGGTTAAGCCCGTGGATATCCGGACTCTGGAAGATCTTCGGCTATTGCCACTGACCACCAAGGAAGATCTCCGGAAAAATTATCCCTTTGGACTCTTTGCCGTCCCCAAAAATAAAATCGTCCGTTATCACGCCTCTTCCGGTACCACCGGCAAACCAACCGTAGTCGGTTATACTAAAAATGATATGAAGGTCTGGCGGGAAGTGATCGCCCGGATCGTGACCATGGGTGGCGTCACCAATGAAGATACGGCCCAGATTACCTTCGGCTTCGGCCTCTTTACCGGGGCCTTTGGCTTACAGCAGGGGCTGGAAAAGGTCGGTGCCGGGGTGATCCCGATGTCGGCCGGAAATACCCAGAAACAGATTATGATCATGCAGGATTTCCAATCCACCGTCCTGATCGGAACCCCCTCCTATGCTCTGCATCTGGCAGAAGCCGCCCAGGAAATGGGGATTGATCCCAAAGAGGAGCTATTTCTGAAATATGGCCTGTTTGGCGGCGAAGGTTCCACCGAAGAAATGCGGGCGAAGCTCAATGAAGCCTGGGGCATTGTTGCCACTGAAAACTACGGCATGAGCGAACTCATCGGCCCCGGCGTTTCTGGTGAGTGTCTGGCTTTTAAAGGGATGCACATTAATGAGGATCACTTTATTGCCGAAATCATCGATCCCAATACCCTGGAAGTCCTTCCTGAAGGCTCGGTGGGTGAATTGGTGATCACCCCGATTACCAAAGAAGGACTGCCGCTGATCCGTTACCGCACCAAGGATATTACCCGACTGGACACCACCCCCTGCGACTGCGGCCGGACCTCGGTCCGAATGGCGAAGATCACTGGACGAACTGACGATATGCTGATTATCGGCGGGGTGAACGTCTTCCCATCGCAAATTGAAGGGGTCCTTCTGGGCATTAAGGGGATTGGCTCTAATTACCAGATTCGGGTCCTCAAAAAAGGGTATTTAGATCGTATCGAAATCGATGTGGAAGTGGTCAACCAGGATCTGCTGGTTTCGGTGACCCTGTTGGATCAACTTTACAAAGAAATTGAATCAAAACTACACACGATCCTCGGCATCCACGCCGGTATTCATCTGGTCGAACCAAAAAGTCTGGTTCGCTCCGAAGGAAAAGCCAAACGCGTCATCGATCTGCGATCAGAAAATCAATAGGAGGAACACCATGCTTATTAATCAATTGTCGGTTTTTATTGAAAACAAAAAAGGCCATCTCAGCAAGATTACCAAAGTCTTGAAAGATGCCCAGGTGGATATTCGGGCCATTTCCATTTTTGACAGCGCTGAATTCGGTATCTTGCGGATCGTCGTGGATAAACCCGAGTTGGGCGCCGAAGCCCTGAAAAAAGCCGGTCACGTCGTTAAACAAAGCTACGTACTGGCCATTGACCCCTCCGACAAGGTCGGCAGCCTGCATGATGTCTTTGCCCTACTTTCGGATAATGACGTCAACATTGAATACGTCTATTCCTTCGTCATGCCCAATAACCAGGGGGCACCCCTGATTATTTTAAAAGCCGACGATCAGGAAAAAGCCATCGCTCTGCTGACCGCCTCGGATTTCAGCCTGATTCCCAAAGAAGCCATTTATAACGTGCAAAAAGGCTAGACAGCTAACCCAGTACAGACAAAACAAAGCCGGAGCATTGCTCCGGCTTTGTTTTTTAACGTCTATTTTTGACTTTTTTAAGCCGGAAAAACTCTTCCCGCTCTTTTTCTTCGATGGTGTCCTGGATATACTTTATTTCCGCCTTTAATCGGGGAATCTGGATCTTGTCCAGAGCATTGGCGCTTTTCTGGGTCTTTTTTATTTCCAGCGACAGTTTGTAGGCGGTCGTCTCCACCTGTGCCAGTTGGTAAGATAAAAATTTTACATCGTTAAATTTTTTAATGGCAATATCCAGAGCCGGGTTGTTTTCATTAAAACCAAAGGCCAGGTTTCGTTCCCGCCGTTCCGTATAAATGACTTCGGGAATATCAACCCCCATAACCCCTTTGGCCCGAATTTCGAACGGGATCTCCGGGGTTACCGAAAGCGCAAACTCTTCCAGATGATTGAGCCCCATGCTGATACATACCTGCTGTAGCGCCTCATAGGCATCCCGAAACATCTGACCAATTTCTTTTTCGATCAACTCGGCTTCTTTGACCAGCTGCATGATTTCCTGAATCAGGATGGTTCTTTTTTTATCCAGCAGCTCATAACCCTTGATCGAAAACTTCAGCCGGCCTTTGGCCTTGATCAGATTCGCCTTGGTCGGTGTTATTTTAATGGCCATGACACCACCTATGCTTCCTTGGGAAAATACTTATCAATATTTTCGGGACTGAGACGATCCAGTTCCGTTAATGGCAGCAGTGCCAGCAGCTTCCAGCCTAAATCAAGGCTTTCAATAATATTCCGACCTTCATCAAAACCCTGATTCAGGAACTTTGCTTCAAAGGCACGGCCAAAAGCCATGTACTTTTTATCAGTTTGACTGAGATCTTCTTCACCAATAATCTGGGACAAATCTCTGACTTCCTGTACCTTGGAATAGGACGCAAACAGTTGGTTGGCCACTTCGGCATGATCCCCTCTGGTAAAGCCTTCCCCAACCCCATCCTTCATTAACCGTGACAGCGAGGGCAAAATGGCTACCGGCGGGTAAATGCTGCGTTGAAACAAATCGCGGCCGAGAACAATCTGACCTTCTGTGATATAACCGGTTAGATCCGGGATCGGATGGGTAATATCGTCATTGGGCATGGTCAGGATCGGTAAGAACGTGATCGAACCAACCTGGTCTTTTAACATGCCCGCCCGTTCATAAAGGGAAGCCAGATCCGAATACATATAACCGGGGTAACCTTTTCGACTGGGAACCTCTTCACGAGCTGATGATATTTCCCGCAGCGCTTCACAGTAACTGGTAATATCGGTCATCACGACCAAGATGTGCATATGTTTTTCAAAGGCCAGGTATTCGGCCGCTGTCAAGGCGCACCGTGGCGTCGTTATTCGCTCGGCGATGGGGTCATCGGCATAATTGACAAACATGACGACCCGATCCATAACATTGGCTTCATCAAAACTTTTTCTGAAAAACTTTTCATCGTCATGTTTAACGCCGATGGCCGCAAAAACCACCCCAAATTCTTCATCGGCATTATCGCCCAGTCTTGCCTGTCTGACAATCTGAGCCGCCAATTCATTATGTGGCAGTCCATTTCCAGAAAAGATCGGCAGCTTCTGACCACGAATCAATGTCGCCAGCGTGTCAATGGAAGAAATTCCGGTCTGGATAAAGTTACGAGGATATTCCCGGGACATCGGGTTAATCGGGCGACCATTGATGTTGGCTTCAACCAGACTGAAAATATCGCTGCCGTTGTCAATCGGTTCGCCGATACCATTAAAGATCCGGCCCTGTAAATCCAGCGACATCGGTAAATTAAATGCTTCCCCGGTAAACTTGATGATGCTGTTCCCGGCTGCCAGACCGGCGGTATTTTGAAACACCTGAATGATAACATTTTTTTCTTCAATTTTGATGACTTTTCCCTTTTTTATTTTCCCGGTGCTGATTTCGACAATATCAACCACTTCGCCATAGAAAACATCATCAACATCCGAGATCTGAATAAGGGGGCCAACGACTTTGTCGATTTGTAAATATTCTTTTTTCATTTTATTCCCCCTTAGTTTTCATATTTTTTAAAGAGCACTTCAAAATACTGGTCAATCTCGTCTTTTAGCTTGTCAATCCCGCTTAAATCATCATTGGGAATGGTATACTTCATTTTTATGAATTGACTGAAAATATCCACGTTTTTAAGTCGCGACGTAGGGATTCCGAGTTTCAACCCTTCCCGACCGCGTTCATATAAATATTCGATCGCTTTTAGCATCGCATATTGTTTTTCCAGCGGCACATAGGTGTCGTCCTTGTTATAGGCATTCTGCTGAAGATAACCGACTTTAATGATTTTGGCGATCTCCAGAACCCAGCGCTGGTCATCCGGCAATACATCTTCCCCAACCAGCATGACCATTTCCTGAAGTTTGTTTTCTTCATACATCAGCTCCAGCATTTTATTTCTAAGAGAGATGCAATCCTCGGCTACATTATCCTCATACCAGTCTGATAATATTTTAATGTAACCGCTATAACTTTCCAGCCAGTTAATGGCCGGGTAATGTCTGGCATAAGCCAGGCTTTTGTCCAACGCCAGAAAGACATTGACAAAACGCTTGGTATTTTCTGTTACTGGCTCGGAGAAATCTCCACCGGCTGGTGATACGGCACCAATAATCGTAATCGATCCGTCATCACCGCCCAGCGTTTCGATGCTACCGGCCCGCTCATAAAACTCGGCGATTCGCGACGGCAAATATGCCGGATAGCCTTCTTCCGCCGGCATTTCTTCAAGCCGACCGGAAATCTCGCGTAGTGCTTCAGCCCAGCGGGAGGTTGAGTCCGCCATCATTGCCACGGCATAGCCCATATCCCGATAGTATTCAGCGATCGTAACACCGGTGTAGATACTGGCTTCCCGGGCGGCTACTGGCATGTTTGAGGTATTGGCGATCAAAACGGTCCGCTCCATAATCGACTTACCGGAGCGGGGATCGATCAGCTTGGGAAAATCTTCAATAACCTCGGTCATCTCGTTGCCCCGTTCGCCACAACCAATATAGACAATTATATCCGCATCCGACCATTTGGCCAATTGATGCTGGGTCATCGTTTTTCCGGTTCCAAAGCCACCGGGGATCGCTGCGGTTCCACCTTTGGCAATGGGAAAGAAAATATCGATAACCCGTTGACCGGTAATCAGTGGCACCAGGGTTTCCCGACGATAGGCATTGGGCCGAGGGGTCCGAACTGGCCATTCATGGGCCATCTTCAATTCATGCGTCTCATTTTTGGCATCTCTGATGGTTACCAGCACGTCTTCAATCGTATACGAACCATCCGGCACCACATCAATAACCGTTCCCGATACAGTCGGTGGCACCAGGAGGCGGTTTTGAATGACTTCGGTTTCCTGGACAGTGCCAAAAATGCTGCCCGCCAATAAGACATCTCCAGGTTTAACCGTCATCACGGCCGGCCACAATTTTTTATCATCGATCGATAAAAGGCCGATTCCTTCGGGGATAAAAATCGGCGAAATTTCCTGGATTTTCTCCAGTGGCCGCTGAATCCCATCAAACATATTTTTCAGCATCCCTGGTCCCAGCTTGAGGCTGAGAGGTCTGCCGGTGGGGGTAATTTCCTCGCCGGTTTTCAGTCCTTCGGTTTCTTCATAAACCTGGATTGTGCCGACATCGCCCTCTAAGACAATGACTTCACCAATCAGACGCTGTTCACCAACCGTTACCATTTCCCGCATCTTAAAGGTTGTCATATTTTTCCCCTTGATAACGGGACCGTTAATAGCAGATATAATGCCCTTTTCTTTGTTTTCTTCCTTAACTGCCACTTAGTTCACCTGCTTTTCCATAAACCCGTTCAGCGTCATTCCGATGAGTTTATAATTGGTTTTAATCAGATTCTCAACCGTAAAATCACAATGCAGTCGACCTTCGGCATCTTCCGCGACAAAACCACCGATGCAATCAATACATTCCTGACGGTATTCGATGGTGAAACTGTCCAACTGTTCATCCATGATGGTTTTAATCTGTTCGAAATCCCGTTCATTGACAAAGACAACAATATTTTTTTTATCGCCGAACACCTGAGGAATCTGTGCTGCACAATCGCGCAGATAATTACTGTAAACATCTGCGGTCAAATAATCTCTGGCTTTCTCCCGAATCATTTGATTGAAGTCCAGCAGAATCCGATTTTTTTCTTCCAGTTCCAGGGTTTTAGCTTTATTCTTGCCTTCAGCAATAATTTTATTTTTATCTCGGAATATCGTATGATAACTTCGCTCCTCGATGGCGCGCTTTTCTTTTTTAATCTTTTCTTCGGAATCAACCAGTAGCGCTTTCTTTTTTTCTTTTGCTTCGTAGATGATATCTTTTCCCCATTTACGTTCTTTACTTAACAGATATTGGGTAAATACCCGGAGTTTTTCTTCTACTGAAATCATTTTATCACATCCTTACAATCCCACAGATTCTTTAATATACTGCATGATCATACCCTCGCTACGCTGGTAACCATAGCGATCGGGGATGACCGTAATTAAAGGTGAAAAATACTTCTTTTTTGCTTCTAGAACCAAATCTTCGATCATTGCAGATGCTTTTTCGGTCAGAAAAATTATCCCAATGTCCTTATCTTTCAAGGCTTCTTTAAACGCTGCTTCAATCTCTGCTTTTGTTTTTAAATAAGTCCCTTCGATGCCAGCCAGCTGCATTCCCAGATAGGAATCACGGTTCTCACTGATAACATAAGATTTCATTCTTACAGACTTCCAATAATCATGATTGAAATAACCAGACCATAAATCGCAACCCCTTCAGCCAGACCAACAAAAATCAGCGTTTTTCCTAAAATCTTAGGATCTTCAGAAACAGCCCCTAAAGCCGCAGAACCAACGACACCAACCGCATATCCAGCCCCGACGCAGGCAAGCCCGGTCGAAAGTGCCGCCGCGATATAGCCTAAACCAGCATCTGAAACGCCACCTGGTTCAGCGCCAGTGGCTGCCGCTACTACCCCTGGTGCCATCACAATCAGTGCTGCAGCCAGCATTGGGATAAAGGTTGAAAGATTTATTTTTAGAAATTTTTTCATCTTTACCTGTTTTTCATCACATCCATGATAGTTAAAATAAACACCCAGGGAAATGGTTCCCAAAACAAGTAACGCGGTGCCAATTGTAATAAACGTTAGTACATTCATCTTCTGTTCTCCTTAGAATAAATTAATTTCCAGATCAACGGGTCTGAATTCAACCCCATCGCCGGTATAATATTTACTGAATAACTCATAAAACTGTAATCTCAAAGCTTGAATGGAAACAATTAATGTTTCCAAACCGATAATAAAAACATTGGCAAAAATTAAAACTCCCACGCTGATTACGCCATTTTGAGCCATCTCAGCCAGGGTCTGAAAAGCCATAAAAAGCCCCACATGAACAAGGGCAAAGGCACCAATTCGAATGAAAGATACGGTATTACTGAACATCCCCAATAACATTTCAAACAGTTCAAAGCCACTTTCAATGTAATAATCCGATGGTGCTTCTTCGTAGAGATGCTTGTTTTTCTGTATATAATTTGCCAGCGGTTCCCTGATTAGAACAACAAAGACCAGCAGCACCGCCAGAACCCCTAAAACCGGCGTCAGCACCTTTGCTACTTCAAATCCGGCGGCATTTATACCTACGATCGCCAGTAAACTGGCATACAGGACAAAGCCACAGATGCCATTTTTACCAAAGACACCCTCTTTTATTTCGTTCTTTCTAAGTTTATTGATGATACTATAGATATATGCCACAAAGAGCATGCCAATACCGATTCCGATTGCAACAAATAGAATCGAATTGATCTCCTCAAAGGGTCTTAGCCATACCGCATGAATCACTTCTTCAAAACCAAAAAAACTACCATACATAAATCCAAAGAATGTGGAGCAAATTCCCAGGCGAAACAAAACCTTCCCAAGCTCTACTCCCCTTCTTCCCAGAATAAATCCGGCGGCAGTCAAAAACAACCCTTGACCCACATCACCAAACATAAATCCAAAGCAGAACATATAGGTTATGCTTAAAAAAGGGGTTGGGTCCAGCTCATTAAACGATGGTACGCCATAAAGCTTTACCAGGGTTTCAAAGGGTTTAAAAAGCCAGTTGTTTTTCATTTTTGTCGGCGGTTTTCCGCTGCCTTTATTGGTATCCGAAAACATAATAATCATCTCTGGATATTTGGCGGCAATTGCTTCCATCCGTTGTTTATCCCGCTTGGAAATCCACCCGGAAAAATAAAAGTTCTCATCGCTGAAAGCCATATACTTTTTAATAATACTGAGATTGGCATAAAGACTTAAAGTATTAAAACTGTCCGTTGCATCTAATCGGTTTTCTTCTAAATGAATATTGAGTTCCTGAACTAAATCCGTATTTTTAGTCTGCAGCTCTTTGATTTCAGCTTCAATTGCTGCCAGAATTTCTTTTGGTGATTCGGTATACTTGCTATTAAACCCTTCAATTGGTTTAAAATTGAGGGCTTTGAGAATCCGTTGAGATTCGATCTCCAGATCCTTGGGTGAGACAATCATAAATACTTCTTCATTGTCTTCCTGATTACCAACATGAAAGACAATTGAGGTCACGCTATTGTAGATACTTTTCAATCGCATGGCATTATCTTTCGTTACGGAACCAAGGCTGTATGAAAAATTCTCCAGACTATCCAGCTCGCTCATCTGAGCATCTAGCTCATCAAGATAGGAATAGGCAATTTTGCTTTTTTCCAGGGCCTCAATCTGAGTTTTCACATCCCTTAATTCACTGTATTCAACCACTAAATTACTGTCAAACTCCCGAGCTTTACCCAGCGCTTTGCCGAGGTCATTCTCGCTCTTTGCTAATGAAACCATATCTAAATTAAGCGATCCCTTGTACAGTTCATTTAACTTATTCACCGTTTTTACAAAATTCTTCTCATCCATCATAGTCTCGCCTGATACCAGCTGTGCAAATCCCAGCAGTTCGCCCATATTTTCTTCACGTATGGGAAGAATGAACCGTCCGGAATCAATTTCCTGCATGGCATCGACTATTTGGATATCATTGAAAAGAAAAATGTCTTTGGCGAATTTATCAACATATTTGATCTTTCCGACCACATCCATCATGATCACATTTTCAATTGCCATAGAATACTTCCTTTCACAGCCTAATCAATGGGCCTGATTAAATATTTTTTTATTTCGTCTGATCCCATCCGATAACGCTTACTTTCGATGATTGAAGTAATGTCTTCAATCTCAAAGTCCAATAGTCGAACATAGGCAACAACGCGTCCAAGCGAGCCATTACCTTCACTGAAAAGCTTAAGATACATAAAATATAGATATCTTTCCTGCCGCCGTTCCATATACAAATCAATGGTCTTGGTATGATTAAACAGAAAAGCATAATCGGTATCAGCAATTTGTTCTTTCATTTCAACGAAATTCTTCGCTTCAACTAATGCGAGCAAACGTTTTTCATTTAATTTCAGCCCGCCTCTCAATGAGTAAGCAATCAACTCTTCTCGAGACAGTTTATAAAACTTTTTACCACGATAGATCCAGATTAAATTCAGCAAATCAAAATTGCGGCGCTGGGCATTAATTAAATCCCGGTTTGCTTTCTTATCTAATTTAAGTAATCGATTTTTGACCAAATCATAGTAATAACGATCCAGTGTTTTTTCAACCATCACCAGATCCTGATCGATTCGAATATCTTTATAGATTTCCAGAATTCGATAGTAGTCAGTATCAATCAGCAGTTTCTTAAATTCATCCCAATCCCGGGCCCTGAATAATTTATCAAAGGGAACAGCTGTATACTGATGCGAATAGATGATCAATTCCCGGAGCGACTCCAGGTCATCATTTCTGGCAATGCCACGGATTAGAATCCGTATAGCCTCGACTTCCAGCCGAACCAGAAATACCTTGAAATAGTTCTTATCTTCTCCTGATAAATAATGCATCAGCTTTTCCGTTTCCTGTACCTTTAAATCATTTAAATGGGCCTCAAACTCAGTTCGATGAAGATCTTCAATATTCATCATTTTTAGAAACTCACCGTAATAGGTATTGTCTCTTAAATATAGAAATACTTCCTTTAAATCCTTTGCTTTAATGAGTTCCCGGAAATCTTCATCATCAATTTTACGCGCTCTCATCGCCAGTGCTTTTGCACTTATACAAGCATATTTACTCTTAGACATACGATTCTCACACTTTTCTTTAAAATCAAGAAAGAAAATCAGAAAAAATTAGCCTGACGCTAATCTCTTTTCTTTTCATTCCGTTTCCACCTGAGTGCAATACCCATGAGACTTGTCGAGTTAATGTCCTTTAAACACCACTGACTTTTTTCTTGAATAGTATTTCCAGAACTTCTCTAGCTTTATCTTCTTTCTTTTCATCATACCGGCAACGGATTTTAACGAGTTCCTGTTCCATCGAATCAATGATTTTCTGGCGTTCCTCTTTAGCTTTGTCAATCTCCTGCTGATAGTTTCGTTTTGCTAATTCCTGGGCTCCATCCAGCTCGATTTTTTCTTTTTCTTTTATATCATTTTTGGTGCGCTCCAGAATTCTATCTGCCCGTTGGACTACATTCTTTTTAATACGCACTGCCTTAGAGTCAAGATTAATAACTTGTCTGATGACCAAATTAATATCAGCGTCTTCACTATGTAGCATGATCTGTCTCCTTTCAGCAATATTTTGTACAATTACTTCTTATTAATATACCCACTAATTATGATTTTCATTATAGCACTTTAAAATTTTCTATCAACCTCTATTTTTTTCTGGCAACCGATTACAAATTTCTTTAAATTACTTTTTTAGTTGACATTATTCCCGATCAGGTGTATGCTTTATACAAGGTACCCCTCCCCATATGGGGTGTATTGTTAAGGAGGTCGCTATGGAAAAAATACAATTCAATATTAACGGCATGACCTGTACAGCCTGCGCCAGTGCCATCGAACGAAAGGTCGGGCAAATCAATGGTGTTGAATCTGCGGTCATTAATTTTTCAAATGAAAAACTGGTTGTCCAGCACGATCCGGATCTGGCACCGGCATCACTGATTATCAGCACCATCGTAGCACTGGGCTACGGTGCCGAGTTGGCTGATCAGAATAAAGCTGCCCGTATCAATAAAAAAGAAACCGGAAAACCTGGTTATCAAAGTCAAATCGACGAGGTCAAATTTCGCTTAATCGGTTCACTTATTTTTACACTCCCCCTGGTTTACCTGGCGATGGGTCCAATGATCGGCCTGCCAATACCAATTTTTCTGGCCGGTGAGCAGAACATTCTGATCAATGCCTTAACTCAGATGTTACTCACCCTGCCAGTCATTTACATGTGTCGACATTTTTATATCAATGGCTTTAAAGCCCTGGCTAAACGGATCCCCAATATGGATTCGCTGGTCGCCGTGGGTACTAGTGCCTCGTTTATTTATGGCGTGGTAGTCCTTTTCATCCTGGCCTATGGTTTCTCATATGATAACATGCAATTGATCCATCATTATTCACACGAACTATATTTTGAATCAACCACGGTTATCCTCGTACTAATTACCCTGGGCAAGTTTCTTGAAACTAAAGCCAAAGGTAAAACTTCTCAGGCAATTGAAAAACTCATTGCTTTGGTCCCAGAAAACGCCCGCGTTCTACGAAATGATACTGAGGTCGAAATTACCATTGATGAGGTGCGCATTGACGATATTGTAATCATTCGACCCGGCGAACGAATTCCCGTTGACGGTGAAATAATGAATGGTCATTCCAGTGTTGACGAATCGCTGTTGACCGGCGAGAGCTTGCCAGTTGAAAAATCTGTTGGTGACTTTGTTATCTCAGGCAGTATCAATAAAACCGGATCATTTGAATTCAAGGCGACAAAAATCGGTGAGGATACGACCCTCAGCAAAATTATTCAGCTGGTTGAAGAAGCGCAATCATCAAAAGCCCCGATTGCCAGAATCGCCGATGAAATCAGCCGCTACTTTGTTCCGGCAGTGATGGGCATTTCGCTGCTCACCTTTGTGATCTGGATGCTCCTGGGATATGGATTATCCTTTGCCTTATCTGCTGCCATATCTGTTTTAGTCATTTCCTGCCCCTGTGCTTTGGGGCTGGCTACCCCTACCGCAATTATGGTCGGCACCGGAAAAGGCGCTGAAAAAGGCATCTTATTCAAGAATGGACCAGCACTTGAGATTCTCGGAAAATCCCATACCGTAGTCTTTGACAAAACTGGCACCCTGACCATCGGTTCTCCCTCAATAACCGATATCATTCTTTATGATTCGGAAATTGATCAAGACGAGCTCTTAAAACTGACTGCCTCACTCGAAAAAAAGTCAGAGCACCCGTTGAGTGAAGCAATTGTCAGTGAAGCAGCGGCCCGCGATTTGCCATTGTATGAAGTCACCCATTTTGATTCCCTGTCCGGATTAGGCATTCACGGCCAGATCGCGACCAAAGAAATGCTGATCGGTAATATCAAGTTGATGGAGCAGAACACGATCTCGACTGAGCATATCATGGCAGACTATCTGCAACTCTCGGATTCGGGAAAAACCCCACTACTGGTCAGCTGGGATCAATCCATAAAAGGCATCATCGGGGTTGCTGATACCATTAAGGAAAACAGTAGTTTGGCGGTTTCCCAACTTAAAGCAATGGGTATCCAGGTCTATATGCTCACTGGCGACAATGATCGAACTGCTCACGCCATTGGCAATATGGTAAACATAGAAAATGTGGTCGCCAATGTGCTCCCTCATGAGAAATCTTCGATGATTAAACAGCTTCAGTCCCAGGGGCATCAGGTGATCATGGTTGGTGACGGCATCAACGATGCTCCAGCGCTGGCCCAAAGCGACGTCGGCATTGCTATCGGCAACGGTACCGACATCGCTATCGAATCGGCCGATGTCATTCTGATGCAAAACGATTTGATGAATATCGTCGCCGCCATCCAATTAAGCAAAGCCACACTGCGTAACATCAAGCAGAACTTATTTTGGGCGTTTATTTATAACGTGATCGGTATCCCCCTCGCCGCTGGTGTATTATATATTCCCTTTGCGCTGAAATTAAATCCCATGTTTGCAGCTGCTGCAATGAGCTTAAGCTCGGTATCGGTTGTTCTCAACGCTCTGTCACTGAAGGCTTTTAAAGCAAAACTTTTACCAATTAGTAAGGATGAATCGAGTCAAACTGTTATGAAGGCAGAACTGCCTCTTAATAAAATAATAGAAACGAAAGAAGGAAAAACCATGAAAAAATTATTAAAAGTAGCTGATATGAGTTGTCAGCATTGTGTAAAACGAGTCGATGGTATTTTAAATGGGTTTGAAGGGATCACAGACGTTTCGGTTTCTCTGGAAGAAGGCCAGGCCAGTTTTGCCGCTGCTGAAAATGTCGATATCAGCGCAGTGACTGCAGCCCTTACTGAAGCCGGTTATCCGTCCTCTGATATCACCGCATAAAATGATGGAAACTAAGGATCGTTTAACCGAGCTCAACTTACTTAAAACTGCCCGGGGCCAGATAGATGGCATCATAAAAATGCTGGAAAGTGATCGCTACTGTATCGATGTTTCGAAGCAAATTCTTGCAGTTCAGGCTCTTTTAAAGAAAACTAATCTGGAGATTCTGAAAAAGCATATGAATTCCTGTGTTAAAGATGCCTTTGAAAAAGGCGATGGTGAAGCAAAAATTGACGAGATCATGCTGGTCCTTGATAAATATTATCGATAACTGATATCGTCTTGCTTCACGGTAATTTAAAAGCCAGTTCTTGAGAGAGCTGGCTTTCTTGTCGTTTTTTATGCTTTTTAAAGTTAAAACTATAATTCTTTATAATATTTCTTTTGATTAGGCTTCTAAAACATCTTATACTCGTTATAAGAAATCAATTCGATTATGTTTATTTGTAGAGGTACCTTATTTAAAAAAATCGAATGAAAAAAAATAAACCGCTGTAAATAGCGGTTTTTTAATGTAAAATTGGTGACCCATGGGCGACTTGAACGCCCGACACCCTGATTAAAAGTCAGATGCTCTACCAACTGAGCTAATGGGTCATAATTAAATTAAGTNATTGTTTGTCTTCATAGGTTTGTATGATCCATTTGTTTGCCAGACTAAGCGATTCACTCAAAAATGTTCACTTCCTACGGTCGTGCATTTTTGGTTCTCTGCTTATACCAACTGAGCTAATGGGTCAGATAGAATATTAAATAAGTGGTGGGAGAAGATGGTTTCGAACCATCGTAGACGTCGTCAACGGATTTACAGTCCGCCCCCTTTAGCCACTCGGGCATTCTCCCACTTGATTTTTGACAAAAAAATGGAGCTGATGAACGGACTCGAACCGTTAACCTGCTGATTACAAATCAGCTGCTCTGCCAATTGAGCCACATCAGCCTAAAAATAAAGTATTTGACACATTGAATTAGTTGCTCCTGATCCACTACACATAACTAAGTGATTCGCACCAAAATATTGACTCGTGATACTCGTCTATTTTGGGCTCTCTACTTATGCCAATTGAGCCACATCAGCTTAAAGATAATTGTTTGACATGTTGATTCAGTTACTGCTAATCCACCACACATAACTAAGCGATTCACACCAAATCAAAGATTTGGGTTCTCTGCTTATGCCAATTGAGCCACATCAGCCTAAAAATAAAGT
>NZ_KI421449.1:54585-88227 GCF_000472665.1 Acetobacterium malicum subsp. dehalogenans DSM 11527 | reverse complement strand
CCAGATGAAGGCAATATCGCGTCGACATAATTCTACGATCCGGTCAATTGCCTTAACACCCCGCATATTGGCATAAACCAGCACGGCGAACAGCATAATCGGATTGTATCCTTTTCTTCCCTGATGTGAATATTTTTCCAGCAGACTGGCATAGTTTAAGTCCTCCAAAACTTTTTTCAGGGTAAAGACGGGATCGTCGGATGGCAAACCGATCTGATACAGATTGAAATTTATTTTTTGTTGTCCTTTTTCGAAAAATTCTGTATAATATGTATTCATGTGTAGTTACATTATATTCTGTATGTGTAACGGAGGGAAGATGGTTTTTTTAGCCATCTTTTTTCTTTGCCAAAAAATCAAAAGGGAGTCTGATGTTGACCATCAAACTCCCTTTTTGGCTGAGGCTATTTCCCGACAGCCCCTTTTTGATAGACGCACGCAAATAAAACCTTTTTCTGTCTCTCGCAGAGTTTTGCATAAACAGGCAGGTCTTCTGGCTCAAGCGTCAACATTACCTCCTACCTTCCCATATGACTACAGTGGCATTCTTGGAGGAACTCTTCTTTTACAGCGGCGGGACCGCGGGGGATTTTCACCCCTTTTCCCTTTTAATCGGCCTGCAATACAATGGATTGCAACCGACACCTGTTCGATTTTTATTCAATTTATTCGTTTTTGTTAAACGATCTACTTCTTAATTGGCAAACTACTTGGTTTTTTTCAGACCCGACTTACCGTCTTCCTGCTTTTTCCGTTCCACAAATCGTCCCATTACAAAAGCAATAATTCCTACGCCGATACCGGTCTGTAAACAAAAGAACAAGCTTTCAACTTCACCGGGGATTTCACCATTAATGGCCGTTTCAAAAATCGGGGTAAACCAGGGTTCATACTCCGTTCCGGTAATCTCCGAAATCGCCACGCTACCGGCATCGTCCGATCCGCCGAATTCAGCATCCTGGAGGATGAACAGCGGCACGATGGCAATCAGGGCTACCAATATCAATAAACCAATCACTGTTTTTTTTGTTGCTGTCATTATTTTACACCTCCGGTAAGATATCCCAGATCATTCAGTTCTGGCTGCGCATAGGTTTCCAGTCCGATAATGATGACAACGGTCAGAATCCCTTCAATAATAGCCAGTGGTACCTGGGTCGGTGCAAAAACCGCCAGGAACTTAACCACTGAAGCCGCAACGCCGCCGCTTTCTGAAGGATAGGCTAAAGCCAGCTGAAAAGCGGTGATACAGTAAGTAAATAAATCCCCGATGGCCGCTGCCAGAAAAACCCCAACATGGCGGTTAATCTTTATTTTTTTACACAGAATGAAAATACCATAGGTCATAAATGGCCCAGCAATTGCCATTGAAAAGGTATTGGCACCCAGGGTTGTCAATCCCCCATGAGCCAGTAGAATAGCCTGAAATAATAAGACAATAACTCCCAGAATACTCATCGGCGCTGGTCCGAATAAAATCGCCCCCAACCCAGTTCCGGTCATATGCGAACAGCTACCGGTTACGGATGGTATTTTTAACGATGATAACACGAAAACATAGGCTCCAGCCATCGCCAATAAGGTAATGGTTTTAGGATTTTCCTTGAGGTTCTTTTTTATCGCCATGTAACCGGCAATTAAAAATGGGATACAGATCACGCCCCAGGCCACACTAAAGCCCACCGGCAGATAGCCTTCCATAATGTGCATGGCACTGGCCACCGGGGTAAACCCGAATACCAGCGCGATGGCTGCTGCAACCGCAATAAATCTTTTTTCTCTGATGTTTAAACTTGTGTTCATTGTTCCTCCTCTTGTTTTTTCACTTGTTGTAACTATATATTAAGGGTTTGCAAAACTCTTGAGCGCTCTTTTCAAATTTCGCAAAGCCATCTTAATCTTTAATCATCGCATTCCTTGTCTTTCCTCGCTAAAACATCGCACTGATGATTCAGGATAATGCTAATTATTTTTCCAATAAGATCTTTAGTTCCGCAGGGCTGGTGGGATAATCGTTGGTGTTCTTAACCATTTTTTTCTCTACCAGCATTTCATAGACATCCAGCATCGCCGGCCGTTTCAGATTGGCCTGTTTAAGAACCTCCCGGTTCTGAAAAATCTCCAGCGGCGTGCCATCAGCAATAATTTTACCCTGATTAAAAACAATCGCCCGCTCGGCCCAGCGATAGGCAAAATCGACATCATGGGTGGAGATCAGCATCGTCTTGCCTTCTGCTCCCAGTTTTACCAACACCTCTTCCAGCATCTGGGCATTGAGAGGATCCAGGGCCGCGGTCGGTTCATCAAAAATGATCACCTCCGATTTCATGGCAATGATGTCGGCAATTGTGACCCGCTTTTTTTCACCGCCACTTAAATAATGGGGCGGGCGATCCTTAAAATCGAGGATGTTCATATAGGTTAGCGCCTCATCCACCCGGCGGATGACTTCTTCTCGGGGCAGCTTTAAGTTCATCGGACCAAACCCAACCTCAGCCATGACGGTGGATGCAATGATCTGGTTATCAGCATCTTGAAAAACAATGCCGATGTTTTTGCGCAGTTCTTTTAAATTTTTTTTATTAATGACGGTGCCCTGATAGCTGATTTCGCCATGATCAGCCGTCAGCACCCCGTTGGCATTAAGAAAAAACGTCGATTTACCGGAACCGTTGGACCCGATCACGGCAATCTTTTCACCTTGATAAATATTGATACTAACCCCTTTCAGGGCCGGATTTCCGGTTCCATAGCTGTAATGCAGATTGTTGACTTTAAGTATTGGTTCTTTCATATATTAGACCTTTCAAAGTGGATAATTATTTCGTAACATACCAAAGCAGCAACAGAAAAAATAGAAACCCTGCTGCGATAAACAGATGGCTAATTTGAAACGGTTTTTCCTCCTCCAGAAAAACCAGGTCGCCGTCATAACCTCTGGCTTCCATGGCAGTATAGTAGGCATTGGATTTTTTTAGTGAAACCACCAGCAGATTGCTGGCAACACTGCCAAAGGTAGTGCAGGATGTTTTAAAATCACAATAGCCCTGCCGGGAATCCGCCGAATTTCGCATGTTATTAAAAACATCCAGCAGAATAAAAATATACCGATAGATCAGATTCATCAGTTCAATAACCAGCTTGGGCACATGGGCTTTTCGGAGTACTCCTATAATTTCGGCCGACGGTGTCGACAAGGTCATCATGATCATCGCACTGATGGCGCCAAAAACCTTCAGCATCAGCACTGCCATTTCCTGGAGTTTGTCAACCGATGTAAAGATATAGCCCAAGCCGAGATAGAGATTAAACTGACCCAAGGGCTGACGGGAAAAGTCAACCCCGATGGCAATGGTTCCCAGCAGGATAAAGGTCAAGGGAATCAGTAGTACTGACAGATATGCCGATAGCGGCAGCCCGCCTTTTACCACAGTCAGGAAAGCCATCCCGAGAATCACGGCGATCGACACAAAGGGATTGTTCAACCCAATGCATAGCAGCAGGGTAGTAAATGAAAAAGCCACCTTAAAGCCCGGGTTCCAATGTCTGATTTTCGAAGCATAGGCATAGTAATCAATAGCTGATCCTTCTCCATGTTTGTGACCGATTTTATGGTGATACGTCGCTTGATGTTGGGCTTTTTCACTGGTTTTAATAAAGTTGATCGATTTACCTACACTATTTTCCATTTAAATTATTTACCTTTCAGTATTTCCAATTACTGACACAATCAACCCGCATCAATTCTATCCACACATTTCACCAACTCTTCCACCGAACTGAATTTATTGTTGCAGCACGCTTCGATCCGATCGACCAGGATGATTTTTATCCCCAGCTTTTTAGCGGCATTGATCTTGTCGACCACGCCCCCCATATTGCCACTTTCTTTCGTCACCAGAACCGACGCCTGGCAATATTTGAACAATTCGATGTTTAAGGCCTCGTTATACGGTCCTTTAATCGCGATCATATTTTTGGGACTGAATCCCAGGCTTTCGCATTTGCTTAAAACCTTCCAGTCCGGCAACACTCTCAGATAAACCCGCTGTGAATAGTCGGGAATTTTTTTAAACGTCTCAATCTTATTGCTTCCCAGAGTCAGCAGAATATTACCTTCGCAGTTCATCAGGACATCGCAAGCTTCCCCATAGTTCTTGACAATGGTTATCTCCGGGTCATCCTCATAGCTCACCCGCTCCCGCTCATAACGAATATAGGGCAGGGCTTCTAATTTGCAGACATTGATGGCATTGCGGGTTATTTCTGTTGAAAAGGGATTGGCCGCATCAATTAAACAGGCCGGTTTAAGCGTTCTGATTAATTCGGTAATATGCTCCTTGTTCAGTTTGCCCTGATAAATATCCAGATTTTTGAACTCATCCAGCATGCCGGCACCCAATCGAGTGGTGACCGTTACTGCCGCGTCATGTTTTTTTTCTAATAGTCTCTCGATTACTGTCTTTGCATCGGTTGTCCCGGCTATTACTAATACTTTTGACATCTTGCTCCATCACTCTCTATTTACATTTTTGCACAAAAAAACCTCATTATCTCTAAACAAGACAATGAGGTCGCAAAAATGCGCACAAAAATAAACCTCCTCCATCTCTCGTAGAGTTTGAGATATACAAACAGGCAGGTCTTCTGGCTCAAGCGTCAACATTACCTCCTGCCTTCCCAACAAAGTGGTGGCATTCCTGGAGGAACTCTTCTCTTACAGCGGCGGGACCGCGTGGGATTTTCACCCATCTTCCCTTTTCACCGGCTTATAATACATTGATTACAGCCGACACCTGTTATATTATTATTAAATTTAAGTTTCAATGTACTATATCAAATAAATTAAAATTTGTCACGGATTTTTTTGCAAAAAAAAGTTGAACCACTCTTCTCTGAAGATAGTCCAACCTCTTTATTTTTTACTTTAGTCTGCAAGTAATCCAAAACACTATGTTTTAGTATTCTTCCCGGACTCCAAATTCGGCATCTTCCACCCATTCATCTGGTCGTTCAACCAGCGTGATCAGGTTATCAAAGATTTTAAAATGATTTTCTTCCTGTTTGACCAGGTAACCAAATAGTTTTTTGGTCTGTTCATCTGTTGCTTCGGCCAAAAATTTCTGATAGAGTTCAATGCTGTCTTTTTCCATTTGCAATGCCATTCGATAGACATCCAATTGATTGGGAATTTTTTCAAATTTGTTCTTGAACTCACTCCGATCTTTAAAGACGTTGCCAGTATCTGCCAATGTTTCATTATCGGCTAAGTCATAGGTTATTTTTTCCAGCTCGTTTTTTAACAGTTTGGCGTGACCGTTTTCGTCCTCTGCCAACAATAAAAAAACGGCATTTAAGCTATTATCCTGATTGTTTTCTGCTTGTTCCCGGTAATACTTTTCGCCATCGAGTTCCATCTTTATTGCAAATTCAATACTATTCATTCACTTTCACCTCAATATTAATCAGGATTCTATTCCTGGAACCTCTTTTTCCCACTGGGCGATAAATTCCACCATCTCGTCTTTCATAACTGGTATCCGGGTGCCCGTTGCCCCGCAATGCAGACACTTGCCGTTCTTGAATCCCTGTTCGGTACACTTATCCAGAACTTCCTGATCACAACCGTAGTTCCCGCATTCCGAACAGCGAAAAACCGGATTTTTACAGGGATGCTCATCCTTATTTCCGGTACAGGTGGCAATGTTGGCCTTTTCTTCAGCAGTCATGTCGATATGTCTTTTCTGGTTCATTTTACCGCCTCTTGGCCATCGTTTGTTGTTTGGCATTACCTTTGGCATTAAATCACTCCTCACAAAATAAAATTTGTTAGGTGTTTGCGTAACTGACATGGTTTTCGCATTTACCTATACGATGTACTATCGATATACCCTTAATCCCATCATTTAATCAACCAATTTTAAATAAGCGCCGTAACCTTGGGCTTCCATTTCGTCGGCCGGAATAAAGCGGAGGG
Source organism: Acetobacterium malicum subsp. dehalogenans DSM 11527 (assembly GCF_000472665.1). Classification (GTDB taxonomy): domain Bacteria; phylum Bacillota; class Clostridia; order Eubacteriales; family Eubacteriaceae; genus Acetobacterium; species Acetobacterium malicum. Next base: position 82,250 of record NZ_KI421449.1, on the reverse strand, counting down.
CTGCACTGTTGATGCAGTATCGCAAGCCCCCGGTAGTGATCGGGCCATCCTCAAACACATGACCCAGGTGGGCATCGCCGGTGACGCTACGGACCTCGGTTCGCTTCATCCGTAGCGTAGTGTCACTGGGTTCTTTGACCACTTTCGGGTCAATCGGCTTGGCGAAACTGGGCCAGCCGCAACCCGATTCAAATTTGTCACTGGACGAAAAAAGCGGTTCCCCGGTGGTGATATCGACATAAATGCCTTTGCGGTATTCATTATAATATTCATTCTGAAACGGCGGTTCGGTGGCATTTTTCTGGGTCACCGCGTATTGATCCGGCGTCAGGGTTTTTACTAAGGTGTCCTGATCTTTTTTTTCGTATTTCATACTGATTCCTGCCTTTCTTGTCATTGTTCTATTACTACCCCATCTTCCCGAGCGTTAATCAGTCTTCAATAATTTTAAGAAAGGTTTCAAGATCATTCACCGGTTGCTCACAGCGGTAATTTTTACAGATATAGGCCGTCGGTTCGCCATGAATCATCTGCTGATTGACAGCAAACTCATTGATCTTTTTCAGATCGGTTTCGCTTTTGTTGAAAAGCACCACTGAAAAAGGTAAAAACTGCTGGTTCAAGCGGCGGTTCATTTCCCGGATCGTCGTATCCTTCTCATATCCGGCAAAGACTACCTCGGTGGTTGGCTGTTCATGGAATAATTTTGCACAGAGCATCATCGTACTGGCCATTGGCGCCTGATTCAGGTTTCCGGCAAAATAGGCGAACATGCCATTGACAATATCAATATATTTTTGTTCCCCGGTTATTTTTCCCAATTTAAGCAAACAATAGGCGGCCAGGGAATTGCCTGATGGCTTGGCATTATCATAAACTTCCTTGGGCCGGGCAATCAGTTGTTCGGCATCATTTCCGTATAGAAAAAAACCGGCGGTGCCAAATTCATCACCGAAGAGGTTGATCATATCCACTGCCCGGACAATCGCTTTTTCCAGATAGTCAGTTTTAAAGCTGGCCTGATAAAGCTCCAGATATCCCCAGATGAGACTGGCATAATCATCCAGATAAGCCAGGATTTTGGCCTCACCCTTTCGATACCGGGCATAGAGACGGCCATTGCGCCTGGTCATGTTGGTTTCAATAAAGGCCATCGCCTCTTCGGCCTGTTTGATATAGACGGTCTTATTGAATATCCGGCCAGCCATGGCTAATGCTGCAATCATCAGACCATTCCACGAGGTCAGGATCTTATCATCCTTATGGGGATGAACCCGCTTCTCCCGCTGGGCAAAGAGATCCGCGGTCATCTCATCGAGGGCTTTTTCCAGCTCCGGATTGGCTTCGATCAGATCGAGATCGCTATTGATCATATTGATAATGTTCTTGCCCTCAAAATTGCCTTTGGGCGTCATCGGATAGAACTTAAAAAAGACCTCGGCCCGCTTTTTGCCCAATATTTTTTCGACCTTATCCATCGACCAGAGATAGAACTTACCTTCTTCACCTTCCGTGTCAGCATCCTCGGCACTGTAAAAGGCGCCATCCGCAGAGCGCAGATCGCGATTGACATAGGTGATCGTTTTTTCGGCTATTTTTTTATATAATTCATTACCGGTGGCCTGATAGGTTTCAGCATAAACCATAATCATCAGGGCATTGTCATAAAGCATTTTTTCAAAATGGGGAACCAGCCATTGTTCATCGGTTGAATAGCGGGAAAAGCCAAACCCGACATGATCAAAGAGTCCGCCCTTGTACATCTGCTGCAGGGTTTTTTCCACCATCACCAGGGCATCCGGTTGTTTAAAGGCCTGATAGCAACGCAATAAATAGAACAGATGATGAGGGGTCGGAAATTTAGGGGACTTACCAAAGCCGCCGTAGCGATCATCAAAGCTTTCATCAAAAAAATCGTAGGCATCAAAAAAAATCGTCCGCTTTATTTCCGTTTCGCCTTTTCTTTCCTCCAGGTCATTTAGCAGTCCGGTCATCTTGTTGGCTGAATGGACAATGTCTTCATTATTTTTTCGCCACTGACTTTCAATCCCCAGCAGCACATCGATAATGCCAGGGTGTCCGTAACGGGACTGTTTGGGTAGATATGTGGTGACATAAAAGGGTTTTCGGTCGGCGGTTAAAAAAACATTAAGGGGCCAGCCGCCCTGACCGGTGCTGACCTGGGAAAAGGTCATATAAATCTGATCAATATCCGGCCGTTCTTCCCGGTCCACCTTAATGCTGATAAAATATTTATTCAGGATTTCTGCCACGCTGTCATCCTCAAAGGATTCTTTTTCCATCACATGACACCAGTGACAGGTGCTGTAGCCAATCGAAAGAAAAATTGGTTTATCCTGTCTCTTGGCGAGATTGAACGCCTCATCCGACCAGGGATACCAATTAACCGGATTATAGGCATGCTGTAATAAATATGGACTCATTTCATGAACAAGTCGATTCGCTTTCTTTTGAACGTCGTCGAGTGGCATTTTTCTTCAACTCCTTTTTGTACTATTCACTGATTAAAATCATTCTTATTGCTATTATGATTCGCAACCTTTAACTTCGGCTTTAATTTACGACTCAAAATTTAGAAATTCCGCTTCCAGGCGATTGTTGATCACCTTGTAAAAAACAACACTGATAGCTACGCTGATCATCATAAACATACCATACCCCAGTAAAGGGTTGATAAAATATCCCAGCAAACCACAGACCCCAATCAGTAGCCCGGTATAGGCCATACCGACAAAAAGCGTGATGACCACATTCATATTGTTTTTGATCGCCTTTTGAGGATTATCCCAATTAAGCAGCGGTCGGTTCATATCCATGAACAGTCCAAATAGCAAAATCGGCAATGATCCCAGAATCCCCAAAATGACGGTTACCAGTAAAGTGGACAGGGTTAAGGGGAAAATGAACTGAATCGAGATGATGGTAAAAACGATCCCCAGACTTTGAATCAGCATTGCGACGCCAGTACGCCCGACGATCTGGTCCCTGGCCGTCACCGGGATCATTCGGGTCAGCCAGGAGGCCTTCCCTTCCCGGGAAAAGGTGGTGGCGGTGGTGGCAGAGGTGCCGCCAAAAAAGATAAAAAAGGCAATCAGTAAATAGTTGATCAAAAGCGGCATCGCTCTAAAAAAATCCTGCATCCCCTGTAGATCTTCCGGGGGGATTTCAATAAATGACACGCTGAGGAGAATGCAAAGCGGGGCAATAATAACCACGCTGATATTATTGAAAAAGTAAACCGGCGTCCGTAACAGCAGCCGCAAATCCATGGTAAATACCGCCATCGCCCCATGACTTTTTTTACCCAGGGCTTTGTTGCGCTGGGCACCGCTTAATTGTTTACCCTTTTTGATGGTTTTTCCACTGACAATACTTTTCAGATAAACCCGCTCCCCGATTGCAACCATCAGGGCACCGGATAACAAGGTAATTCCCAACAGGGCACCCACCCAGGCAAAAGACATCAGGGTGATTTTATTCAGCGTCCAGGCCATTAAAAAGCTGGTTGGCATAATATAGCCAATGATATTTAAAAAGCCCTCGTTGTTCGTCAGCATCGTATTCATCAGAAGCTGAAAATCAACCTCATCACCATTCCCCAGTTGACTGGTAAACCAGATCTGCACTCCAAATATAACAACAAGGCCGATAAAGACGAAAACGATCTGCAACATGTCTTTCCGGCCTTTGAGAGACGCTGATTGCATCATCAGCATAATCAGGGCGGTCATCAACGACAGCGGCAGCACTGGAATGGTCAGAAAGACCAAAAAGGATAACAGCACATAAAGTAGTCCCATTCCCTGACCAACCCCATAAATAATCAAAATTGGTCCAAAAATGAAAGCTGCAAAAATATATTCAAAGACCAGAATACTTAAGAATTTTGCCACAATCAGTTTTCTCTGGCTGATCGGCAGCGGGATCAGTTCTTCGATATTGTCGGAAAAATAAAATTCTGACAGAATATACATAACCCCAAAAACGATAATCAGTACTGTTGCCATAATATAGCCGATACTTAAAAAAACGGAGGTCTGATTAATCATTGTCAACCCAAAATACGTGGCGGACATTAATGAAACGTACATAAAAAAGGCCGGGATCAGGGCGACCGGTACAATAATCAGGGTAAATAACTGTTTGTAAAACTCTTTTCTATTAAATTTCTGATTATAAAAAAACAATGACAGTCCCAATGACTCATTGATAAATAATTTGGTTAAATTAACTACTTCTTTCATTACTCGGTCAACTCCAGAAAAATATTTTCCAATGATTCCTGACTCCCGGCTTTTTCCCGAATCTCAGCCATGGTTCCCACTTCGATAATCTTACCCTTTTTAATAATGGCAATCCGGTCACAGATTTTTTCGGCCACATCCAGAACATGGGTGGAAAAGAACACCGACCGGCCCCGATCGCAATGGTCGCGCATAATCTTTTTCAACTCAAAAGACGCCTTGGGATCCAGACCGACCATCGGTTCGTCGAGGATAAATACCTGGGGATCATGGATCAGTGCCCCCACCAGGGCCAGTTTCTGCTTCATCCCATGGGAAAAGGATCCGATCGGATCGTTGACGGCATCTTTGATTTCAAAAATATCCAGGTATTTCTCGATCCGTTCCTGTCTTTCTACCGCTGGTACCTGATAAACATCGGCCATAAATTTCAGATACTCAATGCCCTTAATCTTTTCGAACAACTCCGGACTATCTGGCACATAGCTGAATTGTTTTTTTGCCGCCAGGATATCGTTCTGATTATCAATCCCATTAATCGTAATTTTACCGCTATTGGGAGCCAGCAGACTGACAATCATTTTAATGGTGGTCGTTTTTCCAGCCCCATTGGGTCCAACAAATCCAAAGATTTCACCCGGATATACTTCAAAGCTGACGTCATCGACGGCTTTTTCATTTTTATTACCATAGGTTTTTGAGATATGTTCAAGTTTCAGCATAGTCGCTCCTTAATTCTTTATGATTCTGTTTATTTTAACACAACACCGACATTTTGAGCGGGTAAAATTTAATATTGTTTTTAGAAACTAAGCTTACAATAGAGAAAATAAACCATTGCTATTCCAAAAGAGTAACTGGTCCACGATGATATGGGCGAATATCACAGCCGTGACCATTTATTTTTTTGGAATTGCCTGATACCTTTAGGAAAGCAGGTGACCGCGTGATCACACAAAATGAAATTGCAGCTTTGAAAGCCCAGGGGATCTTAGCCCAGCAGCAGGAGGGTTATTTTTCCATTCGAGTATTAAGCCGGGCCGGAAATTTCACTTCAGCAGAATTCCAGACTCTGGCGGAAATCACCGCAAAATATGGCCGGGGTTATCTGGGTGAAACGACTCGATTGGCCATTGAAATTCCCTGGATCCGTCACGACGATATTGAAGCCGTTAAATCTGCCCTCACCGCCGGCGGCCTGGTTTACGGTGGCACCGGTAAAAAGGTCCGGCCTCTGGTTGCCTGTAAGGGCACCGTTTGCCAACATGGTCTTTATGATACCCAGAAGCTGTGCGGCATCTGCCATGACCAGTTTTTCGGCCGCGACCTTCATGCCAAAACAAAAATCACCTTTGTCGGCTGCCCCAACAATTGCGCCAAGGCCAACACCAATGATATCGGCTTGGTGGGACAGGCCTATATTCAATTTGACTGGGATGCCTGTATTAACTGTGGAAAATGCACCAAGGTCTGTCGGGCTCAATCGCTGACGATGCTCAATCAAAAGCTCCTTTGGAATGAGCGAAAATGCGTCAATTGTGGCAAGTGTGCCCAGGTATGCACCACTGGTGCGATCACCGAAGAGGTTCGCGGCATTGCCGTTTATCTGGGTGGCCGGATGGGTCGGGGTTACCGCTTCGGCGACCGCTTAACAGACTTGTATGCCGCCGCAGAAATTCCCACTCTGATTGAAAAAATTCTGGCTACCTATCTGGAACTGGGCAAAGACGGTGAACGGATTTCTGCCGTGCTCGACCGCATCGGGATCAATGCCTTCGAAGATTCTTTGCAGGAACGGCTGGAAGATTAACTAGTATCTTTTAGCAAACTGGTACCGAACGAACAATAAAGGGAGCTGATTTTTCAGCCCCCTTTTATTGTTTTTACTCCGTATATTTTACCGAATTTTTCTTTGTTCTAAAATTCTTTGTTACTATAAATCCGTAGCGAAATAAAAAAGGAAACAAACACCATTATGACGGTAAAGCCAAGCAGCAAAAAGAAATAAATCAATGGATTGGCCGCTTCCGGCAGAGGGATCTTTATCTGTGTAAACAACAGAATCAGTCCGGTGGGAATCAGGGCACAGAGGAACATCATGATCCGGGCTTTTTCGGTGCCAAATCGGTAAATTAACGGAACCATCAATGAACCAAAACTAAAAGCAATCAAATAGAGCACTCCAATAGTGACCAGAACTTCCGTAGAAAAGCTTTGTCCCATGATTACGCTGCCGACTGCTCCGACGATTAAGGCCAATACCACCCCCAGGGTGTTTAAGAGTGCCATCACCAGATATTTACTGAGCACCATTTCTTTTCGGGTTACTGGCATGGTCAAGGCGTAAGCGTCCCACTTGGCCAGATCATCATAGCTAATCGTGGTCACCACCATCATCGCAAACATCAGGATAATCATCCCAAAGACAAAACCATTTCCCTGGGGTATGTAAATAACCGCAAAAACGAAAATCATCACTCCCAGCATTTTGAATGTACTTTTTAAGTTAAGCAGATCTTTTAAAATCAATCCCTTCATTATTTTCCCCCCCTTATATAAAACAACATAATTTCTTCAATGGTTACCCCATCAACAACAGCCTCGGGATATTTTTTCCGAATGGCCACCTTGTCATTCACCAGCACCTCAAAACTGAACTGATTTTTGCGATAACGGATATATTCATCGCCCTCAAGCTTACGAAAATCTTCTTCGCCACATTTTAAAACCCCCATTTTAGACAGCAGGTTCTCTTTTTCCTGATCCAGCAGAATTTCACCCTGATGAATAAAGACAATATAGTCAGCGATTTTATCGAGATCACTGGTAATATGGGACGATATCAAAATGGAATGTTCTTCATCCTGGATAAACTCCATAAACACGTCCAGAATTTCCTCCCGGACAATCGGGTCCAGTCCGCTGGTGGCTTCATCTAAAATCAGCAACTCTGGTTCATGGGATAGCGCCACCGCAATCTGCAGCTTCATTTTCATCCCCCGGGAAAATTCCTTGATGATCTTATTTTCCGGGAGCTTGAATTTTTTCAGATACTGCTGATACAATTTCTGATTCCAGTTTTTATAGATACTGGCCAGCATCTTTGAGATATCACCCGTTTTTAAATTGTCGTGAAAGTTGCAGCCATCCATCACAACGCCGACTGATTCTTTTATTTTTTTCTCATCTTTTAAGGTATCCATTCCCAGCATCTCAATGGTTCCCCCATCCCGTTTGACCAGATTCAGGATTGCTTTAATGGTTGTTGTTTTGCCGGCCCCATTCTCACCGATAAAGCCGACGATACTACCCTTAGGCACCTTAAAGCTGACATCTTTGAGTTGAAAATCCTGATAATTTTTGTTTAAATTTTTAATTTCAATGGCATTAATCATGTTATTCTCCCTTATACAATAATTCTAACAGTTCACTGAGTTCGGCCCATGAGATGTCACTGCTTCTGGCAACATCGACTGCTTTCTGCAAAAACTCCTCAGCCAGCCGCAATTGCTCTTCCCGGATAAAGGATAAGTTCTGGTTGGCCACAAAACTCCCCTTGCCGGTAACCGTTTCAATAAAACCATCCCGTTCCAGATCCGAGTAGGCCCGTTTGGTGGTGATCACACTGATTCGCAGCTCCTTGGCCAGAAAACGCATACTTGGCAGGGCATCTCCGGGACTCAGCTCGCCGCTGATAATCATCTTCTTGATCTGCTGGGCAATTTGCTCATAAATCGGTTTGTCACTGGAATTGCTGATGACGATATTCAACGTATCACCTCATTTCGTTTGTCTTAGTGTATATATACTATATGCACACTATAAACTCTTTTTCTGCACATGTCAAGTTTTTAAGCAAAAAAAATAAGCGAGATGGTCTCGCTTATCAGACTGTAAAAAAAGATAACCTAGTACCGACAATTGTTACATCATGTTGTACGCATCGGAGCGGACACGGCAGAGCCTGTCCGATTTTCGCGCAGGCAACGAGCCAATCACAAGCTTGCTTGTAGTTGGCGACTGCCCGCGACCAATGCGAAAGGAGCAAAGCGGATTTCGCATGGCGCGGCGAACAACAGATTAACAATTGGTCGGTGCGGTAGTTTTTCGACATCCTCATAAGCGAGATAATCTCGCTTATTCCCAGCACTGAACGCTTAATTTTTTCTGGAGTTTTTTCAGTTTTTCCCGTTCCGCTTTGTAATTGGGTAAAACCTGTTCCACGATTCGCCAGAAGTTCGGAGAATGGTTCATTTCAATGAGATGGGCCAGCTCGTGAACGACCACATAGCGAATGGTGGCCTCTTCGGCCATCACCAGATACCAGGAAAAATTGAGATTGCCGGCACTGGAGCAAGAACCCCATCGGGATCGGGCAGCGTTAATTTTGACGGCCTTGGGCTTTAGTCCCATATGTTTTGCCATTTCTTCCACTATATCACTGAGCACTTTTTTTGCCAGCGTTCGGTAGACACCCACCAGACTGGTTCTTAATTCCTCGGCCGACATCTGGGCATAGGCATAAAAATGCTGGCCATCAAAGCCGAAAGCTGGTTTTTCTACCGGCTCCAGGGGAAATTCATGGCCTAGGAATAGCAGAGCGGCCCCAAATTTCAGTTCGAAATTTTCCCGCTCCGCCACCTGTTGAGCCACCGCCCCGTGGTGGGTACTAATCCATTGCTGGTGCTGGTTAACAAAATCCGCTACGATTTTTTGGGGCGTTCCATTGGGAACCCGTACCTCAATCTCAGCATTTCTGGTAATATAAAGGCCCATCGTTTTTCGCTTTGAATACTTGATTGTATAATCCTTTGTCATCTTGATCCTTTTACTATTTTAATCCACTTTTTTAATCCGTCTTATTTCTCAATGCGCACCTTGCTGCCGCCGACTCCGGCTTCGCCGGGCGTAATCAGCAGTTTAACCGGCATCCGGTTCTTGATCGATTCCACATGGCTGATGATCCCCACCTTCAGGCGGTCGTTATGTAACATTTCAATAGAGTTCATCACCACCTCCAGAGCATCTTCATGGAGCGAACCAAAGCCCTCATCGAGAAAGAAGAATTCCAGCGGTGCCCGTCCTTTTAACTGTATCTCCGCAGACAGCGCCAGCGCCAGCGATAATGAGGCCAGAAAGGTTTCCCCGCCAGATAATGTCGAAGCATCTCGGGCGGCACCGCCGTTTTTGTAATCCCGGATAATAAATTTCCCCTCATCATCGGCTTCCAGTCCGTAATTACCGTTGCTGATATCGGTGAGCCGTTTGGATGCCTCAATAGAGATGTACTTGAGCCGGGAAACGGCCACAAACTCGACAAAACGTTTTCCCGAAAACAGTTTTTCCAGATCAGCAATCAGGGCCAGTCGATGATCTAGCTGTTCCTTTTGCTCTAAATAGTTTGCCAATTCGGCCAGACGCTTTTCCAATTCGTCAATGCTGGCTTTTAAGCGGATTTCCAGGGCCTTCTGCTGCTCAATACTTTCTTCTAACACCTGATGTGATGTTACGATCTCGCCATAAGCAGCTGTGGTCATTTCTCTGTTATTAATTTTTTTGTTCAGATCTTCCAGCTTACCACTTAATTTAGTACGGTTCTGGTAATAACTATCAATCTCCATTTCCAAATTTTTGATGGTTTGGTCGTCGATACAGGCGTTTATAGCCGTGGTCAGATCGTTAAAACCCAGGTTATTCAGCTGCTTTTTCAAGGTTGTTTTGGTGGTGTCAAATTGACTTTGCAAAGTCTGCAGATTGGCTTTCATAATGGTCACTGCTTCCTGAATTTTGCCATACTCTTCCTGAGCGATATCCAGCTTTTTCCTGGCCGTGTTCCAGGCATTTTCGATCCATTTGATATTACCGATAAACTTATCTTTTAATTCACCCAACTCTTTCAACTCATAATCTTTACCCAACTTTTCCTCAATGGCAACTCTTTTTTCTTTATACTGCCTGGCCTTTTCGCCAATCAGCAATAGATACTCCTGAACCTGTCGGTTAATACCATGAATGCTTTCATCCAGTATTTTCAGCTGCTGTTGATGGGCAGTCAATTCATTTTCCAGTTTTTCCAGACTGTCCATCAATTCGCCCCGGCGCTGATCCATCTTTTTAATGGTTTCATTGGCGGTATGAAAATCAAAGGCTTTTGGAACCTTGAGCTTAATTCTTAATTCCGTCCCTTCAGCTACCAGCTCACGTAACGCTGTTTCCTTATTCTTTATAAGTTCTTCCAGCTCCTGGGTCTGTAACAGCAGCGCTTGCTTACCGGCTGTTATTTCTTTAAGATCACCTTCCAGCTTTAATAACTGGTTTTTTGCTTCATGGTTCCGTGATTCCAGATTTTTCAGCAGCACTTCCCAGGCTTCCATAGCCTGACTCAGCTCAGTATTGGCGGCCTCCAGCAACTCCGGCTGTCCTGGGGGAATCGGGTCACCAAGAGTAGCGATTTCAGTTTTGAGATTCTTCTGATTTTCAACCAGAACGGTAAAGCTGCCGGTTAGTTGAGCAATGTCTGCCGCCAGTTCGGCCAATTCCCGCTCCTGTTGCTGGTGGGCCTTTCTGATGACTTCCTCACGGATGGCGTCATCCGATTCGTCTGAATAGTCCGTCAGCGGATGCTCCGTTGCGCCGCAAACCGGGCAGGGTTCGCCGGTTCGGAGCTGTTCCCGGAGTTTAAGCCCGATGTTTTTATTTTCCAGATGAATCAGTTCAATTTCTACCGCTGCATTTTTTTCCTTTAAAAGCTTTTCCGCTGCCTTTTTAGTCTCAATGGTTTGAATCAGGGTATCAAGCTGACTTTCCAGCGCTTCAAGACTCGCTTTACTGGCCCTTTGTTTGAGAAAGATATTTTTAATACCCGTGATTTCCTCTTTTTCCTTCCCGATGCTGTCCCAGGTCGCCGGCCGGGCCTTTTCATGAGCGTTAAGCTCCTGCTCAACACTTGCTTGTTCCGTTTCTTTTACCTGCTGCTGTTCGGCCAGCTTTTGCTCGCTTTCACGAAGCTTGTTTGTTTCCGTCAGATTTTTCGCCAGCCGTATCTCATCGCTTTCAATTTCTTTGTTTAGCCGAATAATTTCCTCGGTGATGGCCATCCCCCGGCTGATTTTTTCCCGATAATCCGGTTCGATCCGACACTGCTTTTCCTCCCGGCGTTGTGCATCAAGTTGCTTTTTTTCTTTTTCCAGCGCCTGAGTCAGCAGGGCTTTTTCATTTTCCAGACTGACCTTGCGATGATTTTCCTCATCCATTTTTTTATTCAGCTCACGGATTTCCGTTTCCAAAACTAATTGGGCTTCTTTCCAGAGAATGGCATCCGCTACCTTCTCCAGCTTGCTCTGAAATTTAAAAAGATTCTCATTTTTATAGTCATCGGTCTGCTTAAAGTTTTTCTCGCAAGTTTCTTTTTCACCAAGCAGTTGTGCCAACTTTTCTTCACTGCCAATCAGACTATTCTGGCTTGTTTCGACCTGATTTTTCAGGGTTTCAAAGGCTTCCAGAAACGGTCGTACTTCCAGGGCTTTTTTCCCCAGCACCACCTGCTGTTCTTTAGCGGTGATTTCGGTTTGCCTTATTTCAATGTTTCGAACTTCATCTTTGGTGTTCTGCTGCTCCGTGAGCAAACCCATTAAAACCGTGGCTTCTGTCCGTTCAGCGCTCAGCTTTTCAAAGCGCTCCCGGTTTTCATTAAGCTGCTGATGGTTTTGGGTATAGCTGCCCTGCTTTTCTGCCAGTGCTTCCGGAGTGATCCCTTCATAGGTGTTCATGCTCCCGACGATCTGGTTGAGTTTTTCAACCTCATTGATCCGCTCCGATTTAAGCCGATTGGAGAGATCATCCCCATATTTGGACAGATTAAAAAGCCGCTCCAGCATATCCCGGCGGGGCTTTCCCTCCAGCTTTAGGAAATCACTGAATTTGCCCTGGGGCAGCACCACCGTCCGGGTAAAATCAGTGAGACCCAGGCCAATGATTTCCTCACAGGCATTGGTCACCTCGGTAGTTTTATCCGCCAGCACTAAGGCCCCTTCGGGGCGTAGTTCCAGCAGTTGACATTTTCCTTGATTGATGCCCTCGTTCTTATTGCGTTTAAACTCACGGCTGACCTGATAGGTTTTTTCCTCCGCGCCGGTGATGATAAATTCATACACGACACTGGCCTTTTCTTCATTGACATTGATGTAATTGGAACTGTTGCGGGATAGCTTGCCATAAAGCGCCAGAGTAATGCCATCCAAAATGGTGGATTTACCGCTGCCGGTGGGCCCGAATATGCCAAAAATACCCGCCTGGGTCAGGGCTTCAAAATCAATGAGCTGTTCTTCCTGAAAGCTGTTAATGCCTTTTATTTTTAATCGGATCGGTCTCATTGTTTGTCCTCCTCAACAACCAGTGAAAGTAGCAGTTCCAGAACCTCATCATCGGCTTCGGTGCCCCGTTCCCGGCGGTAAAATTCTTTGAACACATCGCCAAAGGATTTCTCCGTTAAGGCTTCCAAACTGGCCTCAGTTTCCAGAGTAGTCAGCCGGGGAATCACCTCCAGAATATCATCTTTATGGGCCTTCATTTTTTTGATTTCATCTTCCCGGATATAGTGATCAGTCTCCACTTCCAGATAAACCCAGCAGGATCGCTCCCCATTCGCCTCGCATCGGGCGATGGCGTCATCGACATTTTCGCATTTCCAGACCTCAATGGGCTTGTATACTTTCAGATCAATTTCGCGGATCTCATTTTTAACGGTCACACCATCGGCAACGATAATTTCAGCCATCATGCATTTTTTCCCGTAGGCGATTTCCCGTCGGTTAAAATGAATTGGCGAACCGGCATATCGTCCCCGGCCATTGGTGCCGGGAATCACCTGGGGTTTATGAATGTGTCCCAGGGCAATGTAATGGGCTTTTTCGGGAAAACACTGACCATCAACAATATAGGTGCCGCCCAGCTGAATGGTCCGCTCTGAGCCGGCTTCCTCGCTGCCCATAGCAAAGAGATGGGTGGTAACCAGATTGATGGTATCGTCCCTGAAATGAGACTCCAGTTGCGAAAAATAGCTATGAATCCGATCACTGTACGACTTTTGATTTTCGTCTTCGGCAGTGGTCAGATCATATAAAACCTCATTAAGCCGTTTTTCGCTGGGATAAGGTAACAGCAAAATCACGGCTCGTTCTCCATTGATCTCCAGTTCCACATAGCCTTCCCCCGCTGCCACCACCCGATGTTGGCCATAGTCCCCAGTGGGGATGATCGTTTTGGGTACTCCGGCCATCAGAATGCCATGATCCCGGGCCAGCGGTCCCGGCGCTTCAAGACGCTGTGGATTGTCGTGATTGCCGGCGATCACCAGAATCAGTCGTTTCCCGCCATCGGATAATTGCTTTAGGGTCTCATAAAACAACTCTTCGGCGCGGGCCGGTGGATTATAGCTGTCATAAATATCCCCGGCGATGATCAGCAGATCTATTTTTTCATCTTTGACTATTTTAACAAAGTCCGCCAGAAAGCAAGCCTGCTCATCCATCCGGCTATGACCTTCAATATTTTTGCCTAAATGCCAATCGGCGGTATGTAATATTCTCATTTGGGTGTCCTCACTCGTATCCGTTTTGTTTATTATCCCACAGCCGCTTTTTTTTGTATAGACTAAAAAAAGCTCCGGCAAATGCCAGAGCGGGGGTATTGTGTACTTCTATCACCATTGTTCTCCTAAAGCCTATGATCATTAATCAAATTTAGTCATTTTCACTTTCTTTTGCGGAAAGCAAGCCTTTTGTCAAATAAAATCCAGCTAGGGTCGGAATGAGATAGAAAGCTGGCGCATTTGTAATCAAAGCCGAGTTAAAATTTATATACGAAAAAAGAATAGCTGCCGGTGTGTAAGGCATATAATATAAAAAGCCAACGATAAATGCTATAATCAGAAACTGTCCGTTTATCTTAATTTTAAGTGCTACTGGTTTTCTGGTCAATAATTCTAACACCATTCCAAACATCATGCTAATCAGAGGCAGCGTAATAGCCATAAGGAAAAAAACATCACTGATAAAAAATGGCAAGGTTGAATTAAAGTTTGAATCTATCGGACTATTCTTTGCTATAAATTTCACCTTTTCAATAATTCCTATGTAGATCATCACTGACGGTATAACCAGATACGGATAAATCTTTTCTATAATTCGCAAAACAACCGCTTCCTTTCTATGAAAACTCTTCACTATTTTTCAGCTATCCATAATTATAATTTATTGGTCGGTGTTTGCAGACGGCCTACCTGAAAACAAACTCTCAAACATAAAGAATCCAGACAAAATCGGCATGAGACAAATTAATTGCGTCATAAATTTTCCGCTATAAATCACTGGTAACGGAACAAGGATGCAAAAATTTATCATAAAATATATCGCTGCACATATAAGTGCAATAGCAAGATAAATGAGGTCAACTTTAAATCTAAGCTTTTCGCTCTTACTTATAGAATGCAGCAGAAAGCCAAGCATAAACCATTTTAAATAATTAATCAGCATCATCCCCCAAAAACGACTGTAATGAAAAATATCGCTCCTCAGTTCCAGCGGATTAAAGCTGTTCTGGATGGATATGACCCAAAAATCCATCACTACAAAAAAACACAGGTAGCCGATCATTAAACCAACTTTTATCATCTTTTTATTCATGTCAAGTCCTCTTTTCTTAAACTATCAATCAATAAATAAGCGTAATAGCCCATCAAAATAAAATCAAAAACAAAAAATTCTTTGATGCTGGCAAAATATAGAACGCCAAAATAACTTACTCCGCAAAACAGCATCAACATTAAAATATTACCTGACAAAACAACCTTTGTCATTCTCAGCGCCCGAATTTTCTTAAAGCGCTCGTACAAGCCGGCCAGCAATATTCCTGTTGAAATGTAAAGAAATAAGTCAAACAAAACGCGATACCATAATAAATCAAATTGCAGGTTAGCTGCCTGATATCTTATAAAATAGTCCCTAAAAATAACAAGGCCTAAAATAAGACAGGGCGTTATGGCAATTTTTATCATTGATTTGTAATGTGACAATTTCAGTTCCTCTTTCTACTTCCAGATCCAATAAGATCAAGCACGAATCCACATGATATGGCAAAAATGCCTGTGCTATTCGTATAACATTTTGTAGAAAAGGTTAAATCGATATAGTACTTTCTTTTCATGTTTTCACCATTCTCCTTACAGATCCAATTTTACTTCGTTAACTTTAAGGTTTAGAAATAATTTAATCGCTAGCTCGTAATCCTGCGTCACTCAATCTCAAATTGAAATTTCTGTAATTTTTGATAGTTGTAATCACTGAGCCTGAGTTTGAGCACGTCACCATTTTCTAAATGAAGCGATAAATAATAAATGTTAAAGGATTTTTCTCTCACCTCATAGGCTTTGATATCTTTTATATCCACCATTTTTGAAAAATGATAGATTAATTTATCATCAGACACATATGAAGTTGCTTTGAAGAGCAATAAATATATGATAAATGCTAATTTACCATATACCGTAAAGTCATGATAATAATCTAAATCCGGATTCACATATACAATATCTGTTATGCTGATAAAGTATGATATTTTTCCGAGTTCCATTAATAAGAACGTCATTTTCTCAAAATAACTTGATTTGCCTTCATAGGGATATTTGAGGACGATTCTGAATTTAAAATTAACATAAGCCGATAGCACCAAAAATACGATAAACATTATTATATATGAATTATTATCGATCTGTGTTATTGTAAAAAGAGTTGTGATCATCAATATAATCAATAATCCCAAGTCTACATAATACTCTTTCTTCATACTTTCCTCACTTGTCGCTCTAAATTTAAAATTATTTCCTAACTTGGTACTAAAAGCATCACAGAATATCCACTCAAAATACGTTAAGAATACCTCAATCTCACCATCTATCATCGCAAAAGCGAAGACATCACCAGTCTTCTGCAAAAGGTGCTTGATGATGCCACCCGACTGATAGCGGAATTTAGAGACGCGGCCTTTTCGCTGCCGGAGTACCAGCTGCTTAAACTGGGTGTTTTTGACACCCCCTAACCATGCTTTATTTTTTAAAATAATTCCAAATTAGTGGAATTGCATTGAGAAATATAATATAAATGAATACCGAAACTAAATAAATCCTAAATGTGAATGTAATCGGTTCTCTCCATTCAATTAAATTATTTCGTTCGGTTACTTGTATTATTATAATTATCACAATTCCAAATGCGACTAATATTTTCATACTAATACGCCGTATTTGTTTCCATTTTTCGCCCATTAACATCCCTCACTTATTATCATCACCCAATAGCGACTAAAATAAAAACCATAACTCAT
This sequence comes from Acetobacterium malicum subsp. dehalogenans DSM 11527, assembly GCF_000472665.1. Taxonomy (GTDB): domain Bacteria; phylum Bacillota; class Clostridia; order Eubacteriales; family Eubacteriaceae; genus Acetobacterium; species Acetobacterium malicum. Next base: position 65,607 of record NZ_KI421449.1, on the reverse strand, counting down.
CGGTTCCATCACATTAAAGCTATTCTGGATGGCTATGACCCAAAAATCCATCACTACAAAAAAACACAGGTAACTACTTATTAAACTAACCTGCAACATCTTCTTTTCATATTTTTAACATCCTCCTTACAGCTCCAAGTTTACTGCGTCAATTTTAAGGTTTCAGTTACTCACATCGCTATTATTTTTAGTTGAAATAAATCCTTTTGACAAATAATAGCCTGCTACTACTGGAAAGACATATAATATAACCGGTGAGTTAACTAATAAATACGGCATTGGAATAGAAATGTTTACATAAAAACCAAGCATTGAGATATAACGAGAATAATAAATCAAGATTAAGAATAGCGCAATAATTAAATAATGTACATTAATTTTCAAAGTCAATCTTAAATCATCTAAATTGAATATATACAAAAAAACACCGACTAATGAACCCACAATGGGTCTAATGATCCCCGCATAAAAAAATAGTTGGTTTTCAGACGTTATAAGCTTTCCATTACCAACAACTTCGATGTAAATGACAAGAATAATTATGATCAAATATGGTTTTAATGGTTTGATTTTTTTCAATGAGTTCAAGACAAGCTCCCCCTTTTCTAAACTTTGATTATCTGTTTTCGGCATGTAGTAGTCTATAGGATTGGTACATAAACTAAAAGCATCACAAAGCAATCACTTAAAATGCGTTAAGGTGTTCAATCAGAATTTTAAAGAATTTATCTTTTTCCATGTGATTAACAAGTCTTTTTTCAATCATACCATCTTTTAATAAAATTACCTCATCCGCAAAGCTGGCGATATAGGGATCATGGGTAACCAAAATTACCGTTTTTCGCAATTCCTGATTCATTTCTTTTAGACACCTCACCACTTCTTTTGATGATTGCGAGTCCAAATTTCCGGTTGGTTCATCAGCTAAAATCAATTTCGGGTTATTTGATAAGGCGCGACAAATAGAGGCTCGTTGCTGTTCTCCTCCTGATAATTCCCCTGGGTATTTATTTAAGTGCTTTCTGATCCCAAAGCGCTGGGCATAATACATCACACTTTCTTCAATTTCTTTCAGCTTTTTATTGTCCAATAACATTGGCAGCATTATATTTTCTTTTATTGTCAGACTATCCATCAAATTATAGTCCTGAAAAACAAATCCAATTTGTTCACGGCGATACTGAGCCAGCTGATCATGACTTAATTTCGTCAATGGCTTGCCCTTGTATAGTATTTCGCCTTCTGTTGGCGTATCGAGACCACCAATTAATTTTAACAACGTTGTTTTTCCACAACCCGATTTTCCCATAATACTAATAAATGAACCGCTTTCAATCTTAAAGTTAAGATCATCAATTGCCACTGTTTCGACCACTGTCCCTTTTGATATTTTTTTCCGGTACTTTTTTTTCAGACTGCATATTTGCAAAATATCCATTTTTTCTCAACCATAACTCACATGCGAAACAAGCTGCCTTTCTAATATTTTATAAAATGCCAATTCAATCAGAAAATAGCTGATGCCAAAGGCCATAAATAAACCACTGTTTTCTAAAAAAGCGACATTTTGAAATTTCATTTCAGCACAAAAGAAAAACCCACTCCATAAAAAAGAAGTCACAATCGGTAAAAATATCAGCATAGCGGTCTCTTTAGTATATATTTTTTTTATTCCTTTGTCGGTCATACCAAGCTGTTTCAGAAATCTTGCATCCGCTAAAAACTGATTTCTATCGGTAAAAAAGCGAAAATAAAGCGAACTTCCCAATTGAATCATCATGATCAAACCTAATAAGATAAAAATGAGGAACATTATTTGATTTTCATTTTTAATTTGTTGCAACATATCTTGTTTGTACACCGTCACTAACAAATTACTCTGATCAAATGCCGTTTTGTCAAAATTCATAGATATTTTCCCGAGAAAGAGTGTCATTTCATTATTGGCATCAGAATATTGCTGTTGAAATTCTTCATCACTAAAAACAATGATGTTGTTTAAATTCTTATTTGATATTTTGCCGAAGATTATTTCTTGAAAATACTTCTGGATCTGATAATTGCTGCTACTCCCCGCCATCGTTAAGGCTCGTTTCATTACAGTTGTCGCATTATTTTGAACGCCCTCTTGCTGCGATATTAAAATAATCTCATTTCCACCCAGTGCTTCCTCTTTACCCGTTAATTTGAAATAGCTATTAAGCGATATCCCCCAATAATGAGGCTCTCTATTGTCATTTGAGTCATACACTGGCAGAATCGGGATCGTCTCAAACGCTGTTATCCCTGATTGATTAATTCTATTCTCATCCATCTTAAGTTCTGATATCGCAACAGCATCGTAAGGATAACTTTCTTGATCTTCAGCGTTGATTAAGGTTCCATATGAGGCGGTGATGCTCCCCATTAAATAGAATATCAGAAAATTTAGACTAAATATTGTAAACAAGAGTTTTTTATTCTTATTAAATTGATACATCATGCGATTACTGGTTAACAAATTTTGATAATACCATTTTTTATTTTTTCTCATTTTTTTGAAAATAAACCGACTACCTGAAAAAACAATTAGACAAGCACTCCCTACCAAAAGCATCATCGAAATGAGGCTATTAAGCACACTGTAATAAAACCACAAGTTAACCAGAATCCCAATTACAAGCAGACCTCCGATTAATAAGAAGGGCAAATCATAAGCCTTGTATGATTCCCATTCCATCGCACTTTCAGAGTTTGTTTTTTTGCCTGGGCGACTAAAACATCTGCAATTTACGATCATGCAGATCCCGACTATCACAATAAATATGAAACTGCTATTAAGATAATTCCAAATTGAGACCATTAAAATATCATTTTGAAAGCCTGACTTACCGAGTAAATCAGCAATTCCCAGCACACAAAAGCTTCCGCCCAGAAGTCCAACCAGAATTGCCAGTAGACTTCCCATTGCAAATTCAACGCATAAGAGTAAATATAGCATTTGCGGACGGATACCTAAGATCGCTAAAAAATCATAATCTTTATTTCGAATCATTAAATAATTTCGCAAATTCATATTGGTTGATACCAGTGTAATGATTACGACAATTACAACGGCAGTATAAATAAAAGAAGCGAGGGAGCTAACATCATCCATCTCGCTCACCTTGAAGGCAATTCGGAAAAAGAATGTCATCACAAAAAAAATAACGACCATGAGGCTCTGATGAATGAAAAATAGCAAATAGTCTTTTAGACTACTGCGAAAATTCTTAAGTAATATTTTTAACAGCATGATTTCTCCATTAGTCTAAATATGACATGTTCAAAAGAGGGGGAATTAAAGTTTGAATCATAAGATCCATATTTTATCAGATTTTTCACTTTTAAGATGATACTAATATAACCCATCTCTAATGCTATCACCAGCTATGGGTAGATTTTTTTAATATCCGCACAATAATGACCTTTCTTTTTTGAAATTTCTTTATCATTCAGTTATTCAATTGCAATTGAAATTTATGATAATTAAAATCATTCAGACCCAGCTTCAGCACTTCTTTGTTTTTCATATGGACAACTAGAGAATATGTATCCAACGTTTTTTTCTTCATCTCGTACCGATCAATGTCCTGGATATCAATAACCCTTGAAAAATTGTAGATTAAGTTATTATTACAGATATAAGCCGTATTGCGGAACATCGATAGATACCAGATAACAGGAATAAAACCGTAGATGATAAAATTATGCTGCTTATCAGAATTCGTAATTGTTAGATTTAATAGGCCAATGATGTACAACAACTTTCCTAACAGAATTTCAAAATACCCCAAATAATTGCCAATACTTAGCTTCCCTTCATACGGATATTTAAAGATGATTCTAAATTTCAAATTGATATAGTAAAATATAATGGCAAAGCCAATCAAAATTATGGTATACACGAGATTCTCAACTCTAAACAATAAGTAAACAGATAATCCCAGGATAATGATTAATAGTCCTAAATCAAGATAATATTGTTTTTTCATTTTCAAGCACCTCCGCTATTAAAATTTCCAGTATGAGCGCGTTTCTTTATTTCGAATTTTTGCATTCGCCGGAATTTTGGTCAAAATTCCATAAAACGATAGGACATCCATACTCGATAGTACCATATTCATCAGGGCAATTTTTGACAAAAGTGGATAATTTATATTTGAGATCATTAAAAATAGAACGGGTATAACCGTTAAAATAATGACCGGAAATATCAGCAGTAATAACAGCCTTTCCTTTTTTATATCTCCAAAAAATGATCGATAAATCGACCCTTTATAACCACCAATAAATTCTGTAAACAAAATCCGATCCGGATAAAGTATTACATGCAGCATTTCATGAATTGGGATCAAAACTACGAACAAAAAAACGTCTCGCCAACTGTTTGTCATATTCAAATGATAATCCGCTCCTAACCGGATCTTTAACATTAGTCCAATGATAAACATGGAAATGAGAATAACCGGAATAGTCATCAAGCAACGTTTTAAAAAGCTCGGCTCATTAATGGCATGATAACCCTCATTCTCAGGATCAAAATCATTATTTTCGGGAAATTTTTCTATTAAGAATCTCATGTTACTGGCTCCTTTGAATTTTTTTACTAACGACTAAATTAAATCTACCATATCTTCATAAGTATTTTTCATATCATTGTCTTTGCGTCTCACAATTTCATTTTCAATGCATTTCTTTATGATTAAGTACTTTTTTTTAGCCTTTGAATATTCTGTCATTTGATTAATTGACTTAGTTCTTAAAATATTTACCATAAAAAATAAAGCGATATAAGTAAACACAGCCATCACTAAAACACAAAAAAATGCGTCTTGACTACATAATAGTAAAACTGTAGATGCAATAATAAAAACCATCACTATGTACAAGATAGTTTCTAATGGATCAAATATTTTGGGTTTTAACTCTTCATTATGTACAACTTTTATTTCAATTAAAAGTACAAATTTTTCTAAATCATAAACTTCATATTTCGGATTTCTAAAAAGTTTTGAATACTTTTGGGAAATTTTATCGCAATTAAATACTTCCTTGTTCTTATCTTGAGACATTACATACCTCTAACTCATTTTATATGAACCTCAGGTGCTGAATCGAAAAAACATTTCCCGCATCTTCAATCTCCATCGACCCGTCATATTTTTCTAAAACTTTCTTCCGTTCTCTAGGCGTAGACCATGTACGCTTTCTCTTTGCGTGTTGTGAGATATCGATCCCCAACTTTTAAACACTTCCCATAAAAGGGTTTTCCCCCTGAATAATACAGCGCTCTTTGTCATAATTGAACATAAATGTGTACGATACATGTTAGCTAATAAATTGCTCAGGTTTTTTTATTATTCCACGCAAAGCGTCTGTTTTTCACTTTTTCAAAAAAACAATCTATCGTTAGTATCAAACGTCATCTTTCTTTTTTCGTACCATCAACACCAACTTGCGAAATATCTTAGGCAAATAAAACAGAATTAGCCAGATTACACCTACATTTGCTACGAACTGCAATGGATTAATTCACACACCAGCAGGAAATTCGGAAATATGCCTATGCAGCGTAATGAAAGCACCAGGAAATCAAAATACAAAACATGTTCAACGTTTCCCTCTTTTATTGTGAATACCCCTGCAAGCAAAGAAATTGCCGTTGCAAGAATAAGCAATCTGACCTTATGGCTTTTTAATTTTTTTTCATGCTTTACCTTGGAATATGATTAATACAGTTATGAACACAGTCAAGAGGACACAATACTCACTTTTTTTATATTTCTCTAGCCTAAATCTACCACACATTTTCACTTATGCCAGATTATGTTGAAATTAATATATTTTTTTGTAGTGAACTAAGGTTTTCTTATTTTTATTCAAATAAAAAACGAGCAATCTTAATAAAAGAATGCTCGCAACAAGGCTCTATACAAACAACAGCAAGGAAACTGAAAAGATATTACTCTGTTGGGTAATACCCATCGAACCATTATATTTTTGTAAAACACTTTTCACATTTTCCAGGCCTAAACCATGTTGGCTTGGCTCTTTATTTGTTGTTAGATAACGATTCCCGACTTTTACACGTTCACCCTGATAAGGATTCTCCACCAGAACAATTAAACGCCCTTTGTCATAATTTATTTTTGTTTTTATTTCTCTTTCTTTTTTCAACTCAGAAACAGCCTCAATAGCGTTATCCAGTAAATTCCCTAAAATTATCGCTAAATCAAATGAAAGAATACTCATTTTTTCTGGAATACTCAGATCAAGCACTATTTTTATGTTTTGATGCTCTGCTTCCTGAATTTTAAAATTCAAAATACTGTCAATATCAATGTTTTCGGTGCATGCGTATTGTTTCTTATCATCATAAATATCAGTCATCCTTGATAGATGTTTTAAGGCAGCTTCACTTTCCCCCTTTTCAACCAATGAATAGATAGCCGATAAATGATTTCGCAGATCATGCCGCATTGCTTTCGTTGTTTTTAAGGATGACTCCATTAATTCAAATTGTTTTTGATAGTATTTATTTTGCTGGCTAAGCAAGACCTTATCCATTTTATCGACCATGNAAGCTGATATGACATCATATAAATAAAAAATTGTGAAATTGACAAGTAGTATCAATACCACTCCGATTAGAACTTGCTTCCAGGACAGACCCGTTGCTTGAAATAAGGATAGAATGATATATAAGGATGAAATCGGGATCAAAATAATTGCAATCCAATTGGCAAGCGGGATTGTTTCTCCTAGTCTGATATTTTTGTAATTATTGAAAACTCGAACGACAAAATACAATATGATTTGAACTATAATCAGTCCATATTCTGAGGAATAATTGTTAATGGTCATCAAAGGAAAATTAAAATATCCTGAAAGCAATCCAACAATCAGTTCGACACACATTACAATCAAATAAATCAAAAATACTGATAGAAGCCGTTTTTTAATTCCTACCTTATAGTTAAATGACAGGACTAAAAAAGCAAAAATATTACCGATCATCGTAACAACTGGTATATTAATAGTCAAATATACCAGCACAATAAATATGTAATATCCCGCATAAGATAAGAACTCTACCTTATGATTGACTTCTTTGGTCTCAAAGAAAATATGCATAAATTTATAAACGATATAGGTTCCAAAAATATTGGTTAACAGATATACCATCTCATAGGTGCTTAACGCCATTAAAGAAACCTCTCGCTTTCGTATTTTATCTGAAGTCCTCTGACTTCTTTCCGTTTTAACTGACTAATTGGCAGACAGGCCGAATTCGTCATCTGAACCTCTTCATACTTAAAATTGGCTACTTGTTCAAAATTGATAATATAGGATTTGTGAATGGCGGTAATAAACCGGTATTTGGCTACTTGACGAAACACCTCATGGAGTTTACCATAAAATAATTCTACCCCGGTTGTGGTCACAATTTTGATTTCTCGGTTNACACTCTGAAAATAGATAATGTTTTTGATGGGAAGTTTATGTGTCTCCGATCCTTTTTTGTAGCTGAAAACGCCGCCTAAACGGTTTGCTAATTTCATGGCCAGTTCAACGTCTTTGATTACCTTATCCGGCTCCACCGGTTTTGACAGAAAATGCATTGGTCGAACCTCAAACAAATCTTTAAAGTAGCTATCTTTACCCGAAACATAGACAATCTGGGTGACCTGGTTATCCATTTCTTCGCGAATTTTGCGACCCAGATCAAGACCATTCAAGCCCTCCATTTCAATGTCCAGAAAGATTAAATCAAAACTATGTTCATGTTCCATATAAATACCGAGTTTTTCAGCCGAATAAAACACTTCTATTTGCATTTCCTGCCGGGTCGATTTTTTATATTCTAAAATAATACTTTCAATTTCCGCACAGATTCCACGCTGATCATCACAGATTGCGATACTAAACATTCTGGGCACCTTCTCTTTATGGTTTATAAAATCATTTTACATGATAATAAAACAACTGTCCAGTTTAATGTCCCTATTTAATCCGCTAAAGATGTATTTATTTCTTAGTCCACAATAAAAAAACGCTACCGTTAATACGATAGCGTCTCCAAAAACGTTCAGTTTGATTTTTAAGTTCCAGCACCATCATTGATGCTGTTAATTTTAAGTCATTATTTGTTGATGGCATCCACAGCGGTCATCAACTCCGAAATCGAGCTGTACCAGTTTTTAATCATATGACGCATCAGCCCCACCTGTTCGGCTTTGGCAAGGAGACCGCCAAACGCCATCTACCCCTTAATTGGAGCTCGCTTCAATATTTGTGTAAACCTCCAAACTGATGTAGAATAAAATCAGTTTGGAGGTATTTTATGGGAAGAAGAGATGAAAGTCCTGAGAAGAAACAAAAAAGGGCTTTGATTGAAGAATTCTTAAAAGAAAAACCGATCAAAGATGGCAATACTATTCTAGCAGGATACATCAGAAAAAAACAATGACAGTGTATGACATAGCTTCATCTTCAAAATTCGCTACCAATTTTTATCTGGAACTTGGTAGATTCACAGAAGACTTCGTACCTTTTGTTATATATGTATCCGGCAATCCAAATTTTATAGATATCTATAAACGGGAAGCGAAAAGCCCCAGGTGCTGCCCCCTCGACTAAGTGTAGCGTTCCAGTTAGTTCCAAAAAGTGCGGTAGCAGTTGAATCTGGGACCCAACCGCTAAAACCAGTGTGATTCCCAAATGAAGATCCTACATTCCAAATTCTAGTTTCATTAACTCCAGTATATGCACTTTGTTGTGCACAACCTACCTGACTACTTGCAAGCCCAACACCAGAAGTAAAATATGAATTCCCCCAAATATAAGTTAACTGAATATATCCACTTGAATTTCTGTCGAAATCATATCCTAATGTAAAATTGGCTGAACCAGTAGAATCCCACATAGAATCATTTTCGCCACCACGAAGCATTGTATCTGGTATTGTACTTTCATCAACCGTCATATAATCTGTCGAAGCTATATAACAAATCGATTCCGCTTTGTCAGACGATGTGTATTCTCGGTTTTCGTCAAATGGCAATGCATAGATTTCCATGTCATAAGCTAAACCTGTTTCCTGATTTTCTAATCGACCAATTGCGACAGCTTCTTCCCCTAGTGATATAGCTTCCGCTAACTGAATTTTTATTTTACTTTCATCTAAAAACTTCTCCTTTTCTACACGTTCTTGTCCCAAAACAGGCGTAGAGCAGATGCAAATAGCTAATAATAAAACAACACTAACCTTTTTAAAAAAAATTTTCATTAACTTTCTCCTTTTTGAAAATTATGACTCACTAAAAAAACGTAGTATCCCATCAAAATAAAATTGAAGGCAAAAAACTCCTTAATACTAGTAAAATACAGAAAACCAAAATAACTCACACCATAAAACAGAATCAACATTAAAATATTACATAACAAAATAACCTTTGTTATTCTTAGCAAACGAATTTTTCTATAGGTTTCATATAAACTCGCAAGTAAGATTCCTGTTGAAATGTAAAGAAATAAGTCAAACAAAACTCTATACCACAATAATCCTATTTGAAGATTAGCTGCCTGATATTCTATAAAATTATTCCTCAAGATAACAAATCCTAAAATAAGACAAGGTGTTATGGCAATTTTTATAATTGATTTGTAATCTGGCAATTATTTTTCCTCCAAGCCTTTTCTACGCCCTTATTTTAATATTCCCATTAATTAGCAACTTATATCGATCCATTAAACTTTTGAACTCATTCTCTAACCAAAAACAACCGCTCAAGTATATTCATTACATGCCTTTTGTAATGAATTTAGCTCCTCTAAAATGATGCAATGCACTTATAACACCACTCATTAGTTGAAAACCCATACTGAAATCAATTGAAGACGAAAATTCTGAAAATCTTATTTAAACGAAACAACTCCTCTCTATCGGCTATTTCACAGATAATTATCTGTGGAAACAACAAAACAAACCTAAATAATTTTGTTCTTCTTTATCATTTCGATACTCTTCCCAACACAACCACAATACTAACCACTACAAGTCCCATCAGTATACAAATCGAAATCACTAATTGACCAATATAACAAAATAGCAAAACCAAAAACACAAACAAAACCAAAGTGAAACGTGTTCTTTTTTTATACACAGCTTTTTCGACTTGACCTAACGGTTTATTTACAGCCTCTACTGGCGCAAGGAAAAAGATGATCATTCCCGCAACAAGTGTCAGTGCGATACAAATAATCCCCGTCCAGGGGATAATCTTAATACCCATCAAAGTGACTGTAATCATTACGACTGAATACAAATAGCATCTTAGTTGTGTTTTTGCATGGTAACCACCGGCGTTGGAACGAAGTGGAATAAATGTTAAGAGGAAAATAATACTTTCACAAACCATATTTAACACAATCCCGATCCCCATAAACGTAGCAATATTGAGGATCATCAACAGTCCTTGCTGTAAACCATAGGTATATAAATTTCTGTTCTCTGCTATGATGATTTCATTGCTAATAAGGATATCTGTGATTCTCTCCGTCATTGCACTTCTCACTTGAACTTTTTGAGTTTTTCTGCACCCTCCGGCAGTTTAGGCTGATAGAAAAAGAACACGCAGGCCGTGTTTATGTTTAACGTTGTTACCATTATCGCCATAGCTGCAATAACCCGATAACACCTTAATGATAGATTTTTCAAAGCATATCCCCCTTTTTTATCTTTTATTAGCCTAAATCTACCATATATTTTCATTTGTGCCAGATTATGTTGAAATTAATATATTTTTTTGTAGTGAACTAATATTTTTTTATTCAAATAAAAACGAGCAATCTTAATATAAGAATGCTCGCAACAAGGCTTTATACAAACAACAGCAGGGAAACCGAAAAGATATTACTCTGTTGGGTAATACCCATCGAACCATTATATTTTTGTAAAACACTTTTCACATTTTCCAGGCCTAAACCATGTTGGCTTGG
>NZ_KI421449.1:0-53050 GCF_000472665.1 Acetobacterium malicum subsp. dehalogenans DSM 11527 | reverse complement strand
ATTGGTCGAACCTCAAACAAATCTTTAAAGTAGCTATCTTTACCCGAAACATAGACAATCTGGGTGACCTGGTTATCCATTTCTTCGCGAATTTTCCGGCCCAGATCAAGACCATTTAAACCCTTCATTTCTATATCCAGAAAGATTAAATCAAAATTATGTTCATGTTCCATATAAATACCGAGTTTTTCAGCCGAATAAAACACTTCTATTTGCATTTCCTGCCGGGTTGATTTTTTATATTCTAAAATAATACTTTCAATTTCCGAACAGATTCCACGCTGATCATCACAGATTGCGATACTAAACATTCAGGACACCTTCTCTTTATGGTTTATAAAATCATTTTACATGACAATAAAACAACTGTCCAGTTTAATGTCGCTATTTAATCCGCTAAAGATGTATTTATTTCTTAATCCGCAATAAAAAAACGCCACCGTTAATACGATAGCGTTAAAGAAACACATTCAGTTTGATTTTTAAATTCCAGCACTCATCATTGATGCTGTTAATTTTTAGTCGTTTATTGCTTTATGGCATCTACGGCTACCATCAACTCCGAAATCGAGCGATACCAGTTTTTAATCATATGGCGCATCAGCCCGACCTGTTCGGCTTTGGCCAGCAGTCCAAAAACGGGAATCTTGGAGCCGTAAGCCGCACCAATTTCGGCCCAGGCATCACAGCCGGATGGCCCGACGTAAATAATCAGATCGGCACTGGTAACGGATGAGATACAAAAGTCAAAAACCCGCTCCCCTTCGGCCGACTCAATAAAATGGGTCAGTTCCTTTTGCGAAAGAAAAGCTTCTTCCGGTCGGCCCTCGCGGATCCAGGAGAGGATGGTGTGGCCCCGGGTTTCCAATAAATCGGTCAGCATTTCAACGGCATGCTGATGCTTCCATGAAGCGGCAATATATATTCTCATGATTCCTCCAACTTGGGTGTTTTTTTATTCTAAGCTCTGTGTTTATTATAACCCTGTCATATTTTATTCACAAGTAGAGGTTATCTTTCCGGCCATAAAAACAGTGCTGTGACACTAATCGAATCATTGCTAAAGTCAGTTTATTTTGCTGGGTTACCGGCAATCTTAACATTTTTCTTTTATTTTACTAGCTTGTCGGCTATTTTATAGTTTTTCTTTTTTTGGTTCAGAATTACTTTATTTTTGCTAAGGAGTATATAACCCTTCCCTACTGATAATCCTTGCACCACCGTTGTAAACAGTACGATGGCATAGGTCGCCACCAAAAACAGGTTATAGGTTGGCGTCGCCAAAGAGATGCTGGTACCCATAATCAAGGCCAGACAAAGACCGCCTTTTAAACCGGCCCAGGTCATAAAGGTAATGAATTTAGAGTTTCTCATTCCCTTACCTTTTGGTGGGTTTCTGTTAAAGATCATCGAAGCGTAAACACCAGCCATTCTAGCAATCGTATTAAATACAATCGATCCGATGGCGATGGCGAAAATCATCCCGACCGAGAGGGTGTTGATGTTCTTGATATTCAGTAATATGACACCGACTAACAGGAATAAGATCCCATTTAAGAGGTTATCCACCACTGACCAGAAGGAATAGAATAAGTTGTGTAATTCCTCAGACATACCTTTGTGATTTTTACGCTTCATTCCGGCGATTCCGGTGGCATAGTAAAGTCCGCAAATAACTGCCGCGATCGGTCCGGAGAAAACTAGGTATTCACAAATCAGATATGCCAGCATCACAGTCAGGAGACTGGTGAATATTTTAATAAAATTGTCATTTGACCGTTTGAAGACTTCAAATAGCAGGAAGGAAACAACAAAGCCGACAGCCACGGCACCCAGAATTTCAGTGGTTAGTCCCCATCCAAAACTTATTACTGAGACACTGTTCGCAGACAGTTTTAAGGCTGTTAGCAGGGTGGCAAAAATAGCCACGGCAACACCGTCATTGAACAAAGCTTCCCCTTCAATAATCAGGCCGATTCGCTTCGGTAATCCGGCCTTTGCCAGAATACTCATGGCCGAAATCGGATCGGTCGGAGCTACGATTGCGCCAAGCAGACAGGCTTCCAAAAAGGAAATATTGACATGGATCAGATAGCCCAGAGCGAAAAAAAGCAGACCATAAACAACAGTAGATACCACGGTTCCGATAACTGCCATGCTGCCAATCAAGAATTTATCTGCTTTAAAATCGCCAAATTCGATCCGCGATGCCCCACTAAATAGCATAAAGCATAAAACACCTTTAAACAGAAAGTCGGTGAAGTCAAATTCCCGGTATAGATTTATAAACTCCATTGGCAAGTGGACAAGATTCAAGTTCCGGCCAATGATATAAATAACAACAAAGATAAAGCCAAAAACAACCAGACCTATTTCATAGGGCAGTTTTATTGTTTTTTCATTAATAAAACTAAACACGACCACTAACAAGAGCAGTACACTAAACAGTATAAGCAACTGATCAAAATTATACATTTTTTCTCCTTCTTATTCTACGCAACGAAATTCGCGCAAAAAAAAGGCAACAACAAGATAGGCTCACCTTGTTATCACCTTCGATACGTCCGAGTCTATAACAAGAGGATACTAGATACCTTCATTGATGTTAACCTAGTACACTCTTGAAACTTTCTGAATTATAGCACTTTAATATTTATGTGTCAATGGCATTTCATTATAATTTTAAACGATTTTTTATGTAAACGAGAGTCTGTTTTATGTGTTATTTTTCTATCAAACTTGATCCTGTTTTCTGATTATATCCATCGGTTTAACCGGTGTGCACATCTGTAGATAATAAAGCATTTTGGGATGGGGTGTAGACTCAATTACCACTCCGGATTTGTCGGTCATCATCGCAATTTTTTGCTTGATAAAGCCTTTTCCAGGAATCATAATCTCGATCTCGTCGCCTATTGATACTTTGTTGCGCTGCTCAATTAAGGCCATTCCGGAGTTTTCGTCATATTCCAGAACCAGACCCACAAAATCATAATGTCGGGTATAACTGCCGGTCCCGTAATTTTGATCATCTGCTGTTGTTTTACCGCTGAAAAAGCCTTTGGTGTAATTACGGTGGCTGACCTTGGTCAACTCATCATAATAGCCCGCGTCGAGCTTTGTCATCCCGGGATGGTCATAGGTGTAGTCAATGGCACTGCGATAAGCCGATACGACGGTAGCCACATAATATAGACTTTTCATCCGTCCTTCGATTTTAAAGCTGTCCACCCCAGCCGCCATCAGGGCCGGGATCTCATCGATCAGGCAGAGATCCTTAGAATTGAAAATAAAGGATCCGGTGGCATCCTCTTCGATGGAAAAGGCTTCATCTGGTCGGGTTTCTTCAATCAGGTGATACTTCCACCGGCAGGGGTGGGCGCAATCACCCTGATTTGAATTTCTGCCCGTCATGTAATGACTTAGCAGGCAGCGTCCCGAGTAGGAAATACACATGGCACCGTGAACAAAAATTTCAATTTCCATTTCGGGAGCTACTTTTTCCCGAATTTCCTGAATCTCGTTAAGGCCCAGTTCCCGGGCTAACACAATTCGCTTGGCTCCCTGGGCGTGCCAGAATGCCACACTTCGCCAATTGGTATTATTGGCCTGGGTACTCACCGATATTTTTAAATCTGGGGCTACTTCCCGGACCACAGAAAAAACCCCGGGATCGGCTACAATAACACCGTCAATTCCCAGGTCTTTAAGTTCGCTGACATATTCAGGCAGACCTTCGAGGTCGGCATTGTGGGGAATCATGTTCAAGGTGACATAAATTTTTTTATCGCGTTCATGGACATATCTAACCGCCTCGGCTAAATCTGCCAGATCAAAATTGTCGGCCTTGGCGCGGAGCCCAAATTTTTTGCCAGCACAATAGACCGCATCGGCGCCATAATGCAAGGCATACCGTAATTTTTCAAAATTTCCAGCCGGTGCTAATAGTTCCGGTTTTTTCATTTCTTTCTCCGTTCTACAACTCTCGCTTCAATTCTCTTCCTATTAATAATACACCCTTACCTGATTAATTATCTTTTTTCCAACTAAGTGCCAGCCCATCACCTAATGGCAAAATACTGGTAATCAATTGGGGATGGTTGGCGATGGTTTCCAGATACACCCGCATCCGTTTAACAATGGTTATTTTCCGGCGGATGACCAAATCATTGGTGGCAATCATGCCTTTGAACAACACATTATCGGAAATCAATAGTCCACCCGGTTTTAAACACCTCAGGCAATCGTCAAGCAAGTGAATATAATGGCCTTTAGCCCCATCTAAAAAAATCATATCATAAGTTTTATTCAGTTCAGCCAGTTTTTCCTGAGCATCCCCGACCATCAGGTTAATCTGATGGTTAAGTCCCAAACTGGTGATGTTCTCATCGGCCTGAACCACCATGTTTAAATTTCGTTCAATGGTATCCACATGCCCTGTGGGACCCATGGCTTCGGCAAAAATCGACGCCGAAAATCCCACCGCTGTACCAACTTCCAGAATAGTCCGGATTTTATTGGCCGCGATCAATAATTCGATGTGTTTTTGAACTTCTTTATGAATGATCGGGATCTCATCGTTCAGCGCTCTTTTTCTGAATGCTTCTATTTGGGGACGATCAGCCGGGATTAACCCTCTGATATAATCCTCAATGTAATCTTGTACAATTTCGCTCACAGTCTGGCCTTCATTCTTTTTTATTGGTGGCCCCTTTTTTACAGGGGCCTAACTTACATTTCAGTTCGTCTTAATCAGTTGCCCATATATTTTTCAACATCTTCCAGGTGTTCTTCATAGGTTTCGTTGAAATAGATTTTTCCCGAGCTCATATCGGCCACAAAATATAGATATTTGGTTTCGGCCGGATATAAGGCAGCTTCTAACGAAGTTTCCCCGAAGGAACAAATCGGTCCAAAGGGCAGTCCGGTATTGATATAGGTGTTATAAGGTGACGGGAATTGAGTCTGTTCGGTTGTTAATACTGCCGTTTTTTCGCCGCGGGCATAATCCACGGTAATGTCAGACTGTAGCGGCATATTGGCCGCAATCCGATTGTAAAACACACTGGCGGCATTGGCCTTATCTTCAACCAATTTGGTTTCCAATTCCACAATGGAAGCCATAATGACGATCTCATCCACCGTCTTGCCCTTATCTTTAGTTCGTTTTTGCAGCTCCTGATCATAGACCTCCACAAAACGGTCCAGCATCGCGGTTACTACTTCTGATGGCTCAACCCCTGGTGAAAAACTGTAGGTATCGGGAAAAAGGTAGCCCTCCAGGGTTCGGTTGACCCCGTCTTTTTCAGTCAGAGGAATACTGCTTAAAATCGGATAGCTTTTCTGATATTCGGCTACTTTTTTTGTTTCTTCGATAAACGCTTCGGCATCACAAACATTTTTTTCTTCCAGAATTTCGGCAAATTCTGAAATATTACGTCCCTCTGGTATGGTAACCGTGGCATCTGCCACATCACCGCTGACCAGACGGTCCAGAATCTGCTGGGCGGATTCGGTCGGACTGAAAGCATAGTAGCCGGACTGGATCTGGTTGGCAGTACTCTCTTTTTTAGCCAACATCTCAAAGGCAAAAGCATCTCGGATCAGGCCATTTTCTGCCAATAGCTCTGCTACATCGCTGATGACTGCGCCTTCTTCAATCTGCACATAGACAAGGTCCCCATCTCCTACTGGTTCCAGCATTTGACCGATAAAATAGTTGAAGCTGAACACACCAGTTGCGCCAAATACGACTAATAATAAAAGAATAATTGCAATAAGTTTTCCCGGCTTTTTTCGGGGTGACAGTCTGGTTTGATTTGTTCCGTTACTCATTCTTTCACCCTCCTTTCATTTCTTAAACCATAAAAAGAATATAGGACCGCGATTGAGGTGGGCACCTATATTCTTTTTGAATTATTTTTATTCTAATGGTTGTTTACGCGCCACAGCCTTCTTCTTCTGAATCAAACAGACCCATATCCAAATCGACTGCTTTTGCCATAATGTCGGTTATATCCTGAAAAACGACTGAAAAATACATTTGCGCCTGGAAAAACTCGGCGATTTCGGGAATCCCCATAATCGTGTTCGCAATGGCATTATAAGAAGTAATCTGGTCTTCTGTCAGCTCATTTCCCAGCATTTGAAACGACTGAATTTCCATTTGCTTACGCATATAGTCCTTGGCCATTTCATACTTTTCGGGATCTTGCTCCAGTTTTTCTTTAGCGGCTAAAAAATTCTTGTATTCGGTGGATTCTTTCAGTGCTCGTGCCAAATTATTGGCTTCATCATATACGTTCATGCCTTACTCCTAGTTTTAGAATTTTACTGGCAACTGCTAACGCTATTTGTCTTAAACAATCGCCTGGTTTAATTTATACTTCCATCAAGATGGGCAGTATCATCGGTTTTCGCTGTGTTTTTTCATAGAGGTATTTAAATAAGCTTTCGCGGATTACATTTTTGATGGAATTCCAGTCTATAATACCCTTTTCTTCACAAGATATCAAGGCTTTCTTTACCTCTTCCCGGGCGTTATTAATGAGTTCTTCTGATTCCCTCACATATACAAATCCCCGGGAGATAATATCCGGTCCTGAGATCGCCTTGCCTTTATGCATGGTACAAACCACAATGAAAAGACCATCTTCCGACAAGCGCTTACGGTCATTCAGAACGATGTTACCGATATCGCCAACACCCAGTCCATCAACCAGAACCGGTTCGGCCTGGGTTTTACCGACAACCTGAACACTGCGTTTATCGATTTCCAGAATATTTCCATTTTCGGCAATAAAGGTTCTGTCTTTATTCATTCCCACTGTTTGGGCCAGCTCCGCATGCTGCATCAACATCCGACTCTCACCATGAACAGGCAGGAAATGCTTAGGTTTAACCAGCGTGATCATCAGTTTCAGTTCTTCCTGTCGGGCATGACCAGAAACATGAATTTCGGCAAAACGTCCATAAATAACATCAGATCCCAGTTCCACCAGTTTGTTGATGACTTCGGAAACCATTTTTTCATTTCCCGGTACTGGAGATGCGGAAATGATAACCATATCTTCTTTTTTAATGGTCAGATGACGGTGCTCACCCAATGCCATTCGTCCCAATGCCGCCATCGGTTCACCCTGGCTACCGGTAGTGATGATAACCAATTCTTTATCTTTGTAATTTTTAATGTCTTTTAATTGGACCAGTACATTGGCCGGTACTTTCAGGTAACCCAGGTCCATCGCCACTTCACTGACATTTTCCATGCTTCGTCCACAGATAATAACCTTTCGGTTATATTCAACTGCGGCATCGATAGCCTGTTGAAGCCGATGAACATTGGAAGCAAAGGTGGTTACGATAATTCTCCCTTTAGCCCCTCGAAACAAATTATATAAGGTTGGTCCCACGGTACTTTCCGACGGGGTAAATCCAGCCCCTTCAACATTGGTACTGTCTGACATCAGCAGATCCACACCCTGTGACCCAATTTTTGCAAATCGCTGCAAGTCGATTACTTCGCCGCCAATGGGATGATAGTCTATTTTAAAATCGCCGGTGTGAACAACGGTCGCTGCCGCACATTTGATACACAGTCCCACAGCATCAGCAATACTGTGATTAACGCGAATAAACTCTACATTAAACTCGCCAATATCAATCCGTTCTTTAGGCTTTACGATAATCCGGGTGGTTTTGGTTAATAAACCATGTTCTTTCAGCTTTTTATCAATCAGACCCATGGTAAATTTCGTTGCATAAATGGGTAAGTTTATCTTTTTTAGCAGATAAACAA
Organism: Acetobacterium malicum subsp. dehalogenans DSM 11527; assembly: GCF_000472665.1. Taxonomy (GTDB): domain Bacteria; phylum Bacillota; class Clostridia; order Eubacteriales; family Eubacteriaceae; genus Acetobacterium; species Acetobacterium malicum. The sequence goes on along the minus strand of NZ_KI421449.1, from coordinate 45,252 downwards.
GCCCCCCAATATGATCTTCGTGGCCATGGGTAATGACAACGCCTTTGACCTTGTCCTGGTTCTCCAGAATATAATTAAAATCCGGCAGAACAATATCGATTCCGAACATGTCATCATCCGGAAACTTCAGGCCGCAGTCCACAAGGATAATATCGTCCTTGTATTCGAAAACGTTCAGGTTTTTCCCGATTTCACCCAGACCTCCCAATGGAATTAATCTCAGCTTGTCTTTGTTCTTCTGAACCTGAGGTTTTCGACGCGATCGTGAACGGCCCTCCAATCGTTGGGTTCCCGTTGCTATTATGTTTTTATTTTCAGTCAAATTTATCTCCTTTCGTTATTGCATAACAATCCGAACAATATCCGTACACTTTAAGTTCGTGATTGATTATTATAAAATCCTTCTTTTCTTCTATTTCTTTTTCGAGAGCTTCCAGGAAATCGTCTTGCATTTCGATAACCTTTCCGCATTTTAAGCAGATCAAGTGATGATGCCAGTGTTTTTCATCCAACTCGCAGAGTTCGTACCGAGCAAAGCCATCATCAAAATTACGTTTGGTAATGAGTCCCATTTCTTCTAATATTTGCACCGTTCGATAAATGGTTGACATTCCCACATCAGGATTACGCTGTTTAACACCCTGGAATAATTCCTCAACACTAAAGTGCTGCTCCCTGAAGGTCATCAGAACCTCAATGGTAACCAGACGTTGAGGGGTTACTTTGTTCCCTCTTTTTCTGAGTGCATCCACAATTTGTTTTTTGTTATTCATGGTTGTCACACCTCTTTTACAGTCTCTTCTGATAAAACAGTTACAGGCAACTCGCTGATAATTTCTATGTTTACTCCATCAATATCACAGGAAAGCGCACGGATCTCTATTCCCAGACTATGACATTGACCCAATAAACGTGAAAATTTTGGATCCATTATTTGATTCGGCTGAAACGATTTTGCATCATTGCGTTGCACAACAAAAATAACCCCAGTATGGTAACCCTCCTGGTGAGCCCTGATCAATTCAGCAAGATGTTTAGCCCCGCGCTCCGTTGGTGCATCCGGAAACATGGCAATCTCATTCACGACCAGGTTGACACTTTTCACCTCATAATAGGCGTAATGACTGCCTCGTAAACAGGCAAGGTCAAAACGACTGTTGCCATAGGTTACTTCTTGTTTGAGTTCTGAAACGTCCGCTTGAGCTTTTAAAAATTCGTAAGCAATCTGGTTAGCCAACATCGAATTGACCGATACCCAATGCCCGTCTTTTTCAACCAGCAGCAGCGTATAATCTGTTTTTCGATGTGGCCCCGGATTCCATGCCAGAATGGCCCGAACACCTGAAACAAGAAGCTCACTCATGCGACCGGTATTGGGCACATGAGCAGCTATCTCTTCCTGGTTAATCATTACCTTGGCAATGAAGCGATTGGGTCGGCTGATAAATATCCCGTTAACAAGGGGGTATTTACTCAACTTCACCTTCATCGTCATCTTCGTCTTCCTCTAAATCTTCATATTCTTCGTCCATGATGCGGTCATATTCTGCTTCAATTAAAGCAAATTCTGCTTCATCCTCAACCGGTACCAGAATTTCACCATCTTCATCTTCATCGATAAAGAAAGCAAACACATCGTCACTTTCTTCGCCTTCTGTTAAAAGCACATAAGTCTTTTCACCCAGTGGAAACGAAACTTCTAAATCAAACTCTCTTGCAACGCCATTTTCATCTTCTAAAATTATTTTTTCTTCCATATCAACTTCTCTTTCAATTTTATTTTTTTCGCTCATAATCTTGTAATTATACCTTTTCATACTTAAAGAATTCATTATTTATGAATTATTTAACAGCCCGATCCATATAAGACTGGAGAATAATCTGGGCTGCCAGCATATCAATATAATCTTTGCGGTTCTCCCGGGAAACATTTCCTTCAATCAGAACTTTTTCAGACCAGGCTGAGGTCAATCGCTCATCAATATAGATGATTTCGATATCCAGCCGTTTCTTGATAAACTGACAAAAGTTCACTGTTTTTCGGGTCTGAGCGGATTCTGAACCGTCCATGTTCAAAGGCAGACCAGCTACCACTTTTTTAATCTCATATTTTGCAATGAGCTCCCGAAATGCTTCTAAATCGTCGTCTCGGGTTTTTCGTTTGAGGGTCATAACACCCTGGGCGGTAATCTGTAACGGGTCCGTTACAGCAACGCCAATCCGTTTGTCGCCAACATCAATTCCTAAAATTCTTTCCATTCATTATCCCATCTATTTGTTATGGCTGTGTTAAATCACTTTGATGCAAAAGTCTTGACAGGCAGTGCTGCAATAGCAGCAGAGCACACATTTGTTTTCATCAACTTGCGCTTTCCCGTCGACTAAGGCCAGGGCCTGCTGGTTGCAGCGGCGCACGCATTCCCCGCAACCGCTGCACCAGTCACTGATATGCAGTGTTTTGGAGGCACTGGAAACAGCTCTCTCCAAATCTTCGGGAATCGCTTCGCCATTGAATTTTTTAGCATTATACCGCACTTCATTAACCGATTGAACCCCAATCGCAATGGCATCCAGATCGGCGTTATTCAAAATATACTCAAAGCTGGCCTGTTTCCGGGACAGCAGATTACCGCCGCCTAAAGGCTTCATGGCATAAATGCCCTTCCCCAGTTTTTTGGCCTCATGGATGGCGGCCGCCATTTCCTGGGCAGTTCCATCTTCAATGCCGATTCCCGTTAAATTGATCAGCGGATGAATCACATCCAGCTCAGAAAAAAGATTCGCTCCATAAACCCCTTCGACCCGATGGGTGGAAATGCCAATGGCTCTTACTTTTCCGGCTTGCTTTTCAGCAATTAGAGCCGCAATGGCTTCCCAATGTCCTTCAATGGTTTTCCGGCTTTCCTGCTCATGGAGCAGGTAAAGATCCACATAATCCCGGCCCAGTTCAGTCAGCGCCCGATTTAAACTACTGCGGACTCCCGCTGCTGTATAATCATAGGATTTTGTGGCAATCACCACATCCTGCTGCATCTGGATCGCCGCCCGCAGATGATCGTAATTGTTATACAGATCCGCCGTATCAAAAAAATCAACCCCGCAATCCAGAGCTGCCGCGATGATTTCCCGACTTTCCAAAAGGGTTTTGTTTTTTTGGAGCGGTCCAATCGTCAAACTGCCAAAGCACATTCGGGATACCTTGATACCGGTATTGCCCAGTGTATTGATTTTCATCTTAAAATCGTTTCCTAACCACAAACAAAATAGTCCATGAGTCTTCGCTCACAATCGCCTTGCCGAACTAAAATAGGACTGCCTCGGTTGAGACAGCCCCAATTTATCAGCCTACTAAATACTTTTTAAGTAACGTCGAACAAGTTCTTCGAGTAACTCATCCCGTTCAATTTTCTGTATGGCATTTCGCGCTTCTCTGTGACTTGTGATATAGGTCGGATCTCCTGACATGACATAACCTACAATTTGATTGACGGGGTTATACCCTTTTTCAACTAGAGCCTTATGTACATTTCGCATCACTTCGTCGATCTTCTGAGACTTTTCGCTATCGACCTCAAACATAATGGTTCCTCGATCAATCACCGTATTTTCTCCCATTGTCATCTGACCTCCTTCACAATCAATTTATATCATTTTAACCCAAAGCAAAAGAAAAGACAAGTCATATGACGTAATTTTTCTTTTTCTTAACAAATTAGTTCAATTGCTCGCGAATGCATGCCTCTCCCTTTACAAGAGATTCTGCCAGTTTTTCTGGAAGTTTCCCCCCAGCTTGCGCCATATCCGGACGTCCGCCGCCACCTCCGCCAGCTACTGTCGCCACTTCTTTAATGACTTTGCCGGCATGGAAGCCGCGTTTGACAATATCCGGAGTTGCAGTTGCAACAAAGTTAACCTTGCCATCCAGAGCACTGCCCAGCAGTACCACCCCAGAGCCCATCCGGTCTTTTAGTAAGTCGCCAATCGTTCGCAGCTCTTCCATCGGCATTTTTTCTACTTCCGCGATGGTAACCTGAACGCCACTGATGACGATCATTTTCTGGTGGATGTCCATAATCGCATTACCGGCTGATTTCTGTTTCAGTTCAGCAATGGTGCGTTCTTTCTGTTTGTTGATTTCCGTCAATTCTGTTACCTTTTCAAGTAATTGATCGGGATTTGTTTTCATCAGATTGGAGACCTCAATGAGCGTATCATCCATTTTTTCGACCAGATGCCAGGCATTAAAACCGGTTGCGGCTTCAATCCGCCGGACCCCGGCCGCAACGCCGCCTTCACTGATGATTTTAAACATCCCAACCTTGGCTGAATTACTGATATGACAGCCGCCACAAAGCTCGGTGCTGAAGTCGCCAACTTTGACTACCCGGACGATTTCGCCGTATTTCTCCCCAAATAGAGCTGTTGCTCCCAGTTCTTTGGCCTTATCGATATTGGTTTCAAAAATAGACACATCATAGGCAGCCAGGATCGCTGCATTGACAATATCCTCAACCTGACGTTTCTCATCCCGGGTCATCGCCTGGAAATGGTTGAAGTCAAAACGTAACCGGTCCGGCGAGACAAATGATCCGGCCTGTTCGACATGGTCACCTAAAACTTGTTTCAGGGCTTTTTGCAGCAAATGGGTCGAGGTATGGTTCCGTTGGACCGCATCGCGCAAGTCTTTGTCGACTTCGGTAATCACGCTTTCCCCGACTTTAAAGGTTCCTGACTTAACGATACCCGAATGAATATGTCGGCTCAGGCTGCCTTTTTTGCAATCCCTGATTTCAATCAAGCCATCACCTTTTTGAATAACGCCGTGATCGCCGGTTTGACCCCCGCTCTCAGCATAGAACGAAGTCTGATCCAGAAGTACCAGCACCTCATCCCCAGCTTTGGCTTCGTCCACCAGGGTTTCATTGACATAAAGCCCGATGATGGTGCCTTCTGTTTCCAGGTTGTCATAACCCACAAAGGCATTGACTGCATCCGGACCCAGAGGATTAAAGGGATCATCGGCCCATACTGCTAAATCGCTATTGAGACGATCCTGGCGGGCCCGTTCCCGTTGGGCCTCCATTTCTTTTTCAAATTCTTCAGCAATAATAGTAAGGCCCCGTTCTTCGACAATTTCCTTGGTCAGATCATAGGGAAAACCATAGGTATCGTAAAGTTTAAAGGCGCCACCACCAGGGAATACCGTTTCTTCCATTTCGATAATTTTATCGAGTTCTTTGTTTAACAACGCCAGACCTTGATCGATGGTTTCTTTAAAGCGTTCTTCTTCAATACGAATCAGCTTTTGAATAAAATCCTGCTTTTCACGCAGCTCAGGATATGCCCCTTCAGAAACCCGAATTGCCTCTTTGGCCACATCATAAAGGAAAAGATCCTTAATTCCCAATAATTTCCCGTGACGGACAGCCCGGCGGAGCAGTCGCCGCAATACATAGCCGCGTCCCTCATTTCCTGGCATGACGCCATCAGCAATCATAAAGGTGACACTGCGGATATGATCGGTAATGACCCGGATCGAAATATCATCCTGGGGATCATCGCCATAGTTTACGCCCGCTTTTTTACAGATATAATTGAGGACATGGCCAACCGTATCAATTTCAAAAATGGTTCCCACACCCTGCATCACCACGGCCAGACGCTCCAGACCCATCCCGGTATCAATATTTGGTTTTGGTAGCGGATTATAGTTGCCAGCTTCATCTTTATCAAACTGGGTGAAAACCAGGTTCCAGAATTCGACATAACGGTCGCAATCACAGCCGACACCACAGGTGGGGCTGTCACAACCATATTCTTCGCCGCGGTCAAAATAAAGCTCAGAACAAGGGCCGCAGGGTCCCAGGCCGTGCTCCCAGAAATTATCCTCTTTTCCCAACCGGACAATTTTTTCTTTGGGAATTCCGACGTCTTCATTCCAGATTTTAAAGGCTTCGTCATCATCCAGATAAATAGTGATCCAGATTTTGTCTTCTGGTATTTCCATCACCTCAGTGCAGAATTCCCAGGCCCAGGGAATCGCTTCTTTTTTGAAATAATCGCCAAAGGAAAAATTTCCCAGCATTTCGAAAAAGGTCCCATGTCTGGCTGTTTTACCAACGTTTTCAATATCCGGGGTGCGAATACATTTCTGACAGGTTGTCACCCGATTTCGGGGCGGTATTTCATCTCCGGTAAAATAGGGTTTCAGCGGTGCCATCCCTGAGTTGATCAGTAACAGACTCTTGTCATTAATTGGCACCAATGGAAAACTATTTAATCGCAAATGTCCTTTTTCTTCAAAAAATGCCAGATATTTTTCTCTGATTTCATTTAATCCTAATGGTTTCATTTTTTCTCCTCATTCAAATTTTGATTTTCTAATTGAAAAGCAATGATTACTTTCCGGCTTGTTACAAAAACAAAAAATCCCCTGCAAGTCTGCAAGGGACGGTTTAATCCGCGGTACCACCCAAATTAGCTGCAAATAATTGGCAACTCACTTTATCAATAACGGTTTCCCGACTGGAAATACTCGTTGAACATTCCATTCTGACTTTCTTCCCAGCTGCTCAAACGGGGCAACTCTAAACTAACCATAAAAGACTTTCAACCGCGTCTCTCTCTCTGTAATCGTTATTTTTAGAGCCTTCGTTCTCGATGCATTTAAATATTAACCTGTAAGGATGATTATATTAATTCCATATTTAAATGTCAATCCTTTTTTAGATCGGTGACATCCTTTGACGCAAACAAGGAAATAATATATCCGGCTACTACCTTAATGGTTCCCGCCATGGGCACTGCCATAATCATCCCGACGCCCCCGAACATGGCCCCAAAAAAGAAGATCGAGAAGATAATAAACACCGGGTGGAGTCCGACGTTTCCGGACATCAGTGCTGGTGCCAGAAAATTACCACAGACCACCTGAACTACCCCGATCACAATCAACATCGGAATAATCATCATCGGATTGGTGAACACTACCAATAACACAATCACAATGGTACCCACCGCTGGCCCAAAATAGGGAACCATCGTGGTAACCCCGGCAATCACACCGATAATACTTGCATAAGGCAAGCCCAGCGCGAAGGCTCCAATCCCCGTTGCAATCCCGGCGATGAGTGAGGTCAGGCCTTGACCCTTGATAAAACCACCAATGACCAGATCGATGTCACAACACATTTTAAGCATGCTGTTGCGGTATTGCAATGGTACCAGATACATAATGCCCTTAATAAAGAACTCCTTGTCCATCAGCAGAAAGATTGTCACCAATGGCACGATGATGATATTCATCAATTGACCACTGTTTTGCAGAATCGCATTCGAAATCCCCTGAAGCGCCGTTGCAAAACCCTGCAGCACATTGCCCAGAATCTGTTCCAAATTAAAGTACTGGGTAATATCATATCCGGTAAAATTTGAAATATAGTCAGACAAGTTTGTGATATAGGTCTGCATTTGGGTCACAAAGGTTGGAATACTCTTAATCATGCTGGCAATATTGGTAATAAGACTGGGAATAAAGCTCATAAAAGCCCCAATCACCAATGCCAGCACGGCAAAGAATACAATCAGAACGGCGGCGCCCCGATTTAACCCTTTATTCTCAAAATTCCTGACCAGCGGATTAAGCAGATAAGCCAGCACGATTGCAAAAAAGAATGGTGCAAACATCCCTGCCAGAGTTGGCCAGACAAAAAAACAGAGCGCGCCAATGACAGCAACGACGATAAGGTTAAGAAATAGCAAGCGCTTTTTATTGGATGATTCTCCCATTATCTTACCCCCAGTAATTTATTGGCGATGCCGGTTCCCTGTTTTTTAAACCCGAGATCAAACATTTCTTTTTCATAGTAAAGCACTTGTTCCTTGTAGACCAGGTCGGTGGCCGGAATAATTGCAAAGCCATGGTCGATATCATCAAAGAAACTGCGGGAGATTTCGTATTCGGTGATGGCAAATGTTCCCTCTTCAATGGTCGCATTGACCACATGGCCAAAAGCCTCCTCGTTTTTATCGACCACCGGATAATCCATTAGCGGGAATGCCTCATCCAGATAAGTTTTTACTTTTTTCCCTTTGGCTTTAATGATCACTTTTTCATTTTCGATTACCAGGCGTTTATAATTAACATCTACAATATTTTCAGGTTTGAAAAATTGAGCTTGCGAAAAAATTCCACCAGGATTGATGACCAGATACTTGACCACATGGTCGACAACCACCAGACTCTTGACCAACCCATGTCGTCGCCCGTTTTTTTGAGAAACAACTTCCACATTGAGTAAAATGTTCGCTTTCATTCCATGCTCCTTTCGTTTTTTGTCATATGCTTATCTTACCCTATTATTTTTTTTATGGCAACTTGGATTTTATATTTCTTTCATCAAAAAAGACGCCGTCTCAAGTTAATAGAAACGACGTCTTCAGGAATTTATTATGCTTTATTTTTTTGATAGTCTTCAATGGCGGCTTGAATGGCCTCAGCTGCCAACACTGAACAATGAATTTTTTCGGCTGGCAATCCGCCCAAAGCATCAACCACATCCGAGTTTTTAAATTTTCCGGCTTCTTCAATGCTCTTGCCGATGATCATATCGGTTGCCATACTGCTGCTAGCTACTGCTGCGCCGCATCCAAAGGTTTTAAAGGATGCATCTTCAATGATGCCATCATCGTTAATTTTCAGGAAGATTTTCATGATATCGCCACAAGCCGGGCTACCAACCTGACCAACACCATTTGCGCCTTCAATCTCGCCCACATGTTTGGGACAGGTAAAGTTCTCCATTACTACATCTGTATATTCCATTTTATTTTCTCCTTAGTATTTATTTTGATCTGGATTTTATTCTTAATGATGGTGATGCTCGGCTTTATCAAAAACAGCATCATCAATCGGACAATCGGCGTTAATTGGGGACATTTTCCGCAAGCGTTCAATAATCTGGATCAGATTGTCGACCACATAGTTGATATCTTCAACCGTTGTGTGCTTTCCAATTGTCAGTCGCAGCGAGCCATGAGCTACCCCCGCCGGCAAACCAATGGCCAACAGTACGTGGGATGGGTCCAGAGAACCCGATGTACAGGCTGACCCGCTGGAGCCGGCCACACCGATAATGTCCAAACTGAGCAGGATTGATTCCCCTTCGATGTAATCAAAACAGAAATTAGCGTTCCCAGGCAGGCGTTTTTCCGGGTGTCCGTTGAGACGAACCTGAGGAATATTATCCATGACCCCTTTAATCAGGAGGTCTCTCAATTTTTTCATATGGGCAGCATTTTCTTCAAGCTGCTCAGTTGCCATTTCGGCTGCTTTTCCAAAGGCCACAATTTCTGCCGTATTCTCAGTTCCAGCCCGTTTTTTTCGTTCCTGGGCACCGCCATGGATTAAATTATCAATGGGCACTCCTTTTCTGATGAAAAGAGCACCAATCCCTTTAGGACCGTAAATTTTATGAGCTGATATTGATAGTAAATCGACGTTTAAGTCCTTGACGTCAACCGGGATGTTGCCCAACGCCTGGACGGCATCGGTATGGAAAATAATTCCTTTTTCCTTAACAATTTCACCGATTTCTTTAATCGGTTCGACCGTTCCAATTTCATTGTTGGCAAACATGATGGTGACGAGAATGGTGTCTGTTCTGATGGCATTGCGTAAATCATCCAATGAGATCAGCCCATTTTCGTCAACCGGCAGGTAGGTTACTTCAAAACCCTGTTTTTCCAGATATTCACAGGTATGAAGAACCGCATGATGCTCAATGGTTGTGGTGATGATGTGTTTTCCTTTGGCCTGATTTTTCATGGCAATGCCTTTTATGGCCCAATTATCGGCTTCTGACCCGCTTCCGGTAAAATAAATTTCCCGGGGGTCGGCATTGATCGCTTTGGCAATCTGGAGCCGGGCCGCCTCAATACTTTTCTTAACCCCTCTACCTTCAGTGTATACGGAAGAAGGGTTACCAAAGTGTTCGGTGAAAAAAGGAAGCATGGTTTCCACAACCGCCGGATCAACTGGAGTTGTTGCAGCGTGATCTAAATATATTCGTCTCATAAAATTATACCTCTTTCTGGTTTATTTGCCTAATAAGTCCTGTAATGATCGATTATCAATGATATTGCTGATGCTGTCACTAATGTCTTTCCATAGCCCTCTGGTCACACACTCCGGCGATTTGACACAGGTTAACTTGCCACCACCATCAACGCATTCAGCCCATTCGATGGGGCCTTCGAGTGCTCTAATAATTTCACCAACGGTAATATCACTGGGATCCCGGGCTAAAATGTAGCCACCCCGGGCGCCTCTTATACTTTTTACCAGTCCGGCGTTTTTTAAGGTTGAAAAAAGCTGTTCCATGTATGAATCCGAAAAATTTTGTTTTTCGGCAATTTCTTTAATTGAAACCGGACCATCTCCATATTGAAGCGCCAGTTCCACCATGGCAAGCACACCATATCGTCCTTTTGTTGAAAGTCTCAAGTGCTTAAACCTCCCTGGATTATTTCCGAGTATTCCACCGGGATTTAATGTCATTATAGCACGAAATAAATATTTTTCAAGAGGTAAACGAAAAAAAGTTTCCTAAATTAAAAAAGATCCCGGCTCCGGAAAACACCAGAGCTGGGATCTTTTAAAAGGCAATTCTTATTTGTCGTCTTCGCTGTCTCCGAAAAGGCCATCGAATAAGTTACCGAAAGAATCCCCAAGGGTTACATTGGCGGTTTCTTCGTAAACTGTTTTATTACGGTTATTGTTGCTGTTATGGCTTTGTTGTGGTCTGCGATTTCTGTCACCGCCACCGTAGTTGCTGGTTCTGTCACGATCGCCAGAGCCGGCATTGCTGCTGCTATTGCTGCTTCTTGGTGTTGGAGCAGGACGCGCTGGAGCTTCTTCGGTTGCTTTTTTACTTAAGCTGATTTTTTCTTTTTCTGGATTAATGCCGATGATTTTAACAGTTAACACATCACCAGTGTTTAAAACTGAAGCAACGGACTCAACCCGGTTGTAGCTGATTTCAGAAACGTGAATTAAACCTTCAACGCCTGGAATCACTTCAGCAAAGGCACCAAAATCTAAAATGTTAGTGATGGTAACTTCTACTTCATCATCTACATTATATTTAGCGATGAAATCATCCCAAGGACGATCCATTAATGCTTTTACGCTTAATTTGATTTTTTTGTCTTCATCATTTTTAGCGATAACCTTGGCTTCAATTTCCTGGCCTTTTTCAACGATATCTTTAGGTTCATTAATTTTTTCCCAGGTCAGGTCTGAACGATGAACAAAACCATCAATACCGTCAAGATCGACAAAGATTCCGAAATTAGTAATGGTTTTAACCACACCTTTGACAACATCATCCACGTTTAATTCATCAAAACGTTTGTCTTTCATTTCTTTTACTTGTTCCCGACGTTCTTTCATATCTTTTTCCAGAATAATTTTCTGGGAAAGAATCGCCCGACGTCGTTTTGGGTTGTAATCAATGATGATACCCTTAACTTTTTCGCCGATCAGGGTGTTCAAGTCTTTAACGTAACGAACATGATACTGTGAAGCTGGCATATAAATATCCGTAAATCCGATATCTACAATTAAACCATTTCCAGAAATATCTTTGATTGTTCCTTCTAAGATCGTTTTATTATCAAAGGCGTCACTTAACTGTTTTTGTACGAGACGGTTATCATATTTGATTTTTGAAAGTTTTACATTTCCAGAACCTTCATTTAAATCAGTTACGATACACCAAACTTTGTCTCCTAATTGTACAAGTTCAGATAATACCTCATCGCTTCTCCATGTGAAATCATTCTTTTTGATGATACCATCTGCTTTGTAGCCAATGTTTAAGATCACTTCATCTTCAGCAATGTGAATAACTTCGCCTTCGATTTCAGCACCCCGACGAATTGTTTTTAATGATTCTTCAATTTCTGCAGCGAAATCGAAATTAGCATCATCATACTCGTCTTTTTCAATGGTTTCCACCACTTCCTCAACTACAACAGTTGGCTGTTCTTCAGTCGCCACTTCTACGACCACGTTTTCCTCAGCAATTTTGTTTTGCTCTTCCATACCTTCCAATACCTCCTTAACGATCCAATCCGGTGTTGACGCCCCTGCGGTAATACCAATTTTTTGATATTTCATTACTTCAGCGAGATCTAAGTCCCGGATGGTTTCTATGTGACAAGTTTTTGCGCAATGGGATTTACAAATATCCGCCAGTTTTTGTGTGTTCGAACTGTGGTATCCACCAATTACGATCATATATTCTACTTCTTTTGCAGTTTTCGCTGCCGCTGCTTGTCTTTCAGCGGTGGCACTGCAAATAGTATTAAATATAACTACTTCATTGACTCTTGACCTGATCGCATCACAAATTTCATTGAATCTGGATTCGATGATGGTGGTCTGAGCCACGATACATATTCTATCATAACTTTCAATATTTTCCAACTGATTTATATCATTAATTATTAAAGCTTTATCCTGGCACCAGCCATTTGCTCCAATCACCTCCGGATGCTCCTTATTTCCCACAATGACAATCTGATATCCGGCGGCATCATAACTTTCCACTTTTTTCTGAACCGCCCGAACAAAGGGACAGGTGGCATTGATGATCGGTAGTCCTTTTTGATTTATTGCTTCGATAATTTTTTTTCCGACCCCGTGGGAACGCAAAATAATACAGCCGGTTTCTAAATTTTTGACATCATCGTCTTCAATTATTACCACCCCCTGATCGGCCAGGCGCCTGGTTTCCTGGGTGTTGTGGCTGATCGGACCTAATGTATATATTTTTTCCTGACCGGATTCAATGGTATCCCGAACCATTTTCATGGCATTTTCAATACCAAAACAATAGCCAGCCTTCTCCGCTATAATTATCTCCATGTTAACCTCAAGTCAATTCCAATCCATAGACCGTATCCATAATTTTTTCACTGAGCTGCCGGGTTTCTTCATCAGACAGTTTTTTTCCATAATATTCTTCCAGATAAACAGGCTTGCCAATAATAATTTCGATTTTGCTTCTGAAACGGTATCGCCCTTTGATCCGCACCGGAATGATTGGCGATTTTGTCTTGATCCCAAAGACGACAAAACCACTGGCCGGCTGCGTCCGGTCTTCCGGGTTGACCCGATGACCTTCCGGAAATATCCCCAGGAGTTTGTCTTCTTTGAGAATTTTCAAGGATGTCTTAATGGTTTCCACCCCCACCTTTTCCCGGTTTACCGGAAAGGCGTTGACCTTTTTGAAAAACCAGCTTAACAGTGGATTTTTAAACAGCTCGGCCTTGGCCATATAATGAATCTCCCGGGAGGTAGTAAATGAAATCACCACAGGATCGATATTACTGATGTGATTGGGACAGATTAGCGCACCACCGTGCTCCGGAATATTTTCCTTACCGGTAATGGTGATCCGAAAGAGAATCAAACTGAGCAGATAGGTTAAGAATCGGCCGATTTTATAAATCATCGCCGGGCCTCATCAATATGGATTTTCATCTCTTCATAAACTTCTTCAATGCTTTTTCCGGTTGTATCAATAACAATGGCGTCCGGGACTTGAACCAATGGTCCTTCTGAACGGTTTCGGTCATTGCTATCGCGATTTTCGATATCGGTTTTTATTTCTTCCAGGGCTTTAGTATTCCCTTTTTCATCCATTTCTTTTTTTCTTCGCTGCGCCCGTTCCTGAACATCCGCATCCAGAAAAAACTTCAGCTCAGCATCAGGCAAGACCACTGAACCGATGTCTCTGCCGTCCATGACTACGGCATGGTCTTTGGCATATTCACGCTGTTGACTGACCATCAGATCACGGACTGCTTTGATTCTGGCCACATCGGAAGTATGCCGGGAAACCAGGGGGGTTCGTATTTCCCGAGTCACGTCTTTATCGTTGCAGAACACCTGCTCGCCCTCAAACCGGATCACAGTGGCTCCGGCAATTTTCACAATATCGGCCTCGTTGTCAAATCGATCACCGATCTGATTTAAAACGCAATGGGCAATACAGCGATACATGGCACCGGTATCCAAATAGGTCATCTTATAGGCTGCGGCTATTTTTTTTGCTAAGGTACTTTTTCCTGCACCGGCAGGACCATCAATGGCAATTTGCATCTTACTCTCCCTCATCCAACTCTTTACTAACAATTATTCAGCTGCGTTCCCGGCCAGCCAGCCGGTGGAAACGGCAATTTGGATATTATATCCGCCAGTTAGGGCATCCACATCCAGCATCTCCCCAGCGATATAGAGATTCTTAATCAGTTTTGATTCCATCGTTCCCGGGTCAACTTCTTTTACGTTCACACCGCCAACCGTGATAATGGCTTCGGTAAAATCCCGCAATCCGGCAATACCAATCTTTAACTGTTTAAAACACTCTACCAGTTTTTGTCGCTGCTCTCTGGTGATCTGATTAACCTTAGCGGCCGGGTCAATCCCAGACAAGGTTACCATCACCGGAATCATTTTCGATGGCAATAAATCCCCCAGGGCATTTCCAAAATCCTTGTTCTGATATTTAAGGAAGTCCCGTTGAATCCGGGCATCCATCTGTTCCAGACTTAAAGCTGGTTTTAAATCCAGTTCCAGACTAAAATCTTTGGTATTCCCGATCATATCGGAGCTCAGTGATAGAACCAGTGGTCCGGACACCCCAAAATGGGTGAACAGCATCTCCCCCAACATTGACTTAACCTTTTTTTGTCCCTTTGGTGTTTTTTTATACAGGGTTAAGACCACATTTTTCAGAGCCAGTCCCTGAAGATCTCGGGGCCAGTCTTCTTTGGTATTAAGAGGTACCAGACCTGGCGCCAGAGGGGTGATCTGATGACCCCATTTTGCTAAGATCTTAAAAAAATTACCGTCCGAACCGGTAGACGGATAACTCTTTCCGCCACATGCCAGAATGACTGCATCGAAATTTCTCGTTTCTCCATTTTCCAGGACAATTCCGTTAACGGAATTATCGTTAATTAACAGATCGGTTATTTTTGTGTTTAAATGCACCTGGCAGCGATTATGTTTCAACACCGTTTTGAAAGCACTGATCACATCGCTGGATTTATCCGAAACTGGGAAAACCCGATCCCCTCGTTCTATTTTTAAAGGTACTCCATTATTTTCCATAAAGGCCATAAAATCCGCATTTGTGTATGAATATAAGGCGCTGTACATAAAGCTGCGATTGTGGACAATGCTGTCAAAATAATCGCCAATGTCCACGGCATTGGTCAGGTTACAGCGACCCTTTCCGGTAATGTACAGTTTTTTTCCCAGCTTTTCGTTACTGTCGAACAAATCAACCTGATGTCCCTTTTCGACCGCCGCCACCGCCGCCATCATGCCGCCGGGGCCGCCTCCAATTATTGCTATTCTACTCATTGATTATTCTTTGTCCTTTCGCGAACTATTTTCCAATTCATCGCCGGTATAGATATAATGTTCCCGCCATATTTCCTCAAGTTCATTGAAGGTCTCTTTTGTTTTTCCGATATTTCTCAGTCCCACCGAAATTACCAGGGCGTTGATTAACGAAAGCGGTGCCACCAGTGAATCCACAAACGAGTAAACATTGCTTTTGGCAATCAGCCGATGTTGGGTAAAAATATTGATGGGGGCATTTTCATTATCCGAGATCGTAATAATTTTTACCCCTTTGTTTTTCAAAAATTCAACCGCCTCATAGGTTTTTTGGGCATAGCGGGGAAAACTGATGGCGATAACGACATCTTCTTCATTAACCCGGATTAAATGCTCATAAATATCAGACACCCCATAATTGACGACTCTGACATTATCTAGAATCAGATTAAGATAATAACCGAGATGCTCAGTTAGCAGGGTCGTGGTTCGAAAGCCGATGATAACGACCTTACGGGCATCTAAGATTAAGTCAATACAGGACTTGAAAATCTCATAGTCAAATTCTTCAAAGGTGGCGTTAATATTTGATAGATCTGACTTCAAAACATTATGCACCGTTTCCTGCAAGGCCTTTTCTTTTTGTTCATTTCGCAGGGTCATGTCGATGCGTTCAATGGTTGTCAGTTTACTGTTAATTTCATTTTTTATTGCCCGCCGGAATTCCGGGTAGCCTTCATAACCCAGCGTAACCGAAAAACGAACCACGGTTGCTTCGCTAACACCAACACTTTTGGCCACCGTTACCGCTGACATTTCGGCAACACGCTCATAGTGACTCAGCATATAATCGGCAATCAGTTTATGGGATTTGCTCAGTTTTGGATAACGCTTCTTAATTGCCGAAAAAATATCTCGACATTCTTTTACACTTGAAACGTCTTTCATAATCTACCTCGTTCTCTGGATCATGACAAATGTGGGCGGAGCTTTTCGATTCAAAGTCCGAAAATGATGGGCTACAAAAGGCGATTCCAGGGCCTCACACCATCTAATCACAGCCTGTGCTTCGGCACCTCCCCCGGGATGCCCGGGATAGAGGCACAACGTTATTAATCCGCCGGTTGCCAATAAGGATAATGCCCCTTCCAGTGCAATCATGGTTGTTTCAAGCTGGGTGATGATGGTTTGATCACCGCCCGGAAAATAGCCCAGATTGAACATAATTGCTTTAACCGCTCGTTCCTCAACAGCGGCCGCCTTTAAAACCGGTACCATCGATTCGTGACTTTGATGAATCAGGGTGACCTGATCGGCAAACCCGCTTTTTTCCAGATTTTCTTTTGTTTGTTGCAAAGCGGTCGCCTGAATGTCAAAGGCAAAAACCCGGCCGGTTTCCCCCACACATTGGCAGAGAAAGAGGGTATCCTGACCCGTTCCGGCAGTGGCATCCACCACAATATCACCGGGGTCAATAACCGGTCGCAAAAAATTCCAGGCCAGATCGGTAACCCGCAGTGGACTATTTTTCACTGCAGCCTGCACAGGGCTTGAAGAATTCTCCCACAAAAGCCCGATGGATCAGCCCTTCCTCTACTTCGGTAAAACCATGGTCTTTAAAATATGTCGCAAATTCACCAGTAGCTCCCTTGACCGACAGGGTGGTACACCCTTCTTCAGCCATTTTATAAAGCAAGGTTCGGATGATTCCGTCAAAAACAGCCATCGCCTGATCACCCTGAAAGGTCATGATCATTTCATAAATATCAACCTGTTCGGCCCCATAAAAAAAACGAACTGCTCCCAGGATTTCGGACTTGGCCGTATCCTCGGCCACAATATATAAATCCCGCTCTTTTTCTTTTTCTGGAAACAGTGCCTGTATTTGACTAAACGCTCGTGGAAATCCTATTTTTACCATTAGTTTTCTCCTTTTAAATAAGTAATTTCGTCATTATTTAAATACCGCCATTCCCCGGGTTTCAAGTTCCCCAAGGTCAGATCACCGACAGCCACCCGTTTTAAATCAATAATCGGGTGGCCCATAGCGGCACACATTTTACGGATCTGTCTTTTTTTTCCCTCGTGAATCCGCATTTCCAGCAGACTGGTATCCGAATTCACTTTTAAAATTTTAACGGTTGCCGGAGCTGTCCGGTAATCCTCGATATTCATGCCCTTGCGGAAGGCCTCCAGACTTCTTTTATCCGGACAGCCTTTGACCAGACCCACATAAGTCTTGCCAAACTCATGGCTGGGGTGCGTCAGATAGAAGGTCAGGTCACCGTCATTTGTCAGTAGTAGCAACCCTTCGGTATCCATATCCAATCGCCCGACGGTGTAAAGCCGTTCGTTTACCGGTACCAGATCCAACACCCGTTGACGCCCATGGGTATCTTCTGACGTTGATAAGACCCCTTTGGGCTTATTAACCATGATATAAACTTTTGCCGCAGTCGTTAGTTTTTTTCCGGCGACGAAAATTTCATCTTTTTCCGGATCAACCGGAAAACCCGGTTCGCGGATGGTGACACCATTGATCTGAACCAGTCCTTTTTGAATCATTTCCTCGGATTTTCTACGGGATGCGACCCCGCATTGGGCCATGAATTTCTGAATTCTCACTGGGCCGCCTCCAAAATCCGGGCATCACCCATGGTTTTTTCCAACATGACTGCCAGTAAATCTTCACTGGAACCATCATTTTTCGCAGATTCACTATTGAGCAGCTCCAGATCAAAACTTTCCTGTTTACCCTGGGAAAATACCTCAAATTCCGGAATCTCTTTAAGACTGGTAAAACCCATGGTTTTTAGAAAAGCATTGGTCGTTTTATAGAGAATTGGCCGCCCCGGAGCTTCTAGCCGGCCCCCGTCGCAGATCAATCCCCGATCCAGCAGACGCTGGATCGCACTGCTGGAGCTGACGCCTCGCAGTTCATCGACGGCCAGCCGGGTAACCGGCTGGCGATAGGCAATAATTGCCAGGGTTTCGAGGGCCGCCCGGGATAAGCCGGTTTTTTCCTGATGTCTGGTAATTTCTTTAATATATCGATAGTAGTCGGGCTTTGTGGAAAGCTGATAGGTATCCTTGATCTGGACCAGACGAATGCCCCTTGCTTTTGATTGATAATCCTGTTTAAGTATTTCCATGGCAAACTGTACTTCCGATACCGGTTTATCCAGACATCGGCACAGTTCCGTCATTGAAACCCCATCGCCGGCTCCAAAAAGAATCCCTTCGATGACCCCTGCCAGTTCATCACTGTTCATTGTTCTCCACCTCCCTGTGAATCTGAAAATCAATAAATACCCGGTTTTGAAGCAGTCGCAAACCGCTGGTTTTGACCATTTCAAGCAGCGACAGCAGAGTTACCACCACCTCTTCCCGGGAAATGTCCGGATGGAGCAGCTCTGAAAAGCTCACTCCTGCTTCGCCCGCCTGAACTAGAATATCGGTTATTTCGGCGATTTTTTCTTCAATGCTGAATAATTCCCGGATTATCTTCTGGGGCGGTGCAATCGCCTCCAACTCCTCTTCTTTCTGAAACAACAGCTGTTTAAAGCATTGTTCAAGGGAGTAGGGATCTATGACCAGTGGAACCACTTCTGTATTTTGGGGGATGTACTCAGGATCCCGATAAATGGCACAAAGTTCGTTCTGCTCCCGCGTTTGAAAATAATGGCTGATGTCTTTAAAGATCTTATACTCCACCAATTGCCGAACCAGTCGGGCCTGTAAATCTTCGGGATCTTCCCGTTCATCTTCGTCTTTGGGCAGTAGCGCTTTTGCCTTTATTTCCAGCAGTCTGGCAGCCATGACAATAAACTCACTGGCCACATCCATATCCATGTCCTGCCAGGTCCTGATCTGCAATAAATATTGGTTGGTGATCGTTGCAATGGGAATATCACAAATATCGATCTTATTTTTCTGGATCAGATTGATTAATAAATCCAGAGGCCCCTCAAATGTTTCCAGACTAACTGCATATGCCATAATCAGGACCAGATCAGATTAAAAATTGGCAGTAATATGGCAAAAAAAAGGCTCGATATCCCATTAATAACGGGGTTGATAATCATTCCCAACAATCCAGTAAAGGCCAGTACAAAAATTGCAATCATACCGTAGCGCTGATATTTATAGTAGGTCATCAGTGCTTTAGGCGGCAAAAATAAAACCAGAATCTGGGATCCGTCCAGCGGCGGAATGGGTATAATATTAAAGACCGCAAACATGATATTATATATATAAATATACTGCAACACCAGCATCAACACTTCATTGTTCAGGGGCACCACTGCCAGATAGGCGGCCATTCCAAAAAACGCCAGCAACAGATTGGTGAGCACCCCTGACAAGGATACCACAATCATCCCCTTTTTCCGATCTTTGAAATTTCCCGGATTCACCGGCACCGGTTTAGCCCAGCCAAAGCGGAATAACAGCATTGAGATAAAGCCCAGCGGATCAATATGTTTCAGCGGATTTAATGTTAATCGTCCGGCATTTTTAGGGGTTGGATCCCCCATTGAATCAGCGGCATAACCATGAGCCATTTCGTGAAAACTGATGGCAATCAATATTCCCGGTAAGCTCAGTATTAAATTATAAAAATAGTCTGGTGTAAAATTAAACATTATCTGTTCACCTCGTAATTTGACGTTGTCAATCTGATTTATTCAGACCCGAGATTCCAACCGAAATCGCTGGTCTGAAACAATCGATTCTATTATTTATGGTCCTTCTGTCCTTAAGTGCTACTTATCTGACTGGCGCGATGATAAATAATACAAAATAGATGATTTATTCTAATGCTCTGCATCGAAATAAACCATCTATCCTCATTGAACATTATTATTATTCTGCTATCAGTCTTCTTGCGGCAATGGAAAAATAATACCCCAATGCTGCCACGGTTTTACCATCAATGAACTGTCCGTTGATAAACAGGGTTCGAGCTGTCCGTACAGGAATTTTAACGACTTTGATGAATTCATCCGGATCTTCTTCCAGGGGGTCCCAAACAAATTCGGTAGCGCAAAACAGGGTGATTTTTTCTGAACAATAACCTGGGGTCGGAATAAAGTCTCCCAGTTTAAAAAGATTGACCGGACGATAGCCGATTTCTTCCCGGCATTCCCGGATCGCAGCGGCTTCCGGCGTCTCGCCACTTTCCAGCAGACCGGCCGGTATTTCGGTCAGCAGCTGCTGACTGGCAATCCGGTATTGTTTCACAAAGATCATCTGCCCATCTTTAACTGCCAAAATGGCTACTGCACCCTGATGGTCAACAATTTCCCGTTTTGAAAAACTGCCGTCCGGTAGCTCAACTTCATCGATTCGTAGCTTGACAATTCGGCCATCATAAATGACTTCACTGCTTACGGTTTTTTCAAACTGTTTCATGCGCACCCTCAGCCTGTTTTTCTGAAATTAATCGTTCCAGCTCATCCATAAACGAGGCCACGTCCTTAAACTGCCGATAGACGGAAGCAAAACGGACATAGGCGACCTGATCCATGCTCTTTAAGGCAACCATGACCTGTTCGCCAATCAGCGATGATGGCACTTCTTTCATTTCACTCTGATAGAGGCTCCGTTCCAGATCATCGACCACTGTTTTAATGGTATCAATGGGAACCGGCCGTTTTTCACAGGCCTTAATCATGCCATTGAATATTTTATTTTTATCGAAGGCTGTTCGTTGACCGCCTTTTTTAACAACAATCAGCGGGATGTTTTCGACCCGTTCGTAGGTCGTAAAACGTTTATTACAGCGATTGCACTCCCTGCGTCTGCGGATCATTGTTCCTTCTTCGGATGGCCGTGAATCGACCACCTTGCTGTCATCGAACGCACAATACGGACATTTCATAAGTATTATTCTTGGGTCAGGAAATCTGGAATTGAAAATTCGCCAACCGAATCATTGGCACTCTTTACAACTTTTTTAATGACGGCTTTCTTTTCTTTTTCGCCACCAGATAAAAAGCCTGTCGCAATAACCGTGATTTTGATTTCATCGCCTAATGATTCATCAATGGTTGCCCCAAAAATAACGTTGGCATCTGGGTCAGAAGCTTCTCTGGCAATGCTGGCAGCCTTATCGACTTCAAATAAAGAAAGATCTTCGCCAGCGGTAATATTAAGCAATACCCCGGTTGCCCCATCGATCTGGGTTTCCAACAACGGACTGAGAATCGCTTGTTTAGCAGCTTCCTCCGCACGGTTATCGCCAGTCGCGCGACCAACACCCATATGAGCCAGGCCAGTATCTTTCATAATTGTTTTAACATCGGCAAAGTCAAGACTGATCAGTCCTGGCATCGCGATCAGATCCGAGATACTTTTGACGCCCTGGAGCAATACATCATCAGCTAATTTAAAGGCATCTTTCAGAGAGGTTGATTTATCGGCCATTCTCAATAGTCGGTCATTCGGGATCGTTACCAGTGAGTCGACATTTTCCTGTAAAAATTCGCTGGCAATCTGGGCATTACGCATCCGTACCCGACCTTCAAAAGAGAACGGTTTGGTGACCACACCAATGGTTAAAATGCCCATGTCTTTGGCGATTTTTGCAATAATCGGTGCCGCACCGGATCCGGTTCCGCCGCCCATACCGGCTGTTAAAAACAACAGATCGGTGTCTTTAATCATATCTGCAATGGCATCCTTGCTTTCTTCTGCGGCTTTCTGACCAATTTCAGGATTTCCCCCAGAACCAAGTCCCTGGGTGATTTTTTCGCCGATTTGAAGCTTTTTTTCAGATAAAGCTAAGGCCAGGGCTTGTTTATCGGTATTAATCGCAATAAAATCGACGCCCTTCATTCCGGCTTCAATCATCCGATTAATGGCATTATTTCCGCCACCACCGACACCTATAACACGAATTTTTGCAAAATTATCGTAATTCCCATCTAATTCAAACACTTTTATTCCTCCTCTTACTAAACAGCTTTCTCGTACTAAATTGATATCTCTTGTATCTTTTTTCCTGAAACACATGAAATGTCTCAGTTGCTTTTTCATCTTTAATAACACTTCTTCCCACAATTTATAGCTAAAGAAATGTTCACCCCTTTATATTAACCTTTATTTACAAATTTTTCAACTATTGAATAATAAATTAAGTAAAATAACGCTGATATTTTATTATCCAACAAAACATTAAGCAGAAATCCTGAGAAGTGCTGAGGTATTTAGCGGGGTTTGATGACTGGCTTTGTCCCTGCCGCTAAATTAATGACCATATTGCTGGTATTCTTATCCAGATTAGTCTGAATATAGGCCTTATTCTCCAGATAATTATTATAATCCCAGAGAATAAAAACCGTCCCATTTTTGGTGACTATTTCATAGGTATTCACGTCAGTCATCCGGACCTCGGATATTTTCCCCAAGTTGCCGTCATTTTTTAAATCTTTCAGAATATTCATCACGGTATCAAAACGCCAATAGGGTTCGACCGCCACTTCCTTGCCAATTTCTGAGATAGTCACGGCATCGCTGCCAAAAATTAATGGAATATCGGTTTTTCTTAAATATTCCCCATCTTCAATCAATCTTTTATCTTCAGTCAGATAATAAACTTTATTATCGTAATTAACTGCACAAATTGGTACCGACTCCACCATCCGGATCAGAATCTTATTCGGCATGATCTTGGAAATCTCCAGTTCATCCAGATTCATCAAGGCATTAATATTATAATTAGCCTGGTTAACATCAATCAAAAAGATACTCTCCCCAACGTTTATTCCTGATGCTTCAACCACTGACTGCACATCAACAATCTCATTGCCGACCACTTCAATTTCAGTCACGTTGAAGATGCCCAGATTAACAGCCTGATAAACACCAAAGCTGATCGCACCAATTACACCTAAGATAATCAGGATGGTAATCAGGCCCTTCATCAGCCGTTTGCGCTTGTTTACTTTTCGCTGCCGCCGCCGTTGTTCCCGGAGCTCCTGTTTTGACAACTCGTGGCTTTGCGCTTTTTTGAGGTTTTTTTCATTGGGTTTTTTCTTCTTTGATCGTTTCATTAATTCTCCATTAATTTATTTATTTCGTCATAAATCCGATCTCCGGCATTAAAAATACTTTGTTCCCTTGTCATTTGGCTCATCTTCTGGCGTTTTTCATCGTCATCCAATAGCGATTCGACAGTTTGAATGAGCAGCGCACCAGTCAGATCCTGATCTTTGATAAGAACCCCGCCGCCAGCATCAGTTATTACCCGGGCATTGAATTCCTGATGATTTCCGGCTGCCAGGGGATAGGGAACCAGAATTGAAGGAACTCCCACCGCTTGAATTTCAGCCACTGACATCGCGCCGGAACGGCTGATCACCAGATCCGCGGCCCCTAAAAGGCGGTGCACCTCATTGCTGTAGGCTTCCACAAAAACATGACCAGATGGTGAACGCCCCAGGTTTTCCACTTCTTGTTTGATGGCTTGGTACTGATCTTTTCCGGTTAAGTGATAAATCACCCGATCTTCGCGCTCTTTATAGGAGGCGATCAATGACAAAGCACTTTGGTTAATGGAACCGGCCCCCTGGCTGCCGCCCATAATTAAAATCATTTTTTGCGAGTCCGAAAGATTCAGATTCTTTCGCAATTCACTACGGTCAATCTGGTGGTATTCCGACCGCACCGGATTTCCAGCCAGAAAGGTTCGCTCCTGGGGAAAATACTTTTCAGCTTCTTTAAAACTGATGGCAATCCGGTCGACCCGAGTTCCCAGCATCAAATTTGTTTTTCCGGGATAGGCATTTTGTTCATGAATCATCGTTTTAATTTTCCGGCGACTGGCGATTAACAGCAGTGGTCCGGCGGTAAAGCCGCCGGTACCGATAACCAGATCCGGCTGATGTTTCTTGATTATTTTTTTGGAATCATTGAGTCCGTCAAAAATTCCTTTAATTGCCGCCAGGGTTTCCAATGAGGCCTTTCGCTCAAAGCCCCTGACCCGAATATACTCAATCGGATAACCATGCTGGGGAATAATGTTTTTTTCCATCCCCACCAGCGATCCGATAAAGATGATTTCAGCTCTGGGATTTTCAGTTTTTATTTTTTCAGCAATCGCCAGTCCCGGGTAAATATGGCCCCCGGTTCCGCCTGCTGCAATCAATACTTTCACAGTCTACCTCACAATCTTTTTCTTGTTTAGTACGGGTTTTCTGTTTGGCTCCAATTTCTTGCCGAATTCAACATTCCTGGAGATATTTAAAATAGGTCCCATCATCGCAAACAGAATGATCATCGAGGAGCCACCAGCACTGATAAAGGGTAAAGCCATCCCGGTTACCGGGATAATCGCCGATGCCACGCCGATATTAACCAAAACCTGGAATGCCAGCAACATCATAACACTGCTGGTATACAGATAGGCAAAAGTATCCTGAGATTTCTGAGCAATCTGAAAACCCCGCCAGATAACAAAGGCAAACAAGCCCAAAACCAGCAAACAGCCAATGAAACCAAATTCTTCGGCAATGTTGGCAAAGATAAAGTCATTTTGTAACTCCGGCAAAAACAGGTACTTTTGTTTGCCATTACCCAGGCCTCGGCCAAAGATCCCACCGGTCCCAATCGCTAACAGTGACTGGGATATCTGGTAATCATACCCCCCTTTGCCCAAAAAAACATTAAATCGATCCAACCGCCAGGGTTCGGCGATCATTAAACCGGCCACCGCCAATAATCCAAAGCCCAGGTAGGGATAAAAGAGTTTAAATTTAATGCCACCAAAATAAAGTACCCCGCCAGCGGCCAGGGCAATGGCCATGGCTGCGCTTAAAGACGGTTCAATGGCAGTCAGGCCGCAGATCAGTCCCAGAGGGAGCATACAATTTAATAAAAACGGCATATTTTCTTTAATAATCCCAGGTTTTCGGGAAATGATGGTACTGAAATAAAGAATAACGGCGACCTTGGCAAATTCAGATGGTTGGAAAGTGGTCACTTTCAAATCAATCCACCGCCTGGCATCATTTACCTTTAATCCGATTCCTGGGATCAAAACAATAATCAAAAGAAAAACCGAAATCACGATGCCCACCATATAGTATTTTTTATAAATTCGGTAATCAATCTTGCTCATGACTCCCATAACTGTCACACCCAAAATAACAAAAACCAATTGTTTCAAGAACAGGGCATAACCTTTTTCACCACTAATCGTCGATGAGTACATGCTAGCACTGAATACCATGATAACCCCAATGCCTGCTAATAACATCAGAGCAATCAAAAAGGGTCGATCTATCTTTCCATTTTTCATGGGTTACTCCTCGGATTCTTATTGATTTTCGGTCACCAATCGCTTGAAAACCCGACCTCGGATTTCATAGTTGTCAAACATATCCCAGCTGGCACAGGCCGGCGATAATAAAACCGTATCGCCGGCAACTGCGGCTGCTTTGGCACAGGCCACCGCTTCCTCGTAATTGTCAACTTTGGTAATGGCCGTAAAACCTTTAGCATTGGCCGTTTTAATCAGATCATCAGCGGTCACCCCTAAAACGATCAGTCGTTTGACCCGTTTTGCCACCAGTTCCATCAGCTCGGCATAATCTTCCTTTTTATCATAGCCTCCGGCCAGCAGAATAATCGGTTCTTTCACCGCATTAAGGGCCGTAATAGTGGCATTGGTATTGGTGCCTTTAGAGTCGTTGATATAGGTTACGCCCGCAAAACAGCCCACCATTTCCAATCGATGTTCCACACCCGCAAAAGTTTTGAGAACTTGGACAATGACTGCCAGCTCAACCCCTGAAAAGTAGGCCAGCGTCAGCGCTGCCAGCGCATTCATGGTGTTGTGGGGACCGATGATCCCCAGCTCGTCTTCCCGACAGACCAAAATCGTTTCTTTGCCGTTGTTAATGTAGATTTCACCATTTAAACACCAGGCACCATAATCGACAGTTTTTCGATAACTGAACAGTGCTTTTTGAGAAATCGCTTTTTTGCCTAACTCACAGACTAATGGATCATCCCCATTTAATACCAGCAGGTCTTCAGCGGTTTGATTTTCAAATATCCGGCCTTTGGCATTGACATAATTTTCCATGGTCAGGTGACGATCCAGATGATCTGGGGTCAGATTAAGGATCGCCGCCGCCCGGGGCCGGAAGGTATGGATGGTCTCCAATTGAAAACTGCTGATTTCAGTCACAAAAACTTCATCTGTGGTAGCACTGTCGACGTAGTTTGTAATCGGATCGCCAATATTTCCCACCACATAGGTTCCCCGGCCAGAAGCTTTGAAGATCTCGCCCAACAGGGTCGTCGTCGTCGTTTTTCCATTGGTTCCGGTAATGGCAATAAAAGGTGTTCTTGTCAATCGATAGGCCGCTTCAACCTCTCCAGTGACAGGAATACCCTGTTCATAAGCTGCTTGAATAATCGGGATAATCAACGGTACCCCGGGACTTACCACCACTTCATCAATTACCTTTAAAATCTCCGGACTGGGCTGAATGCCAAAAATCGACTCGAAATCGGGATTCTTTTCATAATCCAGAATCTGTGGAAATTCTTTTAAGACAATACCCGATGCCCGGGTATCGGTTAACACCACTGCTTCGCCATGATTTAATAATAATTCAGTGACAGCTACCCCACTTCGGGCGGCTCCTATCACCAGGGTCCTTTTTCTCATAATGTGCTTCTCCTATCCTAAACAAATAAATGCTATGGTTACAAAAATAGCGGTGACGACCCAGAATACGGTGACAACCCGGGTTTCGCTCCAACCTGACAATTCGAAATGATGATGAATTGGGGCCATTTTAAAAAATCGCTTTCCCCCGGTGGATTTAAAGTAGCCCACCTGGATAACAACCGATAAGGCCTCAATAACAAACAAACCCCCGGCGATCAGCAGAAAAATTTGCAGTTGGGTAATGATGGCCATTACCACAATTGCCCCTCCTAATGCCATCGAACCGGTGTCTCCCATAAAGATATCAGCGGGGTTTGAATTATGTCTTAAGAAACCCAAACAACCACCAATGATCGCACCAATAAAAATACTGGTATTGGCATGGGGTAGAAGCAGCGAACCGACAAAAAAGAATATCGCGACAATCAGGCTCACCCCGGAAGCCAGTCCGTCCAGTCCGTCCGTTAGGTTAACGGCATTGACAATGGCTACCACCGCGATAACCGTAAATGGCACATACCAGATCCCAAAATCAATACTCTGGTTCATCAATGGCACGACCAGTTCCGAGCCAATCGTCGGTGAATAATACGCATACAGCGCGATGGCCAGTGCCCCAATACATTGGAGCACCATTTTTTGCCAGGCCCGCAGACCCAGATTATGTTTTTTGGCCACCTTAATATAGTCGTCAACAAAGCCCACCGCGCCGAAATAGAGCATCACCAGAATCGGAAAAAAATCCCAGTTACCGATCAGCACCGACAAGAGCATAACCGCAACCAGCACCCCCAATTGGATCACCAGGCCGCCCATGGTTGGGGTTCCTGATTTCTCCAGATGACTTTGGGGGCCTTCTTCTCTGATGGCCTGACCAAATTTCAGCCGTTTGAGCATGGGGATAAACCGCGGCGTCACGAAATATACAACCAAAAATGAAATCAGCACACTGATCAGACCAGTTTGTAAAATTGTCAGCTCCATTATTGACCGCCTTCCTTGATAAAATCAATAACCCGTTCCAGACCAATGCCCCGGGATGCTTTGATCAGAATAATATCCTCCGGTTGGACGATCTCTTTTAAGCATGCTCCAGCTGCCAAAGCATCCGAAACCTGGTAGACCTGTCCAGCATTTTCATAACCCCGACAAATCTCTTGCCCCAATTTGCCGACTCCGATTAAAATATCGGCCTTATCCCGGGCGTAGCGGCCCACTTCAAGATGGGCGGCCGGGCCATATTCGCCCATTTCCAGCATATCACCGAGAATTGCAATTTTTCGCTTATAGTCACGGCCCAGAGTGGCCAGGACATCCAGGGTCGCCCGCATGGCATCAGGATTAGCGTTGTATGAGTCATTAATAACCTTGATTTCCCCAAACGTGAAAATATCCATCCGATTGCCACTGGGAACGAAAGCGTCAAGACCTTTTTGAATTTCCAGTTGGGTCATTTCATGAAAATAACCTAAGCCAATCGCCACCAGGCAATTATAGACATTATGTTCGCCGGGATAATTAAAGGTGAAGACTTCGTTTCGCTGTTCCCACTCTACCTCAATTTCCAGACCGGCTTGCGTGGACGTGTAGTTCCGGGCTGTAACATCATGGGCCCCTTGTAAACCAAAGGTTCTAACCTGGTAGCAGTTATCTGCTACTGTTATTTTTTTTAAAAATTCGTCATCACCATTGATATAAGCCATCCCTTCACTTGATAAGGTCTGCAAAATTTCTTTTTTGGCCAGATATATGTTTTCCTGGGTTTTCAGGCGTTCGATATGGCTGAGTCCGACATTGGTGATGACGCTGATATCCGGATCAACCAGCTCAATCGATTTTGAAATATCGCCCAGATGGTCCATTCCCATTTCGATAACGGCGATCTGATGGTCAGGTCCCAGATTAAACAGAGTCTGGGGAATGCCGTATTCGTTATTAAAGTTACCTTCTGTTTTTAAGGTATGATATTTTTGCGACAGCACTGCGGCCACCAGATCCTTGGTGGTTGTTTTACCACTACTGCCGGTAATAGCAATCACTGGTATTTTATAACGATGTCGGTTAAAACCGGCCAGGGCTTTCATGGCCGTTAACGTGGAAGTCACATATATCACTGTCATTTCCGCGGGAAACGATCGGTTCTTTTCCTCAGCCAGACAAACCCGGCCACCATTAGAACAGGCCTGACTGATATAGTCATGGCCGTTATTTGTTTCCCCAACAATAGGCACATATAAATAGTTGTTTTTTATTTTGCGACTGTCAATGGCAACATTTGTAATTGCCAGTGACCGAGTTCCCTGGAGCAGCTCCCCCTGGGTAATGTGAAGTATTTCATCAACACTGATACTTTCCATCGATAATACCTGAACTTTCTCTAATATTTTAGTTCGTTCTTATTTTGCTCGTTCTGACTTAATTCTAGGGCAATTCTCATCATCAAAATCCGCTGTCCAAAAAGACCCTGATATTATATCAAACTTTGAACATAAAGAAAAGCAAGGAATTTCCCCCTCGCTTTTCTGTTACTCTACTATGGGGTAAACGTTACGCTGACGTCACTGCCCTTATCCACAACGGTTGTTGCTGCCGGAGTTTGACTTGATGCAAAACCATTACCTGTAATTTTAAGATTAAGTCCCAATCCAGTGAGGATTTCATTGGCACTTTGAATTGATAGTCCTTTTAAGTCGGGAACAATTACCGTTCCGGCGGCCGCACTGTCAGCATTGCCCAAAGCCAGAATCAATTCTGTATTCGGATCATAGACCGAATTGGTGGGAAGGCTTTGATTGACAACCATAGTGCCACTGGTGGCCGGATCAACGACATATTTTATTCCTTTTTCATTGAGAATACTGGCTGCAAAATCAATATTTTGACCGACCAGATCGGGAACTGTGATGGTCCCCTTTTGAATTTCTTCAGTAGCAGCACCACTGAGGGTGGTGTCTGCCGAGTTATAATTGAGAGCCTGCTTTATTAAACTGATGGCGGTTGGCGCTGCACTGGTACTCCCATAAGCGCCGGCCGCCGGT
Source organism: Acetobacterium malicum subsp. dehalogenans DSM 11527 (assembly GCF_000472665.1). Classification (GTDB taxonomy): domain Bacteria; phylum Bacillota; class Clostridia; order Eubacteriales; family Eubacteriaceae; genus Acetobacterium; species Acetobacterium malicum. The sequence goes on along the minus strand of NZ_KI421449.1, from coordinate 15,113 downwards.
TCGTCTAATACTACATAAACCGAATATTTGGGATCTTCAACTGGCGAAAAGCAATAAAAGGAAGTAACGTACTTGGAACTGGAATATTCACCATTAATGAATTTTTCAGCCGTTCCCGTTTTTCCACCGATGCTGTAACCTTCTGAAAGAGCGGTCATATCAGCATCATAACCGACCACCTTACGCATGATTTCTCTGGTCGCTGCCGAGGTTTCCTTTGAAATAATCTGTTTGGGCGATTCAATTGCCTGCCCCTTGGTTTCACTGGAGATAATCGTCGGTTTTACATAATAGCCATTATTGACAACGCAGTTTAAGGCGCTGACGATTTGAATCGGTGTAACCGCCAACCCCTGTCCAAATGAAAAGGTGGCATAATCAACTTCATTAACGCCACCGTTGGCAGTGGATAAACGGTTGACAATTCCGGCTTCTTCGCCATCGAGTTCAATCCCGGTCGTTTCTCCCAGGCCAAAATTATAGACATACTGGTAGAAAACATCGGGATTCAATTTTTCAATAATCTGAACCAACCCGGGATTGCAGGAATGGGCAATAGCATCCGATACCGTAATACTGCCGTGGGGGCCAGTCGCACAGTTTATGACGGCATCCCCAATTTGGATTGATCCCCCACAATAAACCACCGTATCCGGGGTAATAACCCCTTCTTCCAGGGCCGCCGCCCCGGTCAGGGCTTTAAAGGTGGAACCTGGTTCGTAGATAAAACTGACGGCCTGGTTCTTATACATCTCAGCCAGTTTTTCCTGCTCTGTTTTTCCAGTCAGATCGGCTGCATGAGTCGCTACAAAATTAGGATCCAGAGTAAACGGATCATTAAGATTATAATCCGGGGTGGTCGCCATGGCTACCACTTCTCCGGTTTTTGTTTCCATTACAATAGCAGTAACACTTTTGGTTTTCCAGGTTGCTGCGGCTTCCTCCACGGCCTTTTCAGCCATCAGCTGAATATTGCTGTCGATGGTTAAGACGATATCCTCGCCCTGAACCGGTTCTTTGAGAATCTTAGTCTGGGAAGGAATCTGATTGCCATCAGCATCTTTCTGAAAATAAACAACCCCGTCTTCGCCGCTTAACACATCTTCATAGGTTGCTTCGACACCGTAGAGCCCGCTGTAATCGGTCCCGGTAAAACCGAGAATGTAGGAGGCAAAGTTACCATTGGTATAATAACGCCGGTAATCATCCAGCAATTCAATACCGTTATAGCTTTCGATTTCGCCTTCCTCATCTTTGATCGCTTCCGATTCCCTTATTTCCAGGGCCAGGGCATTATCGACCTTTCCAAGAATCAGCACTGGCTGATTTTCTTTTCGGGTGGCTTTGTCATAAAGCGATTCATAATCATAATCCAGATCTTTAGAAATAGCCGATGCCACTGCTTCAGGATCTTTGATACTGATTGGCTCAAAATACAAAGTCCCCTCTTCAATCGTTACGCCGGCAAAATTGTGGCTGAGCACAATAACTGCGGCGCCCTGACTGATACCGGTTTTGACTTCAACAATGTCATTTTCCAGAACCGAGATCTTTGTCTGAACATCTTCAACCTTCAAACCCAGTTTACTGCTTAATGTTTTGGCTAACCGATCGGGATCTTCCACCTCATAAGGAATCACGTTGACCGCCGTGGCTGAAGAATCCTTAGCCAGAACATTTTTGTTCCGATCATAAATATCCCCGCGTGATGCCTTAATTGGTACTTCTTCGACTAGTTGGTCCACTTGCCTTTCATATTTTCCAGTTGAATTGACAATTTGCAGGGAAAACAATTTTCCAATAACAATAATTAAGCACAATGAAAGTACAACCATGGCAATCATGATTCGATTCTGTTTGCCGACCGGTCCAATCTCTCGTTGTGCCTTCTTTTTTATATTCACATTTTTTCTCCAAATTTTTATTCAGTTAAGCTTACCTGATTCAGCTTAAATAAACCCTAACTTAAAACAAATTTTCAAACCAGCTCCTGACAATTTGTGAATCTGTCATCAGCGACTCTTCCTTTTTTTCGGTCACCAGTTCGCGACGATATTGTTCCTGAACCGGCTCGGTCATACCATAACCTCTGGCTTGAGCCTCAATTGATTGCAGATTCATATTGGTTACCAACTGACCTTCTTTACTGTCATTGACCTGTATGGCATCCTCCAGGGTTTTCTGGAGTTCGCGAATTTCAGTGTTCTTTTCGGTGATCAATGCATGTTGAAATAATATGCCAATCATCGCCACAAACGCAATTAAGCCAATGAGCATAACATAAGAGCTTGTAGTCATATGTTTTTCTTTTTGTTTGGGCATTTTCACTCTTTTTTGTGTGGTCGCCATGGAACGCTCCTTTATTTAACTTTCTGTTCCCAGCTTTTCAACAATCCGCAGTTTTGCACTTCGAGAACGCCGGTTTTCTGAAGTCTCATCAGCCCCCGGAACAATCGGTTTTCTGGAAATTAGCTTCACTTCCGGTAATTTTCCACAAACACATTGGGGGAAATCCGAAGGGCAGGTGCAGGGATTGGCTTTGTTTTTAAAGAGATGCTTGACAACCCGATCCTCCAGCGAATGAAAGGTAATGACACACATTCTTCCGCCCGGTTTCAGGGCTTCAAGTCCCTGGGTCAAGGCATCTTCCAATATTTTCAACTCCCCATTGACTTCCAGCCGAATGGCCTGGAATGTTTTTCTGGAGGGATGTTTTTCTTTAAAACGTTCTTTGGGAGGATAAGCATTCTTGACAATTTCACTTAGCTCCAAAGTGGTGGTGATTCGTTTAAGCGTTCTGGCTTTAACGATCGATTTGACAATTTGGCTGGCAAATTTTTCTTCGCCATATAGAAACAGTATTTTTTTCAGTTCCCCGGGCGCATAGTCGTTTACTACCATTTCGGCAGTTAACTCCGCCGACTGGTTCATCCGCATGTCCAGAGGACCATCGTTATGATAAGAAAAGCCTCGGGTATCGTCATCCAGTTGAAATGACGAAACCCCGAGGTCATATAGAATACCGTCGATTCCAAAGAGATGGAGGCCCTTTAGAACCTTGGCTAAACTGGCAAAATTACTTTTTACAAAATGACGTTGGCAGACAAAATCTGCCAGGCGATTTTTGGCATAAGCCAAAGCATAATCATCCTGATCGATACCGACCAAAATGCCGTTTTCATCCAATGATTCGCAAATCCATTGGGAATGACCACCGCCGCCCAGGGTACAATCCACGTAAATGCCGTCTGACTTAATGTCCAGGCCTTCGATGGATTCCCGCAGTAATACGGTGGTATGTGAAAATGTCTGTGGCTTCATTTATATTCCCAGCATTGCCATGTTATTGGCAATGTCCTCATAATTTAAGTCATCGTTATCGTTATAGCTGGACCACAGTTGACTGTCCCAAATTTCCAAGCGATTTGAAACTCCGATAATGGTCACCTCTTTTGTTATTTTTGCATATTTGCGCAAGGACAGTGGTATACTTGCCCGGCCCTGGCGATCCAATTCGCAATCGGCGGCACCGGCGAAGAAAAATCGGGTAAATGCCCGTGCATCCTTATCTGATACTGGCAGAGATTTTAATTTACTTTCAAAATTTTCCCATTCTTCCATGGAAAAAACAAACAGGCAGCAATCCAGTCCCTTTGTTAAGACAAATTCTCCGCCCAGAGATTCTCTGAATTTTGAAGGAATGATCAATCGTCCCTTGTCGTCGATATTATGTTCATACTCTCCAAAAAACATTCAGATCCCCCTCCTTCTTACTTTGCTCTTCCATTTTCTTCCACATTATACCACACTCCACCACCCTTCACAAGTTGCGAAACCGGCTATTAAGCAAAAATCAAAGATTTATTTTGTTAAAAATTCCCATCATTTGTATTAATTTTATATCAAAAAACTTAAAAATAAATTCACCAGCATGTTTGTTCTTAAATTCTACATTATAACTTGTGATTGTCCGGGTTTTGGTTTAAACTAATAAAATAATGAAAATTAAGGAGTTATTTAAAATGAGAGCAGTAGTTACGGTTATTGGAAAAGACCGCACCGGAATAATTTATAATGTATCGAAGATTTTGGCCGAAAACAGTGTCAATATTGAAGATATCAGCCAGACAGTTATGCATGATTTTTTCACCATGATCATGCTTGTGGATATGACCAACATGTCAGTTGATTTTAATATCCTGAAAGCCGCCCTTGAAGAAGTGGGCGAAACCATTGGCATGTCGATCCGTATTCAGCATGAAGATCTTTTCAATGCCATGCACACCATTTAGGCGGCCCGATTATGGCAATGTTTAAAGACGTCCTCGAGACGGTTAGAATGATCGAAAAAGAGCGCCTGGATATCCGGACCATCACGATGGGAATTTCGTTACTGGACTGTATTGATTCCTCTGGAGCCAAAAGTCGTCAGAAAATCTATGAAAAAATTACCCGTCTGGCCGAAAACCTGGTCAAAGAAGGGGAACGGATTGAAAATGAATTGGGAATTCCGATTGTTAATAAACGGATCTCAGTAACCCCGATTGCGCTCATCGCCGGCAGCAGCGATGATCTTAATTATGTTGAATATGCCAAAACCCTCGATGCTGCCGCCGCAACCGTCGGGATTAACTTCATTGGTGGTTTTTCGGCCCTTGTCCCTAAGGGGTTCACCAAAGGTGATCGGATTCTCATCGATTCCATCCCTGAAGCTCTGGCCACCACCAATTGCGTCTGTTCGTCTGTCAATCTTGGTTCCTCTAAAGCTGGTATTAACATGGACGCCGTCAAACGGCTGGGCGAAGTGATTAAAGAAACCGCCTACCTGACCCGGGATGCCGATTCCATCGGCTGTGCCAAGTTTGTGGCTTTTGCCAATGCAGTCGAAGACAATCCCTTTATGGCGGGCGCCTTTCACGGCGTCGGCGAAGCCGAATCAGTTCTCAATGTTGGAGTCAGCGGTCCCGGTGTTGTCAAACGGGCACTTGAAAAAGCCCAGGATGCATCCTTTGGCGAAATGGCCGAAATCATCAAGAAAACCGCCTTTAAAATTACCCGGGCCGGCCATCTGGTTGGTACAACGGTAGCTGAACGCCTGAATGTCCCCTTTGGTATTTTGGATCTGTCCCTGGCTCCAACCCCAGAAATCGGCGACAGTGTAGCTCGAATCCTGGAGGAAATGGGCCTGGAACATTGTGGCACCCATGGTACCACCGCAGCTCTGGCGATGCTCAATGATGCCGTAAAAAAAGGCGGTATTATGGCCTCCACCTCAGTGGGCGGCTTCAGCGGGGCCTTTATCCCGGTCAGTGAAGACGAAGGCATGATCGAAGCGGTAGAATGTGGCGCCCTGACCTTTGACAAACTGGAAGCGATGACCAGTGTCTGCTCGGTTGGTATCGATATGGTCGCCATTCCCGGTGATACACCAGCTTCCACCATTTCCGGTATCTTAGCTGATGAGGCCGCTATCGGAGTCATCAATAATAAAACCACCGGTGTTCGAATCATTCCCGTTTATGGTAAAGATGTTGGTGATACCGCCGAATTTGGCGGACTTCTGGGGCGGGCCCCAATTATGCCGGTCAATAAAAATGACTGTTCGGTTTTTGTAAATCGTGGCGGACAGATTCCCGCCCCAATTCACAGCTTTAAGAACTAACCCGATCGGACTGGCAACTTGGGGGACCCACAACTGTGGGTCTCCTGTTTTATCGAAAGGAGCTAATAAATGAATGTCGAATTATGGGAAAAATGTGTAACCTTTCACGGACATCACTGTCCCGGCCTGGCGATTGGTGTCCGCGCTTCGCTGGAAGCCATCAAAGCGCTTTCCCTTGATCTGGCCGGAGCTGATCAGATTGTCTGCGTCGCTGAGAATGAGTCCTGCAGTGTTGACGGCATCCGGGTGGTGCTGGAGTGCACTGGCGAAAAGGGCAATTTATCTTTTATAAAAGGCGGAAAACAGGCTTTTTCTGTTTTTAATCAAACCACCGGTGCGAGTATCCGTTTAATTTTAAAAGAACTTCCGCCAATGGAACGTGATGAAATGGAAGCCTTCCTGCTTAACGAACCCGACGCGACAAAACTCTTCGATTTTGAAAAACCCCATTTCGAATTACCTGAAAAGCATAACTGAACTGAGTTTTAAAAACACCACCATGATTAATCCGGACCGATTAATCATGGTGGTATTTTTTTATTCACTCAGCCATTACCACTTGCGGTGCCATCGGCAACTTTGATATGGTATAATAAATAAAATAATTTACGATAAAATTTATAACGAGGTGCGTCCATGTTTACTTTACCCACTTATACAACTCCTGATTTTAGCGAAACCTTTTTTGTCAAAGCCCCCAGCGTCCGAACGATGCCAGCTCCTATGGATGGGGTGGTTCCGGAAAACTTTTATGCCACCACCATCTTTCCTGAGTATTTTAAAATCCATGATAACTGGCAACTGATGGCTGAAAGTCGGATGGACTGCGTGGTTGTTATTGCCGATGATCGGCCCCGTGCCATCGAATTCAGAAACGTCAAAAAAGGCGATGCAGTGGTGGTCGGACGTCATGAGGATGGCGGAAACGGTGTTTATGTCGATCATTTTGCCTTCAGTAAAAAGCAGCCAGATGGTGATAATTTTTCGTTTCGTACCTCCAATTCCCGGGAAACCGCCTACTCCCGGGACTATGACCGACTCTATCAACTCTTGGAATTCGAGCGGGACAATGGCTATATTCTCTGGGTTCTCGGCCCGGCGGTAACCTTTGATCAGGATTCCCGAAATGCCATGACCCATCTGGTGGAAATGGGCTATGTGGATGCCCTCTTTGCCGGGAATGCCCTGGCAACCCACGATTTGGAATCCCACTTTTTTAACACCGCCCTGGGTCAGGACATCTATTCCAAAGAAAATAAGTCACTGGGCCACTATCATCATATCGAAACGATCAATCGGGCGCGGAGTTGCGGTTCTCTGGAAAATTTAATTGAAAAATATAAAATCGCAGACGGGATTGTCAGTTCCTGTATTAAAAATGATATCCCCATGGTTTTAGCCGGTTCGATTCGCGATGATGGGCCTTTACCTGGCGTCTATGCTGATGTTTACAGCGCCCAGGATGCCCTGCGGGTGCACACCAAAAAAGCCACTACGATCATCTGTCTGGCGACCCAGCTCCATACCATTGCCACCGGCAACATGACCCCTTCCTACCAGGTGGTTGACGGTGTGATTCGGCCAGTTTATTTTTATACGGTGGATATCTCCGAATTTGTGGTCAATAAGCTCAAGGATCGGGGCAGCCTCAGCTCGAAGTCGATCATCACCAACATCCAGGATTTTGTGGTTAATTTACAGCGGAATTTATCTTTGAGATAATCATCATCAACCTAAAAAAAGACTTTTGCCTAAGCAAAAGTCTCAGACTGTCAAAAAAGATAACCTAGTACCGACAATTGTTACATCATGTTGTACGCATCGGAGCGGACACGGCAAAGCCTGTCCGATTCTTCGCGAAAGCAACGAGCCAATCACAAGCTTGCTTGTAGTTGGCGACTGCTCGCGACTAATGCGAAAGGAGCGTAGCGGATTTCGCATAGCGCGGCGAACAACAGATTAACAATTGGTCGGTACGGTAGTTTGTCGACAACCTCAGACTTTTGCCTAGGCAAAAGCCGACACCACTCGATGATTAAATTACATAATAGAAGGTAAAATTAAAGGCAGTACTGAAAAGTTGATCAATTGTAAAACCCAGATTGTACAGGCCGGTGGGTCGATGTGGCTGTCTGCATAGCTGTTAAAGGTTAACCCGGCAAACTCGCCGATTAATGCGCCTAAGATACCGGTGATGGCGGCCGCAATAATGGCTGCCACTGGGCTTAATGTCCCTGAGAAAACAACAATGGCTGTTGACGCGGCAGGTAAAACGATATGATGACAACCATAGAAAGGCAGTCCCATGCAGGCAAAGACCAATCCAAATGCGGCAATCCCAAAGGCAAAGCCTCCCATCTGTGAGAAAAGATAAGCGGCTTCATCGGAACCGGCCAATGCCATATTTCCGAAGGCTGCCACAATTCCACCAATCAGGATACCAAATCCGGCCCCCAGAACGATGGTAAAAATCAAGTCGGAGCCTTGGGGCAGATAATGTCGTGTCACTCCAGCTGGAGTTTTTCCGGTTAATCCGGAGTTGGTAAAAAGCAATCGCACTAGAATCGCTGAAATGACCACGCTTAAAGCAACGGTGTCGGTCCAGGCTGCTGACCCAAATACATTTGCTCCAATAAGTGAGCCGACGGTAAAGTTTAATAAGTAACCAATAATACCAAAGATTCCGCCAACCAGTAAAACTGAAGCATCTTTTAATCCTGCCAGAGGCGTGATAATATCTCCGCCAACTTCCAGTTTCCCGATTTTTTTAGCATAACCGGCGGCTGCTACCGCACCGGCAAAAGCAACACATGGCGAGAACCATGATCCAAAGCTGACGATGCCAATGGCTGGGGCACCAAAATCTCCGGCTAAAATTGCGGCAACTACTGTTAACCCGGTAAAAATAAATGATGGCACCCCGCCGATGGCGGCTGCAAACAACCCGCCGCCAAAAGCAGCAATTAATAATGTTAAATCCATCTCTTTCTCCTTTTAAATAAAATTTAGATTTTTGTAAACATGGGTCCATCGAGTGGCTTTGGTAATGTTTACACGATCAGTTTAACAAGAAGGACAAATTTTTGCTATGGTCGCCATTGCCAAAATATCGGCCATCATTTGTGCATCATTCACAAGGATCTTCCCTTGCTATCCGGTGCTGCGGTACTGCCACTCGAATCGAATGATCATAATAATAAGTTTTTTGAAAAAACCAAAAAAGAGCCTGAGCTCTCTTAGATTAAGGGGTTAATATGGACTTTACATTATCCAAATTAGGGGTCACAATCCCTATGTGTTAGAATACGCTATTTGCCAGAAAAAAGCATCAGCTCCGATTAACAAAATATCGATATGAATCTGTGCGTTATGCACAGACTACAGTCGCTCCTAGAATCATTATCCCTACTCAATTGCTCAGACAGTCCTATGACGGATCCAGTATAAAATTTTACTGCTGTTTTAGAAATTCCAGAATCCGAAACGAATACGCCAAATCAAACTGAACCTTAGGGGCTGTCAGTTCCAGCTGTGTCAAGGCTTTGATTCGATCAATCCGATAACTGAGGGTATTGCGATGAATATGGAGGGCTTCACAAGTTTCTTTGTAATTACAGCCATAATCGATAAGCGTGTTTAACGTATAGAACAATTCTGATTGATGCTGCCGGTCGTACTTTTCAAGCGTCAGTAAACCACTTTGGACAAAATCCTTAAGATTATTTCCTGCATTACCGGTGATCTTCTCAAGCAGATGAAAAAACTTATAATCACCATAATTAAAAAATCGCTTCTGATCATGGATCATTGCGCCGATGCGAATAGCTGCTCCAGCCTGCAAATAATAACTTTGAAAATTTTCAATCCCCTGAAAAAAATCACTCATCCCAATTCGCAAAGCATGTTTTTCGATAAAATTCTTCAAACGACTGATTCCCTTATCCGTTTTTGCCTTTTCCAGCTCCGTACATAAAATGACCATTTGATTACCATAAAAAATGGCATGAGATTTCGGAAAAACCAGATATAAATCATCTCGCAACGAATCTTTAATGACCTCCTGATAGAGGTTGGCATCATTCTGTTCAGAGACTAGTACACACAGATTATTGCTGGTGTTAAGCTCTGATTCCAGGACCCATGACTTAAAATCCGCATTTTCTTTGTCTCGGCCCTCAATCAGATCCATCAGGATTCCCTCGTTCATGTTGCCGCGAATATATTTGTACATTGGAATCTTTAAAATAATTTCTGTCAGTACCTCGTTGGCCAGCAGCAGTAATTCTAAATGCTGATTTGTCACTTCAGCCTTTTCAAAAAACATCACCATCGCACCGGCATATTTACCCCGAATGATCACCGGTGATACGAGTACTTTTGCATCACTTTCCAAACCGACCACATAGGGTGTCCGTTCCTTGGGAAAACGTTTGACCTCTTCAATATTGACAATTTCAAAAATAAACTCGTGGCTGCAAAATCCTTTTGAAATGGCAAAATTCCACGAAGGATCGGTAATTTCATCGGTTCGGCTCATGCCGCGAATGGAAAAATTGATATCAATAAAAAGGACTGGCTTTTCCATCAGATAACTGATAGTTTCTACGACCTCTTCCACCGTGTGGTTTTCCAGCAGTAATCTTAATAACCGATTGCTCTGTCGGTATCTCAGTTCAGTTTGACTATCCATCGCCGTTATTTAGTTTTCACTCCATTTCAGTTGTTTGAATACTTGCCCAATGCTTCCCTTAATGATCAAATTTGCCCGGGAATCCATCGGGGTTGAGGATTTATTTACCAGCACCAGGTTTTTACCCCGATAATAATCGATGAGTCCTGCCGCCGGGTAAACACCCAGAGAGGTCCCGCCAATAATCAGTACGTCAGCGTTTCTGATAGCCGCAACCGACTGACTCATTACATCGTTATTCAGGCCTTCGCCGTACAATACCACATCAGGTTTAATGGTTCCGCCGCAGTTACATTTAGGCACCCCCTGACTTTCCTGGATCATCTGCACCGGATAAAATTGATGACAGCGCATGCAGTAATTGCGATGGACCGAGCCATGGAGTTCCAACACCTGCTCACTGCCCGCCAGTTGATGAAGACCGTCGATATTCTGCGTAATCACCACCTTCAATTTCCCATGGGCTTCCAATTCTGCCAATTTTACATGGGCGTCATTTGGTTTAGCTTCCAGGTACAGCATTTTATTACGGTAAAAATGATAGAATTCTTCAGTATTATTCATAAAAAATTCATGGGAAAGAATCGTTTCCGGCGGATATTGATAGGTCTGGCTGTACAGCCCATCGACGCTTCTGAAATCCGGGATTCCGCTTTCAGTGGAAACTCCAGCTCCACCAAAAAAAACAATACTTGCCGCTTTTTCAGTCATTTCCTGTAAAATTTCGGTCTCGTTCATGATTCAACCTCTTTTCTCAAAACACTTATTGATCTTCTATTTTTCTTAAAAAGTATTTTACCATATCCAGACCCCTATTTCTCGATAACTCGTTAAAATCTTTACCATAGGGATCTGCAAAGCCATGTTTGCCCGGCACAATAAACATCTCCACCCTGTCTTTTTGTCCAAGTTTTGGAATAATCGACTGAACCTCAAAGGATTTTTCCAGCTCCGGAAATATCAGCAAACAGAGGCAAACCGGGTTGATCGCCAGATAGTCCCGGATTCGTGATCCGTAGTAGCCGATCATTCCATCACAACAGCGGTTCGCAGTCAATCGCCAGGCGATGGTCGCACCGATACTTGATCCAAAAATGATGATTTTTTTATAATGATCTTTTAGTTTCTCAACATTGACGGCGATTTCTGTATATCGATCAAGGCCAACTTCCATCATGAAATTATCATATGCCCGATCACTTTCTGCATACCCATAAACATGGTTTCGACCACTCAGATCCACGCAATAGGAATCATAACCTTGATGTTTAAAAAAATTTGCCCAGTCTTTTATATACTGGTTGATTCCGTAAATTTCCGGGATGATCACAACCGCTTTTTCTGCCCCTATTTTTTGTTCACACATGGTCAGTTTCTCTTTTTTAAATGACAGTATCCGACACGAAGTTTGTGTTATCATCATTTTTCCCCTTTTAATTATTTGAGCAGTATTCACTCACCATAAGTGCAATCACCAATCCAGGTATTTTAACGATAAAAACAATCGTCGAAAGATTTTTTCAACGATTGTTTATTACATTGCTATTGGTGTCTTATCCTAATTTTCAATCTTCGGCGATGACGATTAAGCCATCTTTTTCACCTAAACTAACTACGGTTGATTTAACCGGATTAATATAAATACCATAATCCTTTTGAGCGTTCTTCTGTTCTGCCGCAATCACATAGCCAATGACAATTTCGCCTTTTCTTTTTGCCGCTTCAACCAGGGTATAATAATTGACAGTTGAGCCCGGTTTAATATATTTTGATGCTTTTTTAATATAGAGTTCTGACCCATCAGCATCAAATAAATCTTCAAAGACCGTATTGATCATCTTATTCTCCGAAACCTGCGTCAGCATCAAGCTGATGAGTTTTTCACTGACAATAAAATCGTTGACCTTCGTCACTTCCGCTAGTTTCTTATTTCTAAAATCCATCATTTCACTAACTACTGAAAAACGGCAATTGAGTTTTTCAGAAATATCCCGGAGCTGCAGCAGTACCACCAGCGTGTTGGCATCAGATTCCTGCACATCAAGCGCAGAATTATTTGACAGAATGATCACATGATCATAATTTTTAACCATTAATTTGTCTAAAATACTTCGATCTTTGGGATCACCTTTTAATAACTCAATTTTTTGATTAACAACCTGGCTGAGAGCCATCTGAAAATCTTCATCTTCGACACAGTCCGAAACAACGGTCAGGATCGATTCCTGGGGTACATAATTGTCAATTTCGTGAATAATTAAGTGAGCATTATCATTCCAACCCAGTATCAGTGTTTTTTCCGGATTATCCAATTCAGTTACTGCTGCTTGCAGAATTACTTCTGTGTCAATCCTATCCTGCCGCTCCGTATTTGCCACGATGGTATCATCATCTTCTGAGATGGCAATGATCCGATCTCCCGGCTGTAAAATTGTTTCCATCGATGGGTTTAAATAAGTTTTTCCCTGAGATTGAATTCCAATCACGGTCGACTTTTCAAACCAAAACAACACCTCACCAAAGGTTTTGCCAATTGCTTCTGGACAATCACTGAAGTAAATCTCATCTCCGCCAAAATCCAGCAGTTCAGTATAAACGGTTGAAAGTCCCGGCTGACGACAGGTTTGGGCAATAATACGAGAGATTAATGTATCACTGAGAATTATTTCGGCCTGATTATTCCCGGCAATATGGGCTACCTGGACATTTTCAGGATCTCTTAAAACAGTAACGATATTATAAGGTTCACTCCGCTTGTTGGGATTATTTGTGATGGCAAGAATCGTTTTAATAACCCGGGTATCATCCTCTGGTATGATAATAATTGATCGGGAGGTGTTTAAACTGACGATTTCAAGATCATCGATATCGATGGGATTTCCCTGTCGGGTAACAATTCTCGTGGTTTTCATATCCGTGATCCGTTCCCGGATGGCATCGTCCATTTCAGATTTATCGTGATTCCCCATGATGACGATACAGGCATGCTTGCGGTTGCTGTTTGCTTCAATCAACTCTTCAATAATCGTAAATATCTGTTCAGACCAGCCCAGAATGATGGTTTGGTCTTTTTCGATCACTCGCGATCGGCCTTTTCGCAGCGAATCCAGTTTCGCTTCAATACCGGTTGTTAAGATCCCAATTAAGATACTGAGAATAAAGATACCACCCAGGGTGGTAACAAACATCAGAAAGATATAACCGATGCTTCCGGTATCACCACTTACTGTTCCTGAGTCGATGGCTCGCATTAAGCCCATCCACAACAGCTCAGTAAAACTGGAGGTTGGACCCGATTGAGTAATCCAGACAATCAGCGAAATTACAGCGATCATTATTGCAGTCGCACTGGCCAGGGACAATAACAGAATGCCTGTACCTTTTGACATCAGGTTGTCAAATTTGTACCGTAGTTTTTCTAAGAAACCAACTTCATCCATTTTTTAGCACCTCTTCTAAGTTATTTATTTTTGTCTGAACCCAAATTTTAAACACTCATCCAGTTTTAAACCAGAGGATTATGTTATCTTAACCTTGAGGCTTTACCCAAATATTTTATCACATTCGATCACGTCCTACAATCATTGTTGGCGCTCTATTTTACAGATTTGCGATTTTTGGGATTTAGGTAAAACATCATTATATGGTCTTATTCCTCGGCATCTGGATCATCATCTTTTCGCTTTTTCAGTAAACTGCCAAGAAACATTCCCAATAAAGCGATCGCCCCATAAATACCCCCATAGATCAAAGCCTTTATCTCAATAATCATAAATATCGATGGTAGAAAAATGATGCTCATAAAAATCGGATAAAACCAGACATTCCCATTTTTAAGTCCATATATAAATGCAGAAATTAAACAATAAGCCGGAATAATCAACGTCATAAAGAACGAGAAATATTTAGAACTTGGCTCCAGTGTGGGCAAAATAAAAAAGATCAAAGAAGTCATAATCAGATACGGTAATACCGGAATTAACAACGGTAAGTTTTTTTTCATATTCGGCTCCTATTTGCAAAAACTGATGATCTAAAAATATATTTCATACATTTTATTATAGCATGAAAATATAATGTATTGCGAATAAAGTAGTTTAAAACTATTCCGTTATCCTCGCTCTTGCGGCACTTCGGCTCCGCGGTGCTACGCCTCAGTCGCGTCAGTCGCCAGATGGCTTCAATATAAAAAGCTTTCGTATCAAACGGCTCTTAGCGTTACTGCCGTCTAATGAAGCCGTGCAACTCCGTCTTCGCTGCGCTGCGCCTCCGTTTGGGGCTTCGCCCCATAAAAAAATAGATATATGAACATTGATTTTCAAGTGAACTTGAATCTACATCTCGTTAATTTACTGCCGTTTTACTCGCTCATGCGGCACTTCGGCTTCGCTGCGCTGCGCCTCAGTCGCGTCAGTCGCCAGATGGCTTCAATATAAAAAGCTTTCGTATCAAATGGCTCTTAACGTTACTGCCGTCTAATGAATCCGTGCAACTCCGGCTCCGTTTCACTACGCCTACGTTTGGGGCTTCGCCCCATAAAAAAATAGATATATGAACATTGATTTTCAAGTGTACTTGAATCAATATTCATATATCTATTTTTTTGCACGGCTTCATTAAAAAAAGTCCCGCAATGTCCTATCCTCCCAGGCAGTTGCCCACCAAGTACTTTCGGCGCTGGAAGACTTTACTTCTGTGTTCGGTATGGGAACAGGTGTGGCCCTTCCGCCATCATTACGGAACTAGATAAACTAGTTAATA